>NZ_JAFLXD010000021.1:0-110900 GCF_019891415.1 Pseudomonas sp. SH10-3B | reverse complement strand
CTGTCAAGTGATTATTTTCAGAAGCTTTCGAAGATTTCTTCAACAACTTCAACCACTTGCGCTTCCGATCTCTCGTCAGCGGGAGGCGAATTCTACAGCGTTACACGCTGCTGTCAACACCTCTTTTTCTCCGCTTTCGACCGAGAAGATCGAATCGTTAATAGAGCCAAATAACACGACACTATCAACTCCTTCTGGACTTCGATGAACTGAAGCAAACCGCTGTCTAATCTTGCATAACTCTTTGTTTATCAAGGAGTTTTACGTTTCGACTGCGCCGGAAGTGGGGCGAATTATAGACAGATATAATTCGCCGTCAACACTTAATTTCAGGTCATTCGGTTTTGAGCGTAATACGCGCAAATGCCTTCTTCCCTGCCTGGCAAATGTGGGTAGCGCCCAGTTCGTATATAAAGGTGCGATCTACCACCTCACCATCTATACGCACACCACCAGAACCCAGGAGATCACGCGCAACCGCGGAGTTCTTCACTAGACCTGCCTTATTAAGGACAGCAGCAATCGGCATGGCTTCGACAGCAGTCAATTCAATCTCAGGCAGATCATCCGGCAGCTCGCCATCCTTCATGCGATTACCCGCCGCACGATGAGCATTAGCCGCAGCCTCCTCACCATGAAAACGAGCAACGATCTCTTCGGCTAACTTAATCTTCACATCACGCGGATTAGCACCCGCCTCAACATCAGCACGCAGCGCATTGATTTCATCCATCGAGCGGAAGCTCAACAGTTCGAAATAACGCCACATCAGCGCATCAGGAATGGAGACCAGCTTGCCGTACATGACACCCGGCGCCTCCTGGATCCCTACATAGTTACCCAGAGACTTGGACATCTTCTTGACGCCGTCCAACCCCTCCAGCAAAGGCATGGTCAAAATGCACTGAGCCTCCTGACCATAAGCCCGCTGCAGCTCGCGCCCCATCAGCAGGTTAAACTTCTGGTCGGTCCCACCCAGCTCCACATCGGCACGCAACGCCACCGAGTCATAGCCCTGGACCAGCGGATACAGGAACTCATGAATGGCTATCGGCTGATTAGTGGAGTAGCGCTTATCGAAGTCATCGCGCTCAAGCATCCGCGCAACCGTGTACTGAGACGTCAGGCGAATGAAATCCGCCGGCCCCATCTGATCCATCCAGGTAGAGTTAAACGCCACCTCGGTCTTGGCCGGGTCAAGGATCTTGAATACCTGGGTCTTATAGGTCTCGGCATTATCGAGAACCTGCTCACGGGTCAGCGGCGGACGTGTAGCACTCTTACCGCTCGGGTCGCCGATCATCCCGGTGAAATCACCGATAAGGAAGATCACCTGATGCCCCAGCTCCTGGAACTGACGCAGCTTATTAATAAGCACGGTATGACCCAGGTGCAGGTCCGGCGCCGTTGGATCGAAGCCAGCCTTAATACGCAGGGGTTGGCCACGCTTGAGCTTCTCGATCAGCTCAGCCTCGACCAACAGTTCTTCCGCACCACGTTTTATCAGCGCTAGCTGCTCTTCAACCGACTTCATAACAGACCCGCAAGGCTCAGATTCAAAAGGGAACCAACCATACAAGATCAGGGACTAATTACAAGTTTTGCCCTGCGCACGGACACCGTTCAGCAAGCCCAGCGTTCGCGAGCTTGCGCCACAGATGATTTGGTTATATTTTATACAGTTATTTCATCTTCATCATGTCATTCATCTTTTCCATTTCATCTTCAAAGTCAAAATTACCTATGACCACTGAACCGTCTAAAGCGCCGCCGCTTTACCCGAAGACCCACCTGCTCGCTGCAAGTGGTATCGCCGCCCTTCTCAGCCTGGCACTCCTGGTATTCCCTTCCAGTGACGTAGAAGCCAAACGAACATCCCTGAGCCTTGACTTGGAGAGTCCGGTTGAACAACTGACACAAGATCAAGACGCTTCCGATGCCCAACAAGCCACAAATGCTCCAGTTGAATCACCGTTTGCCCAGATAGAAAACACGCCGGAAGATACCCAGCAAGCCGCTCAGGAACAGAAAAAGTCCGTAGTAGACGCTGCCAAGAACCCTCAACATCGCGAAGTGACGGTGGCCAAAGGCGACACGCTCTCGACCCTGTTCGAGAAAGTAGGCCTTTCCGCAGCAACCGTTAACGACGTGCTGGCCAGTGATAAACAAGCCAAGCAATTCACCCAACTCAAGCACGGCCAGAAACTTGAGTTCGAACTGACACCAGACGGTCAGTTGAACAACCTGCACACTAACGTCAGCGACCTCGAAAGCATCTCCCTTACAAAAGGCGCCAAAGGCTTTGCCTTCAACCGCACCACTACCAAGCCAGTCATGCGCTCCGCCTACGTTCACGGCGTGATCAACAGCTCACTGTCACAATCTGCCGCACGCGCCGGCCTGTCCCATAGCATGACCATGGACATGGCCAGCGTGTTTGGTTACGACATCGACTTCGCCCAGGACATCCGCCAGGGCGATGAATTCGACGTGATCTACGAGCAGAAAGTCGCCAACGGCAAAGTGGTCGGCACCGGCAACATTCTTTCCGCACGCTTCACCAACCGCGGCAAGACCTACACCGCCGTCCGTTACACCAACAAGCAAGGCAACAGCAGCTACTACACCGCTGATGGCAACAGCATGCGCAAGGCCTTTATCCGCACCCCGGTGGATTTCGCTCGTATTAGCTCGCGTTTCTCCATGGGTCGCAAGCATCCAATTCTGAACAAAATCCGCGCCCACAAAGGCGTCGACTATGCCGCCCCGCGCGGTACGCCCATCAAGGCTGCCGGTGATGGCAAGGTCCTGCTCGCCGGGCGTCGTGGTGGCTACGGCAACACGGTAATCATCCAGCACGGCAACACCTACCGCACCCTGTACGGCCATATGCAAGGTTTCGCCAAGGGCGTGAAAACTGGCGGCAATGTGAAGCAGGGCCAAGTGATCGGTTATATCGGCACCACTGGCCTATCCACCGGCCCGCACTTGCACTATGAGTTCCAGGTCAATGGCGTACACGTTGACCCGCTGGGCCAGAAACTGCCGATGGCCGACCCGATCGCCAAGGCCGAACGCGCGCGCTTCATGCAACAAAGCCAGCCGCTGATGGCGCGCATGGATCAGGAGCGCTCCACCCTGCTGGCCTCGGCGAAGCGCTAAGGGATGGCGCTCTATATAGGTGTGATGTCCGGGACCAGCCTCGATGGCCTGGATATCGCCCTGATCGAACAAGACTCGGCGGTCAATCTGATCGCCACCCACTACACCCCCATGCCGGACACCCTGCGCGCAGAACTGTTAAGCCTGTGCGCCAGCGGCCCGGATGAGATTGCCCGCTCAGCGATTGCCCAGCAGCACTGGGTCACTCTCGCCGCCCGGGGCATTCACACCCTGCTCGACCAGCAAAACCTCAAGCCTCGGGACATACGCGCGATCGGCAGCCATGGCCAGACCATCCGCCACGAGCCCGCCCGAGGCTTCACCGTGCAGATCGGTAACCCGGCGCTGCTCACGGAGCTGACGGGCATCACCGTAGTCAGCGACTTCCGCAGCCGCGATGTCGCCGCTGGCGGCCAGGGTGCGCCTCTGGTACCCGCATTTCATGAAGCGTTGTTTGGTGAAAGCACCGGCCACCGTGCAGTATTGAATATCGGCGGTTTCAGCAACCTGAGCCTGATCGAGACCGGCAAGCCTGTCGCCGGCTTCGACTGCGGTCCCGGCAACGTCCTGCTGGACGCCTGGATCCACCACCAGCGCGGCGAACACTTTGATCGTGACGGCCAATGGGCAGCCGGTGGCAACGTCGAGCCACAACTGCTCAAGACGCTACTCAGCGACCCATTCTTTATAACTAAAGGGCCGAAGAGCACCGGGCGCGAAGTCTTCAACCTGGCGTGGCTGCAGCAGCACCTTGGCAGCCTGCCAGCATTCCCTCCCCAGGACGTCCAGGCCACCTTGCTGGAATTGACCGCCTTGACCATCGTCGAATCCCTGCAAACGGCACAACCCCAGACCGAAACCCTGCTGGTCTGTGGTGGCGGCGCCCATAACCTTACATTGATGAACCGCCTGGCCGCCCTGCTGCCATCTACCCAAGTCAGTAGCACTGCCACTTATGGCGTAGATCCTGACTGGGTCGAAGCCATGGCCTTCGCCTGGCTGGCTCACTGCTGCCTGGAAGGCATTACCGCCAACCGGCCCAGCGTCACCGGAGCACGCGGACTACGCGTACTCGGCGCGATCTACCCCGCCTGACTGCCTTCCACCAGGATACTCAGACACAAAAACGCCGCTTGGCCGATCAAAGCCAAGCGGCGTTTTTTATTCGTTTTGGATCAGGCTATCAATCAGATCGAAAACGAAGACCCACAACCACACGTGGTGGTGGCGTTAGGGTTCTTGATCACAAAACGCGAACCCTCAAGACCTTCCTGATAATCCACCTCGGCGCCTGCCAAGTATTGAAAACTCATCGGGTCCACAACCAGGCTCACACCCTCGCGTTCAACAATGGTGTCATCGTCGGCCACATCTTCATCGAAGGTGAAACCGTACTGAAACCCTGAACAACCGCCGCCCGTAACGAATACGCGCAGCTTCAAGCGATCATTACCCTCTTCATCGACCAGGCTCTTCACCTTGTGCGCAGCACCGTGGGTGAATTGCAAAGCCGTGGGGGTGAAGGATTCAACGCTCATGCTGATAATCTCCCGGCGTAACGCCGCCATATGCGTAATGGCGGGCATTATCCGCTTCTCCTAGAAAAGCGGTCAACTATTGTTACGGTATATCAATCTGCATCGCCGCCATTAGAAACACAAAAGGCCCGATCAACGGGCCTTTTGTACATTCAGGAAATCGTCTTAAGGCAGCATGCCGGCGTGGGACAGGCCCAGCTTTTCATCCAGGCCAAACAGGATGTTCATGTTCTGCACCGCCTGGCCCGACGCGCCCTTGACCAGGTTATCGATCACCGACAACACCACCACCAGGTCACCATCCTGCGGACGATGCACCGCAATACGGCACACGTTAGCGCCTCGCACGCTGCGGGTTTCCGGATGGCTGCCGGCAGGCATAACATCGACGAACGGCTCGTTGGCATAACGCTTTTCAAACAAAGCCTGCAGGTCTACCGAACGATCGACTACGGTGGCATACAACGTGGAATGAATGCCACGAATCATCGGCGTCAGGTGTGGCACGAAGGTCAGGCCAACGTCCTTGCCGGCGGCGCGACGCAGCCCCTGGCGGATTTCCGGCAAATGGCGATGCCCTTTTACTGCGTAGGCCTTCATGCTTTCCGACGTCTCGGAGTACAGCGAACCGACCGCTGCACCACGGCCGGCGCCGCTGACGCCCGACTTGCAGTCTGCGATCAGGCGCGAAGCATCCGCCAACCCAGCTTCCAGCAACGGCAGGAATCCCAGTTGCGTCGCCGTCGGATAGCAACCCGGCACAGCGATCAGACGCGCCTGCTTGATCTGTTCACGATTGACTTCCGGCAGGCCGTACACCGCCTCTTCCAACAGTTCCGGAGCACCGTGCGGCTGGCCGTACCATTTGGCCCATTCGTCGGCGTCTTGCAGGCGGAAGTCAGCCGACAGGTCGATGACCTTGGTGCCAGCGGCAAGCAGTTCGCCAGCCAACGCATGGGCAACGCCATGAGGGGTGGCAAAGAACACGACATCGCAGGCGCCAAGAGTGTTGATGTCCGGAACACTGAACGCCAGGCCGTCGTAGTGGCCTCGCAGGTTCGGGTACATATCGGCCACGGCCAGGCCGGCCTCGGATCGAGAGGTAATGACCACCACCTCAGCTTGCGGATGCTGAGCCAACAGACGCAGCAATTCGACACCGGTGTAACCTGTGCCGCCGACGATACCGACCTTGACCATAAACCTGCCCTCAACGAACCACTGGAAAGCCGTCGATAATAGGGGCCGCATCGTCCTGCGACAACCGTCAACGTGACGTACGGGCGCATGAGCCACTACTATCTTCGCTACCGTGAACCTGGGAATAACTAAAAATGCTTTATCTATGGGTCAAAGCCTTCCATATCGTCAGCATCGTCTGCTGGTTTGCCGGGCTGTTCTACCTGCCACGCCTGTTCGTCTACCACGCACAGAGCGAAGACACCGTCAGCAAGGAACGCTTCAGCGTCATGGAGCGCAAGTTGTACCGCGGCATCATGGGCCCGGCGATGCTGGCCAGCCTGGTGTTTGGTATCTGGCTGATAGCCCTTAACCCCGGCATTTTTAAATCCGGCGCCTGGATCCACGCCAAGTTGACCCTGGTAGTGTTCCTGATTGGTTACCACCACATGTGCGGCGCGCAGGTAAAACGTTTCGCCCGTGGCGAAAACACCCGCAGCCATGTCTTTTATCGCTGGTTCAATGAGGTCCCGGTTCTGATATTGCTGGCAATCGTAATTTTGGTCGTGGTCAAACCGTTCTAACTTCAATTATTCGGGGTACCTCCAAATGTCGCTGCCCGCTCTGCTTGAACAACGTCTGCGCCTGCCCGTGGTGGCTGCGCCGATGTTCCTGATTTCCAATCCGCAACTGGTACTGGCCTGCTGCCGCAATGGCGTGGTCGGCAGTTTCCCGGCGCTCAACCAACGCGAGAGCAGTGGTTTCAAGGCCTGGCTGCAGGAAATCGAAGCGGGTCTGGCGCAGTTGGACAATCCAGCCCCCTACGCCGTCAACCTGATTGTGCACAACAGCAACCCTCGCCTGGAGGCGGACCTGGCGATCTGTGTTGAACACAAGGTACCCATCGTCATCACCAGCCTGGGCGCGGTGAAGGAGTTGGTGGATGCTGTGCACAGCTACGGCGGCCTGGTGTTTCACGACGTCACTACCCGGCGCCATGCTGAAAAAGCCGCTGAAGCCGGCGTGGACGGCCTGATCGCCGTCGCCGCAGGCGCCGGCGGCCATGCCGGCACCTGGAGCCCATTCTCGCTGATCGCGGAAATCCGCCAATTCTTCGATAAAACCCTGCTGCTGGCCGGCTGCCTTAACCACGGCCATGAGATCCTCGCCGCCCAGTTGCTGGGGGCAGACCTGGCCTATTTCGGCACACGTTTTATCGGGACCACTGAAAGCCACGCGCCAGATGCGTATAAAGAGATGCTGCTCACATCGCGCGCCGCTGACATCGTGCACACTCCTGCTGTCTCCGGTGTGCCTGCAAGCTTTATGCGCCAGAGCCTGGAAAACGCCGGTTTCGACCTCGCTGCCCTGCAAGGCAAAGGCGAAGTAAACTTCGGCTCCAAGCTCAAACCGTTGAGCGACGAAGCCAAGGCCTGGAAGACCGTATGGTCCGCTGGCCAAGGCGTCGGTGAGATCAATGATTTACCCAGCGTCGATGAACTCGTTGCCCGTCTGGATGCCGAATACCGCAAGGCGCTCGAGCAGGCGGCGCAGTTACGCTGGCCACGCTGACCCAACCGCACGGCCTGCCGATTGAGCAGGCCTGCACTACCCCACTGATTCCGTGACAAGGATGCCCGCATGAGCGACAACCGTTTCAAGATTGTGTTTGATGGAGCCTTGCTCCCGGGTGTCGAAAGCACCACGGCCAAGCTGAACCTGGCTGAACTGTTCAAGAGCACAGTCGAGGAAATCGAGAAACTCTTCACAGGCCGCCCCGTTGCGCTGAAGCGTGACCTGTCCCGCCCCGACGCCGAAACCTACCTCACTGCGCTGAAAAACGCCGGGGTCGATGCGCGTATCGAAGCAGAACAACCCGTGGCCTTCAGCCTCGCCGAAACCCACGAGACAGGTTCCGCCGCCACTGACTTCTCTCGTCCAGCCGCTTCCCCCTACGCACCGCCACGCGCCGCCGTAGGTGAGAACCTGCCGGAGTACTCCACCCTCAAGGTCTTCACGATCCACGGACGGATCGGCCGCCTGCGTTATCTCGCCTGGACGTTGGTGCTGACCCTCACGCTGTTGGTAGCGGGTGGCATCATCAGTACCGTCAGCTTTGCCGTGGCCACCGCCTCGCCGACAGCAGGCACCCTCCTCGGCGTGCTGCTCGGTCTCGCGTTGTTTGTGGCACTGGTCTGGGTCAGCGTTCAAATCGGCGTTCAACGCCTGCACGACCTGGGCTGGTCCGGATGGCTTTACTTGCTGAACCTGGTACCGCTGGTGAACAGCATTTTCCCGCTTCTGCTGCTGGTTTTGCCGGGTAATGCGGGCGCCAACCAGTACGGCGCACCGCCACCGCGCAACTCCACTGCGGTGAAAGTCCTGGCCTCGCTGTGGCTGGCATTCATTCCGCTGATGCTCATCATCGTGGTAACGCTGGGCATGAACGGCTACTTGGACCAACTCGAAGCCAACGTGGATAGCAGCTACGAAAGCAGCTCCATCACCTCCGATGACGACGCCGACCAAAGCGTGATCGTCGAGGAAGAAGACGCGCAAAGTGCTGACGACGCGGCCGAACCTGTAGACTCTCCAGAACAGTAAAGAAACGCCCCGCGCCTGTGATGCCTCCATCCCAGGCGCAGCGCGTTGCGATGGAGAAAGGCATGACCCGTTACGCTCTGATCACCGGTGCCTCCAGCGGCATCGGCCTGGCTTTGGCCGAGGCCCTGGCCCGTCGCGGCCGCAGCTTGATTCTGGTGGCCCGCCAGCGTGATCAGTTGGAAAGCATTGCAATCGAATTGACCCAACGCTTCGGCGTCGAGGTGCTGTTTCGGGCATGCGACCTGGGTGAGCCATTGCGCTTGTCCGGGTTCCTGCTGGAGCTGGAAGAAGGCGAGCGGCAGATCGATTTGCTGGTGAACTGCGCTGGCATTGGCACCAGTGGGCCATTCCTGGCTCAGGACTGGATGACCGAGCAAGACCTCATCGAAGTCAACATCCTCGCCCTCACCCGCATGTGCCACGCCCTGGGCAATACCATGGCGCTGCAAGGCGGCGGACAGATTCTCAACGTCGCCTCGGTCGCAGCGTTCCAACCCGGACCCTGGATGAGTAGCTACTACGCCAGCAAGGCCTATGTGCTGCATTTCTCCGAAGGCTTGCGCGAAGAACTCAAGACCTGTGGCATCAAGGTCTCGGTGCTTTGCCCAGGCCCTACGCGCACCGCCTTCTTCGGTACAGCGCAGATGGACACCGCCAAACTCGACCGCAGCGAGCAATTGATGAGCCCGGAAGAAGTGGCGCTCTATACCGTGCGCGCACTGGAAAAGAACAAAGCCATCATCATTCCCGGGCGACGTAATCGCTGGCTGGCCTTCAGCCCGCGTTTCAGCCCGCGATGGCTGACCCGCAAGATCGCCGGCGCCATCAACAAGGCCTATTGCCCACGCTGATCGCCTGAGTACACTCACCTTGCACTTTCATAATGGAGAAACAGCTGTGGATACTCTGTTCACCAAGATCATCAACAGAGAAATACCCGCGAAGATTATCTACGAAGATGATCAAGTCCTCGCCTTCCACGATATTGCCCCACAGGCGCCGGTACATTTTCTGGTTATCCCGAAGAAACCTATCCGTACATTGAATGACCTGACCGAGGACGATAAAGCCCTGGCCGGCCATATTCTGTTCACCGCCCAACGCTTGGCAGTGGAGCAAGGCTGCGAGAAAGGTTTCCGCGTGGTGATGAACTGCAATGAAGACGGTGGGCAGACGGTTTACCACATCCATATGCATGTACTGGGTCAGCGCCAGATGAACTGGCCGCCGGGCTGAAATAGCCCGCTGCAAGGGGCGCGGTCCAAGGCTGCGACCCCATGCCCTTGACTCAGGGCAAACGCGTTCCTCTCTCTTGCGGTAAACTGGCCGCCGAGATTCTTCCTGGAGGTCAGCATGACTACCCAACGTCACTACTCGCCGATAGACCGTCTGTTGCTGCAAGCCGACATGGCCATGCGCACGTTGCTGCCCTTCAGCGGCCAACCCTACCGTCCGTCGCCCGCCATCCTGCAGCCTGATGCGCAGATGAGCGAGACCGACACCCGTCATGTGGCTGGCCTGATGCGCATCAACCATACCGGCGAAGTCTGTGCCCAGGCGCTGTACCAAGGCCAGGCCCTGACCGCCAAGCTGCCGCAGGTACGTGCAGCCATGGAGCACGCCGCCGAAGAAGAAATCGATCACCTGGCTTGGTGTGAGCAACGTATTCGTCAGTTGGGCAGCCACCCCAGCGTGCTCAACCCACTGTTTTACGGCTTGTCGTTTGGCATCGGCGCTGCTGCCGGCCTGATCAGCGACAAGGTCAGCCTCGGCTTTGTCGCCGCGACTGAACATCAAGTGTGCAAGCATCTGGATGAACACCTGGAACAACTGCCAGCCGACGACGAAAAGTCCCGGGCAATTCTTGAGCAGATGCGCATCGATGAAGCGCACCACGCAGAAAGTGCATTGGATGCAGGCGGTTTCCGCTTCCCGGCGCCAGTGAGATTCGGCATGAGCCTGCTGGCCAAGGTCATGACCAAAAGTACCTACCGCATCTGACCCAACCCGCACCTGCAAAAAAGGGCGCTCTCGAAGCGCCCTTTTCTTTTGCCTATTGGCGATCAACCCAACTCGATGATCTCGTAATCATGAGTGATGGCCACACCGGCTGCGCCGAGCATGATCGACGCTGAGCAGTACTTCTCCGCCGACAACTCGATGGCACGCTTGACCTGGGCTTCTTTCAACGCCCGGCCCTTCACCACAAAATGCATGTGGATCTTGGTGAACACCTTGGGATCTTCAGTGGCGCGCTCGGCTTCCAGGAAGGCTTCGCAGCTTTCTACGGCCTGGCGGGATTTTTTCAGGATGCTGACCACGTCGAAATTGCTGCAACCGCCCACACCAAGCAGAAGCATTTCCATCGGGCGTACGCCCAGGTTACGGCCACCGGCTTCCGGCGGGCCATCCATGACCACCACATGGCCGCTGCCCGACTCACCGAGGAACATGGCTTCGCCCGCCCATTGGATGCGTGCCTTCATCGCCCAGACTCCACTGCTAAAAAAGGGTCGCCAGCTTAGCACAGGGCCCGGACGCGGCAGGGTTTCCCATCAAAGCGATCAATAACGGGGGGTTGCTCGGTAAATTCGCTAATCGAGTCAGAATGTGTCTGTTAAGCTGGCGCCAAATGAGTGGCGTATTGCCACCCTCATACAACGTGTATCAATGCCGATACCGCTGACTACAACAATCCCAACCACCTCGTGCCGACTTTCGGGATACAACCATGGTTGCTCTGACGCCCATACCCAAGATCAAAAATCTCGACAAGTTGCTGATGCACTGCCAACGCCGGCGCTACCCGGCCAAGCACAACATCATCTGTGCTGGCGAACGCTCCGAAACACTGTTCTTCATTATCAAAGGCTCGGTCACCATCCTGATCGAGGATGAAGACGGTCGCGAAATGATCATCGCCTACCTTAATACCGGAGATTTCTTCGGGGAGTTAGGGCTGTTTGAACAAGCCGGCAAGGAACAGGAGCGTAGCGCCTGGGTACGGGCCAAGGTCGAGTGCGAAGTGGCCGAAATCAGCTACACGAAGTTTCGCGAGTTGGCCCAACAGGATCCCGACATCCTCTATGCCCTCAGCGGTCAGATCGCCCAGCGCCTGCGAGACACCACGCGCAAGGTCGGCGACCTGGCGTTCTTCGACGTCACCGGGCGTGTGGCGCGCTGCCTGCTGGAGTTGTGCAAGCAGCCCGACGCCATGACACACCCTGATGGCATGCAAATCAAAGTCACGCGCCAAGAGATCGGACGTATCGTCGGCTGTTCACGGGAGATGGTCGGCCGCGTGCTCAAAGACCTGGAAGAGCGCAACCTGGTGCACGTCAAAGGCAAGACGATGGTGGTGTTCGGTACCCGTTAACCCGGCAGGAAGCTGGCCAGCATTTGACGGTACAGGGTGTCCAGCCGGCTGATTGCATCCGGCGCGGGGAATGCTTCGTGCAGGGCGATATGGCTGTCGGCACGCACCCGCTGCTCCAGGCCGCAGGCTTCGTTGAAGCGATTGACCGCCGCGATCAGTTCTTCGCGATCGTTATCCAGCAACAACGCACCGTGCACCAACCCCACCGGGCGGCCACCACTCTGTCGCCAGCGCTGGGCAGTGCCGACCATTTTGCGACCGTTGAGGTTAACGTTGTAACGACCGTCGCAGAACGCTCCGTCAATTTCGCCGACGGAGGCATCCCCGCCCAGCTCGATGAGCAAATCGCAGATCGGTTGGCATAGACGCTGATAACCGGTTTCGATACGTCCCTGATCGCCTTCACTGCGCGGGGGAGCGTAAACCAAGGCGATATTGACGGTGGCGCTGGACTGCGGCACCGGTTCGCCGCCAGTTTCGCGCAAGAGCACCGGCCAACCGGCATCCGCCGAGACCCGGCTCGCCGCTTCAAACGCGGGCAAGCGACTCAGACGACGCGGCATCACCAGCGCCTGATCGCTGGGCTGCCAGAACAGCAGCCCACACTGCGACTCACCCGCGCATACGGCGGCCAGCAGGTCTTGCTCGGCGGCAAGGCCTGCTTCAACACGCATCGACACTGGCTGGATCAATGGGCACCTACCTATCTGAATAAACACAAACCCAAATGTGGGAGGGGGCTCGCCCCGATAGCGGTGTGTCAGTCAAGGATGCTCCAACTGAACCGCCGCCATCGGGGGCAAGCCCCCTCAAACATTTCGATCGCATTTCAAATCAATCGAGAGTCGAACCACTGACCGCCACGCCACGCTCCGGGAAGAACAGACGCTGCAGCTCCGCCCCAGGGTTTTCCGCACGCATGAAGGTCTCGCCCACCAGGAACGAGTACACCCCACTGATTTCCATCAGCTCCACATCGGCACGGTTGACGATGCCACTCTCGGTGATCACCAGGCGGTCACGCGGAATACGCGGCAGCAGGTCGAGGGTGTTTTCCAGGCTGACTTCAAAGGTGTGCAGATTGCGGTTGTTGACCCCCACCAGCGGTGTGTCGAGGGTTTTCAGCGCGCGCTCCAGCTCATCGCCGTCGTGCACTTCCACCAGCACATCCAGACCGACGCTCTTGGCCACGGCCGCCAGCTCGGCCATCTTCACGTCATCCAATGCGGAGACGATCAACAATACACAGTCGGCGCCCAAGGCACGGGCTTCGACGATCTGGTACGGGTCAACCATGAAATCCTTGCGGATCACCGGCAACTTGCACGCGGCGCGGGCCTGCTGCAGGAACAGGTCGGAGCCTTGGAAGTAGTCGATATCGGTCAGCACCGACAGGCACGTCGCCCCGCCCTTCTCGTAGCTGGCGGCGATGTCGGCCGGGACAAAGTTTTCGCGGATTACACCTTTGCTCGGCGAGGCCTTCTTGACCTCGGCGATGACGGCGGGCTGCTTGAGCTTGGCCTGGGCGATCAAGGCATTGGCAAAGCCGCGTGGGGCATCGGCGATTTTCGCCTGTGCTTCCAACTCGGACAGGCTCACACGGGCGCGGCGCTCGGCCACTTCTTCGGCCTTGCGGGCGAGGATTTTTTCCAGAACGGTCGGAACACTCATCCTTCATTCTCCATCTTGAATACAGCGGTGAATGCTCCCAGCTCTTCGAGCTTTTCACGAGCCAGACCGGTGTGCAGCGCATCGTGGGCCAATTCGACACCTTCCTTAAGACTATAGGCATGGTCGGCAGCGTAAAGTGCCGCGCCAGCATTCAGAACAATCATTTCCGCGGCTTTTTGACCGTTCTCAGTCTTGCGACGCCCCAGGGCATCGCGAATCAGTTCCAGGGACGCCGCCGGGCTTTCCACCGCCAGACCATGCAGGCTCTGGCTCTTCATGCCCAGGTCTTCCGGCTCGACCCAGTATTCGGTGATCTGGTCATTCTTCAGCTCCGCCACAAACGTTGGCGCAGCCAGGCTGAACTCGTCCAGGCCGTCTTTGGAATGCACCACCAGCACATGCTTGCTGCCCATGCGCTGCAGCACTTCAGCCAATGGCCGGCACAGCGCCTGGCTGAACACGCCCACCACCTGGTGCTTCACACCGGCCGGATTCGTAAGCGGGCCGAGCATGTTGAACAGCGTGCGCAGGCCCAGGTCTTTACGCGGACCCGCAGCGTGCTTCATCGCACCATGGTGGGATTGGGCAAACATGAAACCGATGCCGACGTTATCGATGCAGCGCGCCACTTGAACCGGAGTGAGGTTCAGGTAGATGCCGGCCGCTTCCAGCAGGTCGGCACTGCCGCTCTTGCCGGACACCGCGCGGTTGCCATGCTTGGCCACGGTGCAGCCTGCCGCCGCGACCACAAAGGAAGAGGCCGTCGAGACGTTGAAGATATTCGCACCATCACCGCCGGTGCCGACCACGTCGACCACGCCGTCGAGGGTCTTGAGCTCGACCTTGTCCGCCAGCTCACGCATCACCGTTACGGCGCCGACGATCTCGTCGATGCTTTCGCTCTTCATGCGCATCGCCATCATGAACGCGCCGATCTGCGCGTCGGTGCATTGACCGGTCATGATCTCGCGCATCACATCGCTCATTTCAGCGGTGCTCAGGTCCAGATGGCCGACGATACGGCTCAGGGCAGTCTTGATATCCATGGAAAGTCCTTAGCGCGTGCCGCCGCTCTGCTTGAGAAAGTTGGCGAACAGCTCGTAGCCCTGCTCGGTCAGGATCGATTCGGGGTGAAATTGCACCCCTTCGACGTTCAGTGTCTTGTGGCGCAGGCCCATGATCTCGTCGACGGAGCCGTCTTCAAGCTGGGTCCAGGCGGTCAGTTCCAGGCAATCCGGCAGGGTTTCACGCTTGACCACCAGCGAGTGGTAGCGGGTCACGGTCACCGGGTTGTTGAGTGCCTGGAATACGCCCAGGTCCTTATGGAATACCGGGCTGGTCTTGCCGTGCATCACCTGGCGCGCGCGCACCACGTCACCACCAAAGGCCTGGCCGATGGACTGGTGGCCCAGGCAGACGCCCAGGATCGGCAGCTTGCCGGCGAAATACTTGATCGCTTCGAGGGAAATACCCGCCTCGGTCGGCGTGCAGGGCCCCGGCGAAACCACGATGCGCTCCGGGTTCAGGGCGGCGATTTCGGCCACGGTCAGTTCGTCATTGCGAACCACCTTGACCTCGGCCCCCAGCTCCCCCAGGTACTGCACAACGTTGTAGGTAAAGGAATCGTAGTTATCAATCATCAGCAACATGGGGGAAACCTCAAGAATTGGGGGTCTGTTCAGCCAGCGCTACGGCGCGGAACATCGCGCGGCGCTTGTTCAGGGTTTCTTCCCATTCGAGGGCCGGCACCGAGTCGGCGACAATCCCGCCACCGGCCTGCACATGCAACTCCCCGTCCTTGATCACCGCCGTGCGAATCGCAATAGCGGTGTCCATGTTGCCGTTCCAGGCGAAATACCCCACGGCGCCGCCATAGACACCCCGCTTGACCGGTTCCAGTTCGTCGATGATTTCCATCGCACGGATCTTCGGCGCGCCCGACAAGGTGCCCGCCGGCAGAATCGCCCGCAATGCATCCATCGCGGTCAGCCCGGCCTTCAACTCGCCGGTAACGTTGGACACGATGTGCATCACGTTGGAATAACGCTCAATGACCATCTTCTCGGTCAACTTCACCGAACCGATTTCCGAGACACGCCCGGTGTCATTGCGGCCCAGGTCGATCAACATCAGGTGTTCGGCGATTTCCTTGTCGTCGCTGAGCAGGTCTTCCTCGAGCGCCACATCCGCTTCTTCGGTCGCGCCACGCGGGCGTGTGCCGGCAATCGGACGCACGGTGATCAGGTTGTCCTCGACACGCACCAGCACTTCCGGCGAGCTGCCCACCACGTGGAAGTCGCCAAAGTTGAAGAAGTACATGTACGGCGTCGGGTTGAAGCAGCGCAGCGCCCGGTACAGGTCAATGGGTGCAGCCTTGAAGTCGATGGACATGCGTTGCGACGGCACCACCTGCATGCAGTCGCCGGCGAGGATGTATTCCTTGATGGTATCGACCGCGCGCTCGTAGTCATCCTGGGTAAAGCTGGAGCGGAACACCGGGTCAGCTGCCGGCGGCCGGCTGAGGTCTAGGCCGCGACGCGGGGTGATCGGCTGGCGCAGTTTTTCCAACAGTGCTTCGAGGCTGGCCTGGCCTTGCTCGAAGGCGTCGACCTGGGACGGGTCGGCGAGCACGATCGCGTGCATCTTGCCAGCGAGGTTATCGAACACCACCACCGCGTCGGAGACCATCAGCAGAATGTCCGGCACGCCCAGCGGGTCCGGGTTCGGGCATTTGCCCAGGCGTTTTTCCACATAGCGCACGCAGTCGTAGCCGAAGTACCCCACCAGGCCGCCGTTGAAGCGCGGCAGGCCAGGGATGGTCGGCACGTTGTAGCGCGCCTTGAAGGCTTCGACGAAGGCCAGCGGGTCTTCGACGTCATGACTTTCGATCTCGACGCCATCATGGGTGATGCTCACATGATGGTCATGCACCCGCAGCACCGTGCGGCATGGCAGGCCGATGATCGAGTAACGGCCCCACTTCTCGCCGCCCTGTACCGACTCCAGCAGGTAGGAGTTGGGCTGGTCGGCCAGTTTCAGGTAGATCGACAGCGGCGTGTCGAAGTCGGCCAGGGTTTCGCAGGCCAGGGGGATACGGTTATAGCCGGCAGCGGCCAAACGCAGGAATTCTTCGCGGATCATGGGGTGCCTCGTGGCGTGAGGGTCTAACAGTCAGGTATGCAAACGTGCCGCATGGCGCGGCCAGGATCAGTCAGGCGCGCCAACGCCAGCGGGCCAGGGCCTTGATGACTTTCATCCAGAGTTTGCGAGTGACCACCACGATGGAATTTCCAGAAGGGGACGGATCGATGTCGGGCAACGTTATCTCAGCGCCAGCTCCCAAGCAACCGGGGATTAGCAGTCTCAGGTCATCAATCACCAGCGACGGCGACTCTTCGGCGATGGGACGACCATGGTTGTAGCCGTAACTCAGGGCCACGCACTGCACGCCGGCCGCTTTCGCCGCCAGCACGTCACTGCGTGAATCGCCGACAAACAACGACTGGGACGCCGGAATATTGGCCATTTTCATCACGAAAAACAGTGCCGCCGGGTCGGGCTTCTTCTGCGGCAAGGTATCGCCACCGATGATCCAGCGAAAATAACGGCCGATTTTCATCTGGTCCAACAGCGGCGCGACGAAGCGCTCCGGCTTGTTGGTAATCAGGGCCATTTCCACGCCCTGCTTGCTCAGCCATTTGAGGGTGTCGCGTACGCCGGGGTAGACCACGGTCAGTTCGTGGCTGCGCTCATAGGCAACATTGAACAGTTCCAGGGCGTGCTCGGCCTCGACATCATCGACACCTTCGGCATCGATGTGATTGGCCAGGGCCCGGCGCACCAGCATCTGCACGCCATTGCCAACCCATTGGCGTACTGACTCGACCCCCGCCGGCTTGCGCCCCAGCTTGAGCAGCATCTCATCCACCGCCGCCGCCAGGTCCGGTACCGAGTCGATCAAGGTACCGTCCAGATCGAACATCACCAGCCGTGGCAGTTTGCCGGGGAACAGCTGCTCAAAGCCGCTCATGGACGCGCCAGCGCCAGTTCGGCGCGCATCTTGGCGATGACCTCTTGATAGTCAGGAGCGTTGAAGATCGCCGAGCCGGCCACGAAGGTGTCGGCGCCAGCAGCAGCGATTTCACGGATATTGTTGACGTTGACCCCACCGTCGATTTCCAGGCGGATGTCACGGCCCGACGCATCGATCAGCGCACGGGCTTCACGCAGCTTGTCGAGGGTGCCGGGGATGAACTTCTGCCCGCCAAAGCCTGGGTTGACGCTCATCAGCAACACCATGTCGACCTTGTCCATCACGTACTTGAGCACGTCCAGCGGGGTGGCCGGGTTGAACACCAGGCCGGCCTTGCAGCCGCCTTCGCGGATCAATTGCAAGGTGCGGTCGACGTGCAGCGAGGCTTCCGGGTGGAAGGTGATGTAGGTAGCACCCGCTTCAACGAAGTCACCGATGATGCGATCCACCGGGCTGACCATCAGGTGCGCATCGATCGGCGCAGTGATGCCGTACTTGCGCAGCGCCGCGCAGACCATCGGGCCGATGGTCAGGTTGGGCACGTAGTGGTTGTCCATGACATCGAAGTGCACGAAATCGGCACCTGCGGCCAACACCTTGTCCACTTCCTCACCCAGGCGGGCGAAATCGGCGGAGAGAATCGATGGAGCGATAACGAAGGGCTGCATGACGCACCTTTTTTGAGCTAAATCACGATGGCGCGCATTGTATACCTCATGCTTTGCCCTGCGCACCGTGACCTAACTCAACGGCTAGTAAGCCGCCCGATAGATTTTCTCGATATCGGCCGCACTGAGCTTGCGCGGGTTGTTGCGCATCAAGCGCTCGATACCCGCCGCTTCCGTGGCCATGGCCGGGATGGCGTCCTCGGGAACCCCGAAACTGCGCAGGCCGGAAGGAATCTCCACCGCGGCACACAAGCGCGTCATCGCCTCGACGGCCTGGTCAGCCGCATCGTTGACACTCAAGCCGATGACATTCACACCCATGGCCTGGGCAATGTCCTGCATGCGCTCGACACAGGCCAGTTTGTTCCAGTGCATCACGTACGGCAGCAACAGCGCATTGCTCACGCCATGGGCGATATTGAACCGCCCGCCCAACGGGTAGGCCAACGCATGCACCGCGCCCACCCCCGCATTGCCAAAGGCCATGCCGGCCATCAGGCTGGCGGTGGCCATATCATCGCGGGCCTGCAGGTTGGCCGGGTTGGCGTAGGCCTTGGGCAGCGCCTTGGCGATCAGCTTGATCGCACCGATGGCCAGGGCATCGGTGATCGGCGAGGCATTCAGGGAAAGGTAGGACTCAATGGCATGCACCAGCGCATCCACGCCGCTGGCGGCGGTAACACTGCGCGGGCAGGTCAGGGTCATTTGCGGGCTGATCAGCGCGACGTCCGGCAGCAGGTAGTCGCTGACGATGCCTTTCTTCAACTGCGCGACCTTGTCAGAGAGGATCGCCACATTGGTCACTTCCGAGCCGGTGCCGGCCGTGGTCGGGATGGCGATCAGCGGCGGGCCCTTGCGCGGCACCTGGTCGACGCCAAACAAATCGGCCAGGGCGCCGTGGTAACCGGCATAGGCGGCAACGCTCTTGGCTATGTCGATGGCACTGCCGCCGCCCACGCCGATCAGGCCGTCGTGCCCGCCATCGCGGTACGCCTGCATGCAATCTTCAACAATGGAAATTTCCGGGTCGGGCAGCACGCGGTCGAAAATCTCGTAAGGGCGTTCACCCAGGTGCTCGAGCGCCAGCGCCACGGTGCCGGACTTGACCAGCGCCGCGTCGGTGACAATCAAGGGGTTATCCACATCCAGGCGCGTCAGCTCGGCGGCCAGTTGTTCAATGGCGCCAGCGCCAGTCAGCAGTTTGTGGGCGATCTTGAATGAGGAAGTACTCATGTGCGCGGCCTCTTATCGGTGTTGGGCTGGCACAAGAGTAGCTGACTGGATCGGGTTGTCTTCCATTCAGACGCTGAATGGTCACAGCCCCCCCTGTGGGAGGGGGCTGTGCGGGGCTTTAGACTTGGGCAGTGCGCAGTTTTTCGCTACGGCCGCGCAGCCACTCCAGGGTCAACAACAGCACGACCGAGAAGGCAATCAGCAAGGTCGCCGCCGCCGCAATCGTCGGGCTGAGGTTTTCGCGGATGCCGCTGAACATCTGGCGCGGCAGGGTCGCTTGCTCGGGGCCGGCGAGGAACAGCGTCACTACCACCTCATCGAACGAAGTCGCGAAGGCAAACAGCGCACCGGAGATCACCCCCGGCGCAATCAGCGGCAGGGTCACCCGACGAAACGCCGTCAATGGCGAGGCGCCCAGGCTGGCGGCGGCCCGTACCAGGTTATGGTTGAAACCCTGCAAGGTCGCCGACACGGTGATGATCACAAACGGCACGCCGAGCACGGCATGCACCACGATCAGCGAGAAGAAACTGTTGCCCAGGCCCAGTGGCGCAAAAAACAGGTAGCTGGCCACACCGATAATCACCACCGGCACCACCATCGGTGAAATCACCAGGGCCATCACCAACGCCTTGCCGGGGAAATTCCCACGGGTCAGGCCGATCGCCGCCAGGGTGCCGAACACCATGGCCAGCACCGTGGCCGCCGGGGCGACGATGATGCTGTTCTTCAGCGCACGCATCCATTCCGCCGAGGCGAAGAAATCCTGGTACCAGTGCAGCGAGAAGCCTTGCAGCGGATACACCAGGAAACTGCCGCTGTTGAACGACAGCGGGATGATGACCAGCACAGGCAATATCAGGAACAACAGGATCAAGCCGCAGAGGATCCGCAAGCTGTAGAACCACACCCGTTCCACTGGTGACATATAAGGGCTCAGCATCGCAAGGTCTCCTCAGCTCAGGCGCAGGCGACTGGCGCCCACCAGCCGGTTATAGATCAGGTACAGCACCACGGTCGCCAGCAGCAGCAAGCCGCCCAACGCCGTCGCCATGCCCCAGTTGATGCTGGTGTTGGTGTAGAAAGCCACGAAGTAGCTGACCATCTGGTCGTTCGGGCTGCCCAGCAGCGCCGGGGTGATGTAGTAACCAATGGCCAGGATGAACACCAACAGGCAGCCGGCGCCGACACCGGCATACGTCTGTGGGAAGTACACGCGCCAGAAGCTGGCAAACGGGTGACAGCCCAGGGAGATCGCCGCACGCATGTAGGTGGGCGAGATGCCTTTCATCACGCTGTAGATCGGCAAAATCATGAACGGCAGCAGGATATGCACCATGGAGATGTAGACCCCGGTGCGGTTGAACACCAGCTCCAGGGGTTTGTCGATCAGGCCCATGCCCATCAGCGCACTGTTGATCAGCCCGCCGGATTGCAGCAGCACGATCCACGCCGCCACCCGCACCAGGATCGAGGTCCAGAACGGCAGCAACACCAGAATCATCAGCAGGTTGCTTTTGCGCGCCGGCAGGTTGGCCAGCAAGTACGCCAGCGGGTACGCCAGCAACAGGCAGATGGCGGTGATCACCAGGCCCATCCAGAAGGTGCGGGCGAAGATGTCCAGGTAGATCGCCTGATCAGGGGTGGCCGGGGCCACTTCGCCAAGGTCGTCGATGCGGTGATCGACAGCCGCCAGCAGGTAGAAGGGTGTCAGGCTGCTGGTATTACGCCGGATCGCCTGCCAGTACGCCGGGTCGCCCCAGCGTTCGTCGAGGTTTTCCAGCGCTTCTTTATAAGAGGCAGGCGCTTCGGTAAACGGCAGCGCCCGCGCGGTTTTGGTCAGCAGGCTGCGATAGCCGGCCAGTTCCATGTTCAAGCGTTTGGACAGATCGCCCAGGGTCTGGTTTTTACGCGCCTCGCCCAGGTCCTCACTCAGGGCCTGATACACCGGCTCACCCGGCAGACCACGACCGTCCCAGGCCGTCACCGCCACCACGGTACGCGGCAGACCGCCCACCACTTCCGGGTTGCCGACGCTTTTAAACAGCAGCGCAACAATCGGCACCAGGAACACCAGCAGCAAAAACAGCACCAGCGGCGCAATCAAGGCCTGGGCCTTCCAGCGATTGAGCCGCTCGGCACGCGCCAGGCGCTGCTTGAGGGTGGGGCTGTTGACCTCGTTCGAGGGAACGGCGATAGCCATGGCTGACTCCGAATCATTAAAAATGAATGCACACCCCTGTGGGAGGGGGCTTGCCCCCTCCCACATGGTTACTTGGCAGCCCAGGAGTTGAAACGCTGCTCCAACTGCTCGCCGTTATCTGCCCAGAAGCTCACGTCGATCTGCACTTGGTTGGCGATGTTCTCTGGCGTAGTCGGCATATCCTTGAGGATGTCCTTGGCCAGCAACGGAACGGCTTGGGTGTTGGCCGGGCCGTAGGCGATGTTTTCCGAGTAGGTCTTCTGCTGCTGCGGCTGTACCGAGAAGGCGATGAATTTCTTCGCTGCTTCAGCACGGTCCTTGGCCAGGCCTTTAGGAATGGCCCAAGCGTCGAAGTCGTAGATGCCGCCGTTCCACACCACTTTCAGGTTGCTTTCTTTTTGCACGGCGGCAATACGGCCGTTGTAGGCCGAGCTCATCACCACGTCACCCGAGGCAAGGTATTGCGGCGGTTGTGCGCCAGCTTCCCACCATTGGATCGACGGCTTGAGTTCGTCGAGCTTCTTGAACGCACGGTCCTGGCCATCTTTGCCGGCCAGCACTTTGTACACGTCCTTCGGCGCCACGCCGTCGGCCATCAAGGCGAATTCCAGGGTGTACTTGGCGCCCTTGCGCAGGCCGCGCTTGCCCGGGAATTTCTTGGTGTCCCAGAAATCCGCCCAGCTGGTTGGCGCGGAAGCCAGTTTGTCCGCGTTGTAGGCCAGAACGGTCGACCATACGAAGAAGCCCACACCGCACGGCTGGATCGCGCCCTTCACGTAGTCGGCGCTGTTACCGAACAGTTTCGGGTCCAGCGGCTCGAACATGTCTTCGTCACAGCCACGGGACAATTCCGGCGATTCCACTTCCACCAGGTCCCAGGACACGCTCTTGGTGTCGACCATGGCTTTCACCTTGGCCATCTCACCGTTGTACTCACCGGCGACAATCTTGCCGTTGCCCGCGCTTTCCCACGGGGCATAGAAAGCCTTGACCTGTGCAGCCTTGTTCGCGCCGCCAAAGGACACGACGGTCAGGTCCGGGCCGGCCATGGCCTGTGTAGCGCCCATCAAGCTCAGGGCCAGGACGGAATACTTCAGGGATCTCAACATTGTTGTTCTCTCCACGTGCAGGGTTGGTGAAGCCATGGGGCGATCAATTCGCCTCTAGAAGTGGGTCGAGTGCGCGAACGTGCTCGACTTGCCAGCCAATCGGTACCACGTCGCCAACCGCCAGGGCCGGGTCCAGCTCGGCGATCGGTTGTTTCACAAAAAAATCGGCCTTGCCGCAGACTTCCAGGCGCACACGCACGTGGTCGCCCAGGTAGATAAATTCCGCCACCCGCCCGGAGAAGCGGTTGACGCAACTTTCGCTGGAACCATTGAGGCTGACGCGTTCCGGGCGCACCGACAGGGTCACCGGGCCGCCGATCTGGCCGACGTTCACCGCCAGTGCCTCGACCTTCTCGCCGCGCGCCAGCTCTACCACGCAGCGCTCGCCGGTATGGCTGTACAGGCGGCCATTGAGGCGATTGTTTTCACCGATGAAGTTGGCGACGAAGGTGTTTTTCGGCTCTTCATACAAGGTGCGCGGCGCGGCGATCTGCTGGATCTCGCCCTGGTGAAACACCGCCACGCGGTCGGACATGGTCAAGGCTTCGCCCTGGTCGTGGGTCACGTACACCACGGTCACGCCGAGGCGTTGGTGCAGGTGCTTGATCTCCATCTGCATGTGTTCACGCAATTGCTTGTCGAGGGCGCCGAGGGGTTCGTCCATCAGTACCAGTTGCGGTTCGAACACCAACGCCCGGGCCAAGGCCACGCGCTGCTGCTGGCCGCCGGACAGTTGCGCCGGGTAGCGCTGGGCGAAGGCGTCGAGCTGGACCATGCTCAGCACGCGTTTGACCCGCTCGCTGATATCGGTCTTGCTCAAGCCGCGTACCGACAGCGGGAACGCGAGGTTCTCGGCGACGGTCATGTGCGGGAACAGCGCGTAGTTCTGGAACACCATGCCGATGTCACGCTTGTGCGGCGGCACGTTGTTGATCGAGCGCCCGGCCAGCTGGATTTCACCGGCGGTCGGCGTTTCGAAGCCGGCCAGCATCATCAGGCTGGTGGTCTTGCCGGAACCGGAAGGCCCGAGCAAGGTGAGGAACTCGCCCTTGCGAATCTCCAGGTTGAGGTCTTTGACGATCAGGTTCTCGCCGTCGTAGCTCTTCTGCACGCCACGAAAGCTGACCAGCACATCATTTGAATCCGCCTCGCTCATACCCGCACCTTTGTGTTTTGGACTGCTGTGGCACAAGCGTAGTCCAGGCGCGAGCCCCCGGAAATCGGGGGCCAAGAGAGAATCGCATCAGCCGGATGGAAGGTTTGGGGTAGGGATCGCCCTACACGGATGGCGGGGATGGGACAGGGCAGCTGCAAGAGGCGAGCTGCAAGCGGCAAGAATGGGTTCGGCGGTGTTTTGGGGTTGTCGTTATTGGGTATGTGGTTAGAGGAGCTTGTGCTCCATGGCGTACTTCACCAGCTCGGCCAGGGAGGTGATATTCAGCTTTTGCATCAGCCGCGCCTTGTGGGTACTGATGGTCTTGCTGCTCAGCGCCAGTTGCTGGGCGATGTCATTGACGTTGGCGCCCTGGGCCAGGCGTTCGAACACGGAGAATTCACGCTCGGACAGCAGCGAATGCAAAGGTCTCGAGTCAGTCAGGCCGACCTCGAAGACCATGCGGTCCGCCAGGTCCGGGTCGATGTAGCGCCCACCGGCCGCGACCTTGCGAATCGCCATCAGCAGCAGCGCGGGGTCGCTGTCCTTGGTGGCGTAGCCCGCCGCACCCACCTTCAGGGCGCGAGCGGCCATTTGCGCCTCATCGTGCATCGACAGCACCAGGATCGCCGGCGGATTGCTCAACGCCCGAATGCGTGCGATCGCTTCCAGGCCATTCACGCCGGGCATCGAGATATCCAGCAACACCACCTCGCAAGGCACGTGGCGCAAGGTCTCCAACAGTTGTTCGCCATTACTCGCCTCCCCCACCACCAGCAGGTCTTTGGCCAGGCCGATCAATTGCTTGATGCCTTCACGAACAATGGTGTGGTCTTCGGCTACCAGTACACGGATCACAAGGGCTTCCTCTTATCGTCATGCATCCAACGGCACCGTGACACTCAGGGTGGTGCCCTCGCCCAATTGACTGTTCAGGCTCAGTTGCCCGCCCATGATCAGCACGCGCTCGCGCATCCCCACCAAGCCAAACGACACCGGGCGCCCCTGGGCCTGGACGAAACCGACGCCATCGTCGCTGATGGTCAGTCGCAGGTCGGCGCCTTCCACCGCCAGGGTCAGCTCGACAGTATGCGCTTGGGCATGGCGCATCACATTGGTCAGTGCCTCCTGCAGGATACGGAACAGGCCGATGGCCTTGGCATCGCTCAAGGCCGGCAGGTTATCCGGTACTTGCACCAGGCAGGGGATTTGCGTGCGCGCTTCAAAGCGCCGGGCTTGCCATTCAATCGCCGAGGCAATACCGGCATCGAGAATCGGCGGACGCAGCGCCGTCGCCACGTCCCGCACCAACTGGAACAACTGGGCGATCAGGCGCTTCATGCTGTTCAAGCGCTCGTGCAGGCCTGGATCCAGTTGCGCATAGGACAGCTCGCACATCGAGGTTTCCAGCTTGAGCACCGTGAGCATTTGCCCGAGTTCGTCGTGCACTTCCCGGGCGATGCGCGCCTTTTCTTCTTCGCGCACGGTTTCCAGGTGGGCGGACAACTCGCGCAGTTGCGCTTCACTTTGCATCAACGCGGCCAGGGTGCGGCGCAGTTCGGTGACGTCGTTCAGATAGACCACCAGGTATTCGGCCTCGGCAAAGCGCAGAAAGCTCAAGGACACGTTGGCCGGTAGAATGCTGCCATCGGCGCGCAAACAATCGGTGGCGAAGTTCTGCGGCCCCTCTTCGCTGGCCCGTGCGCGCTTCCACAGGTTGAGCCAGCGGTCCATATCCAGGGTCGGGTCGAGGTCGACCAGCGGCCGTTCGATCAAGGCCCCGGGCGCGTAACCGAGCATGCTTTCGGCCGCACGATTGGCGTAGCGCACATGGCTGTCCCAGTTGACCCACAAGATGCCGACAGTGCTTTGGTCGATGGAAAACTGCGTCAACCTCAACGCCTCGGCACCGGCGGCGCGGGCCGCGCTTTCTTCGCGGGCCGCCAGCAGGTCGTGCTCCAGCACGCGTTGCTGGCGGCGCTGCCAGAACACCACGGCCAGGCTGGCGAGCAGCAACAGGCCGAGCAAGAGACTGAGGTTCTGCCACAGGCCTTTGGATTCGGATAAACGCGGGTATTTGGGTTGCAGCCAGCGACTGTGCAGTTGATCCAGGTCGCGGGCCGGGATGGCGCGCAGGGCGCTTTCCATGATGCCGGCCAATTCCGGCCAATCCCGGCGCGTGGCGACCCGCAGCAATTGCGGCAAGCCGATATCCCCCACCACCGCCAACCCGGCGAACTCCGCCTCACCGGAGAGCCGGCTTAATTGCGCTTCATCCACCACGGCATAACGCGCCTGCTGGCTGACCAGTAATTGCAAGGCCTGGCGCTCCATGGGCACGCCTTGCAGGTTAAGGCCGGGATAGGTGCTGCGCAGGTAATCGGCCACCGCACTGGGCATGCGCACGGCAACACGGGATTGCTCGTCGAGTTTCTCCAACTCTACGGCGGCGGCGCCCTCGCGGATGCCAACAATATGTTGGGGCACGCGCATATACGGGTCGGTGAACAGCCACAGGCGCAAACCGGCCGGGGTTTGTTGCAGGCCGGGGGCAATGTCCACCTCGTCGTCGCGGACAGCCGCTTCCAGTTGCTCCTGATTAGGGAAGTTGCGCCAGGTCAGCTCGATGTTCAGCGCCTTGGCCAACCACTGCATCAACTCGACATTCGCCCCGGACAAGCGCTGCAAACGTCGGTCGTATTGCGCGTAAGGCACCTGCAACACCACGCCCACCCGCAGTTCCGCATGCTGGGCCAGCCATTCGCGCTGCTGCGCATTCAACTGCGCCTGCGGGGCGACAGGTGCGGGAGAGGCGTTTGCCATCAAGGCAACGCACAAACAGCCGATAACCAGCAGACAGCGAAAACCCATGATCCACGTCTCACATCACTGACAAATACTGACCAACCCATTAGGCTGCTGGAATCTCTTCTGGCCGGAAATCAACGATGCCCTATCGAAACCGTTCGGCACTGCCAGCATTGTGCCTGTCGCTGCTGTTTACCAGTGCCTTTTCTGTGCAGGCCGCAGACGCACCGGCGCCGGCTGCCGAAAAACCCGTCGAACGCCAGCCCTTGCCCGAGCGTAGCCTGGAAGAAGCCAGCGCCCTGGAACGCAAAATTCCGCAACAGGAACAGCAACAGTTGCAGGCCGGCAGTGAGTCATTCCTTGCCTTGTGGAAACCGGCCAACAGCGCCGAGCCCGAAGGTGTGGTGATTATCGTACCGGGCGCCGGTGAAAATGCTGACTGGCCGCAAGCAATTGGCCCGTTGCGACGTAAATTTCCAGATGCCAATTGGGGCAGCCTCAGCCTGTCGTTACCGGACGTGAGCATGGACACCCTGCCACCGCGTGTCATGGAAGCGCCCAAGGCCACCGTCGACACCAGCAGTAAGGACGCGAGCACGGCTGACAAACCGATCGAGCAAGCCGCCAGCGCCGAGGCAGAGGGCACCGACCCGGCGGTGGTGCCGGGCGCCGACGAGCAGGACAAGACTGACGCCTCGCGCATCTTCAGTCGCATCGATGCTGCCGTGGCCTTTGCCCAGACCCAGAGCGCACGTACGGTGGTGCTGGTCGGCCATGGCACCGGCGCCTGGTGGGCGGCGCGCTACCTGAGCGAGAAACAACCGTCCCAGGTGCAGAAGCTCGTGATGGTCGCGGCGCAGACGCCTACCGGGCGTCATCCAGATGTGCAGCAACTGGCACCAGGCCTGAAACTGCCGACCGCCGACGTCTTCTATCAAGACAACGCCCAAGCCCGCAAAAACGCCCAGGCACGCGCCCAGGCGGCAAAGCGCTTGAAGAATGAGGGTTATAAACAGGTGTCCTTGAAGACCTTGCCCGGCAACAGCGCCGCCGAGCAGGAACAGTTGTATCGCCGGATTCGCGGCTGGTTGAGCCCGCAGGCGAATGCCGACTGAGGATCAGCACAAAACCAATGTGGGAGGGGGTAAGCCCCCTCCCACATTGGATTGGGCAGTCACTTCAAAATCGTCAACGAAAATCCCGGCGCTCGCGAATCAACGCATAGGCGTTGTGCAATTCGCGGGTGCGCTCGGTGGCCTCACGCACTTGCGCGGGGCTGGCGCCACTGCCAGCCACCTTGTCCGGGTGGTGACGGCTCAGCAGGCGGCGATAGGCACGCTTGATGGCCGAGGGCTCGGTGGCGGCCGTCACGCCGAGTAAGCGCAACGCGTCCTGATAGGTAGTGCCGCGACTGACCAGCGGCTTGCGCTCAGGTGCGTAGTCGGCCGCCAACGCCTGCAGCTGTTGCGGTGTCCAGCCCAACCACTTACCCCACAGGTCGATCAGATCGCGCTCGGCAGCGTCTGCTTTGCCGTCCGCCCAGACCATGCGCCAGCACGCCCGCAATACCCCTTCCGCCGCATGGGGTTGGGCCTTGAGCACACGCAGGTAGCGGCGCACCCGGTCGGAACCGGATTTGCCGCGATTGAACGCCGCAATCGCACGGCGCTGTGCCGAGTCGGTCATGTCCAGCGAGCGCATCTCTTGCCGCGCCTGCTGGATATGACCGTCCACCACACGCCCGTTGCTTTTAGCCAGGCGCCCGAGCAACACAAACAATAACTCGTCATTGCGTAACGCCGGGCGCCCGCCCAAGCGCTCGCGCAACTGTGCCCAACTGTGCAGTTGCATGCGGCGATCCAGCGCCTGCCCCAACAGCGCACCCAACAAGGCCCCCGGAATACTGGCAATGGCAAAGCCAGCCCCGGCGCCGATCAGCGTCCCTGGCCACAACATGCTACTGCCCCGCTGTCAGCAGGGTTTCGACTTGCGCCAGGCGCTCCAGCGTGCCGACATCAATCCAGCGTCCCGCCATGTGTTCCCCCGTTACCAAACCTTTCGCCATGGCCCCACGCAGCAGCGGCGCCAGCTTGAAGGCACCGGCACTGCAACCCGCGAACAACTGGGGGTCGAGCACTGAAATGCCACTGAAGGTCAGGTTATCGGCACCGGGCGCCGCATCATGAAGCAGACCCTGATCAAGGTAGAAATCACCGCCCGACGGGTGATGCGCCGGGTTATCGACCATCACCAGATGGGCCAGGCCCTGGAGCGGTTGCTTGAGTCGGGTGAAGTCGTAGTCGGTCCAGATATCGCCGTTGACCACCAGGAATGGCTCATCCCCCAGCAACGGCAACGCCTGGAAAATCCCGCCACCGGTTTCCAGCGGTTCGCCCTCCGGGGAGTAGCGGATGCGCAAGCCGAACTGCGCGCCATCGCCCAGGTAGCTCTCGATCTGCTGGCCGAGCCAGGCGTGGTTGATGACGATATCGGTGAAACCAGCCTTGGCCAGCGCCTCCAGGTGATACTCGATCAGGCGCTTGCCGCCGGCCTGCACCAACGGCTTGGGCGTGTGCAAAGTGAGCGGACGCATCCGCTCGCCTTTGCCGGCGGCCAGGATCATGGCCTTCATACGCTGGCCCCGACGGGTTGACGCAGGCTGGTGAGTAACTCAGCCAGTTCGCTCAATTCCGGGCGATCTGCGAGCACCGCGTCTATATAAGCAAAGAAGCGCGGTACGTCGGCCAGGTAGCGTGGCTTGCCGTCGCGATGGCAGATGCGCGCAAAGATACCGATGACCTTGAGATGGCGCTGCACGCCCATCAGGTCGCTGGCACGCAGGAAGTCGTCGAAATCCGCCTGTACCGGAATGCCGGCCTGGCCCGCACGCTCCCAGTAACCGCGCTGCCATTCGCGCACGCGGGCCTGGGGCCAACTGAGGAAGGCGTCCTTGAACAGGCAGGTAATGTCGTAGGTGACCGGGCCGTAAACGGCGTCCTGGAAATCCAGCACGCCGGGGTTCGGCTCGCTGATCATCAGGTTGCGTGGCATATAGTCGCGGTGCACCAGCACTTTTGGTTGCGCCAGGGCGCTGTCGATCAAGTGGTCGCTGACACGCTGCCAAAGTGCCTGCTGCTGAGTATCCAACTCGATACCCAAGTGCCGGCGCACGTACCACTCGGGAAACAATTCGAGTTCGCGGCGCAGCAAGGCGACGTCATAGCTGGGCAGTGGCGCGTCCATCGGCAACTGCTGATAAGCCAGCAAGGCGTCGATGGCATCGGCAAACAATTGATCGGCGTTTTCGTCGTCAATCACGTCCAGATAGGTTTTTCTGCCCAGGTCATTGAGCAAAAGAAAGCCTCGCGGCAGATCTTCTGCATAAATTTTAGGAACATTTATTCCTGACTTCGCCAATAAATGGGCGATATCCACGAAGGGTTTGCAGTTTTCCTGGGGGGGTGGCGCGTCCATTACCACGAAAGTCCGACCGCCGCCTTCCCAGCGGAAATAACGCCTGAAACTCGCGTCGCTGCTGGCCGCGGTCAATGTGGCCGGGGGTACGGCACCCCAGTCTTGAGCGTTGAAAAGGATCGGCAACTGCTCATCCAGCCAGACTTCCAGCTGTTGTAAACGTAGATCTTGCTCGGGCATTACAAGGGTCTCCGACGGCGCTAGCCGTCAAGCGGGTCATGCTTTATTATCACGCATCTTTTTCAGACCATCGAGAGGCGTGCGGCCCACACCGCGGGCAGATGGCACGCAGGAAGCCCGGACTAATAAGATGGCATTGAAATCCCCCGCGTTTCGTAGAAAATTTCCGTTGCTGGTAACCGGCAGTCTGCTGGCCATGCAACCTTTCGCCACCTCATTCGTGGTCGCCGCGGAACAGTATGACTGCTCAGTCTCTGCTTCGGGTGCCTGGGATTGCGCGCCGAAAACCGCCGCCGCCCCATTGCCACCGCGCCCGGTGCATGACGGTGCAGCCGTCAGCTCGGGCAACAGCACGGCGCAGGCCGACGCTGGCGGCAGTGCCGAAGCCGAGCCGAAGACCGCACTGGTCACCGACTCCAAGGGCCGTGGCCTGCGTTCGCGCAGCGCCGACTACAGCCACTTGGACTGGGTGCCTCGCGAAAAGTTGACCGCCGCCCAGTTGGCCGAAACCGGTCCTTACTGCGCCGGTGCGTACATCGAGCCAACTCGTCCTGGCATGAACGACAAGACGAACAAGAGCGATGCGCCTACCTTCATCGGTGCCAAGGCCTCTCGTTACGAACAGGAATCGCAAGTGGCGACCCTGGCCGGTGACGTCGTCATGCGCCAGGGCAGCATGCAGCTGGAGTCGGAAGAAGCCAGCCTGTACCAGGCTGAGAACCGTGGCGAGCTGAACGGCAACGTACGTCTGCGCGACAACGGCGCCCTGATCGTCGGCGACCACGCCCAGGTTCAGCTGGACACCGGTGCGGCGCAGATCGACAACGCCGAATACGTGCTGCACAAGTCGCGTATCCGCGGTAACGCGCTGTACGCCAAGCGCGCCGAAAACGCGATCATCCGTCTCAAGGACGGTACGTACACCACCTGCGAGCCAGACAGCAACGCATGGCAGCTCAAGGGCAACAACATCACGTTGAACCCGGCCACCGGTTTCGGTACGGCCACCAACGCGACGTTGCGGATCAAGAACATTCCGATCCTGTACACCCCTTATATCTATTTCCCGATCGATGACCGTCGTCAGTCCGGCTTCCTGCCTCCAAGCTTCAGTACCGGCGGCGAAACCGGCTTCACCCTGGTCACGCCGTACTACTTCAACCTGGCGCCAAACTACGACGCCACGTTGTACCCGCAATACATGACCAAGCGCGGCATGATGATGGAAGGCGAATTCCGCTACCTCACCAAGTCCAGCGAAGGCCAGTTCGGCGGTGCGTACCTGAACGACGACAACGACGAGCGCAAGAAGCAGACCGACTACGAAAAAACCCGCTACATGCTCAATTGGCAGCACAAGGGCGGGTTGGATTCGCGCGTACTGACCCAGGTCGACTACACCAAGATCAGCGACCCTTACTACTTCCAGGACCTCAAGTCCTACCAGGAAGGTGTTGAGAGTCGGGACTTCGTCAACCAGCAGGGCTCCGTGACCTATCGCGGGAATTCGTTCCAGGCACGCCTGAACGTGCAGGCCTATCAACTGGCGACGATTTCCCAGACCACACCTTATGACCGGCTGCCGCAGATCACCTTGAATGGTCAGCTGCCGTTCCGCCCAGGTGGATTGAAGTTCACCTACGATACCGAAGCAGTTCGGTTTGAGCGAAGCCTGGAAACCGGCAACTTCATCAATGAAGATGGTGGTACCGAGCGTCGCCTGGACACCTACGTAACCGGCCTGACCCGTGCAAACGGTACTCGCCTGAACGTAGCACCCGCCGTCGAATACCCGATGAACTGGACCTACGGTTTTGTGACGCCGAAGCTCAAGTACGTCTACACCAAGTACGATCTCGACTTGGACAACAAGGGCAAGAACGACATCATCGCTGCACAAACAGCAGCAGCGAATGCCGGCACCCAGTACGCAGGCGGCTCCTTCAAGAGCTCCCAGGACCGCGCGATTCCGGTGGCCAGTCTCGACAGCGGCCTGTATTTCGACCGCGATACCAACTGGTTCGGCACAAACTATCGCCAGACCCTTGAACCGCGCGCGTTCTACCTGTACGTGCCGAACAAGGACCAGTCCGATATCCCGATCTTCGACAGCAGCGAGTACGCGTTCAGCTACGCGTCGTTGTTCCGCGACAACCGCTTCAGCGGCACGGACCGTATCGGCGACGAAAACAAGCTGTCCCTTGGCTTGACCAGCCGCTGGATCGAAGAAAACGGCTTCGAGCGTCAGCGCGTATCCGTGGGCCAGGCGCTGTACTTCAAGGATCGTGAAGTTCAATTGCCGGGCATCCTAGCCGCCGACCGTGCCGATTCGCAATCCGACGTATCTCCGGTTGCCCTGGACTACGAGTTCCGCTTCAACCGTGACTGGCGCGCCACTGCCGGTTACAACTGGGACACCGAGGAGCACAGCCCTCGCTCCGGCAGTGCGATGCTTCACTACCAGCCGGAAAACGACCCGAACAAGATCATCAACGTTGGTTATCGCTATCGTAACGACCAGGTCGTCTACAACCAGCTGACCGGCAAATGGCAGTTCGGCGGCGACTACGGCACCCCAGGCTCGGCGAACTACGTGAAGGATTACTACAAAATCCAACAACACGACTTCTCGATGATGTGGCCGATCATTCCCCAGTGGAACCTGATCACCCGCTGGCAGTATGACTACGCACGCAACCGTACCCTGGAAGCCTTCGGTGGTTTCGAGTACGACAACTGCTGCTGGAAACTGCGCGTCATCAACCGTTACTGGGTTTCCAACGACGAATACAGCCAGATCGCCCCGCTGAACGAAAAGGGTGACCACGGGCTCTTCCTGCAGATCGTCCTCAAAGGACTCGGCGGCCTGACCGGCGCCAAGGTAGAGAGCTTCCTCGACAAAGGCATTGAAGGTTATCGTGAACGTGAAGACCAAGCTTTCTGATTGTCTGCGCCCGCTAGTGCTGGGCGCACTGTTCCTGGGGACCGCATCGGCACACGCTGCGGTTCAACAGCTGGATAAAGTAGTGGCTATCGTCGATAACGACGTGATCATGCAGAGCCAACTCGACCAACGGGTCAAGGAAGTTCAGCAAACCATCGCCAAGCGTGGCGGCGGCGTGCCACCTACCAGCGTCCTGGACCAGCAGGTACTGGAGCGCCTGATCGTCGAAAACCTGCAACTGCAGATCGGTGATCGTTCCGGCATCCGTATTTCGGACGAAGAACTGAACCAGGCGGTCGGCACCATCGCTCAACGCAACAACATGAGCATTGATCAATTCCGCGCCGCCTTGGCCCACGACGGTTTGTCCTATGAGGACGCCCGTGACCAGATCCGCCGCGAAATGATCATCAGCCGTGTGCGTCAGCGCCGCGTAGCCGAGCGGGTTCAGGTGTCCGAACAGGAAGTGAAGAACTTCCTGGCCTCGGATCTCGGCAAGATGCAGCTTTCCGAAGAACTGCACTTGGCCAATATCCTGATCCCGACCCCGGACAGCGCCAACTCCGAGCAGCTCAATGCCGCCGCCGCCAAAACCCAGGCCATTTATGATCGCCTGAAAGCCGGTGCCGACTTTGCCCAGATGGCGATTGCTCAATCCGGCAGCGACAACGCCCTTGAAGGCGGTGACATGGGCTGGCGTAAAGCCGCTCAATTGCCACCTCCGTTCGACCGCGAACTGAGCGCAATGGAGGTGGGTGGCATCACCCAGCCAGCACGCACGCCAGGCGGCTTCATTATCCTGAAGTTGCTGGAACGCCGCGGTGGCGAGGCCTCGCTGAAAGACGAAGTGCATGTTCGTCATATCCTGGTCAAACCAAGCGAAATTCGCACCGAAGCGCAAACCAAGGAACTGGCCCAGAAGATCTATGACCGCATCCAAAGCGGTGAAGACTTCGCCACCCTGGCTAAAAGCTTCTCTGAGGATCCAGGCTCGGCCCTCAACGGCGGCGACCTGAATTGGATCGACCCGAAAGCCTTGGTGCCCGAGTTCCAACAGGTAATGGCCGATACTCCGCAAGGCGTATTGTCCAAACCGTTCAAGACTCAGTATGGCTGGCATGTGCTGGAAGTCCTTGGCCGTCGCGCCACCGACAACACCAGCCAGGCCCGTGAGCAGCAAGCGCTGAACGTACTGCGTAACCGCAAATACGATGAAGAGCTGCAGACCTGGTTGCGTCAGATCCGTGACGAAGCCTACGTGGAAAACAAGCTGCCAGGCGCCGAGCAAACAGGCACCGACCAGGCAGCACAGTGAAACCACAGCGTTTCGCGGTAACACCCGGCGAGCCGGCCGGCATTGGTCCAGACCTGTGCCTGCTGCTCGCCTCGCAACCCCAGCCGCACCCCCTGATTGCCATTACCAGCCGCGACCTGCTCCTTGAGCGGGCCGCGCAGCTGGGTGTGGTCGTCAATCTGCTGGACGTGGCACCGGGCAACTGGCCCGACCTGCCGGCGCCCGCTGGCAGCTTGTATGTGTGGGACACCCCGCTGCAAGCCAAGGTCGTTGCCGGGCAACTCCACACGGCCAACGCGGCGTTCGTCCTGGAAACCCTGACCCGCGCGGCACAAGGCTGCATCGACGGCGACTTCGCCGGCATGATCACTGCACCGGTCCACAAGGGCGTGATCAACGAATCAGGCATAGCATTTTCCGGTCACACCGAATTCCTGGCTGAGCTGACCAATACCGCTCAAGTGGTGATGATGCTGGCCACACGTGGCCTGCGTGTCGCGCTGGTGACTACACACCTGCCGTTGCGTGACATTGCCGACGCCATCACCGCCGAGCGCCTGGAGCGCGTTACGCGCATCCTGCATGCCGACCTGCAACAGAAATTCGGCATCGCCCAACCGCGCATCCTGGTCTGCGGGCTCAACCCCCACGCCGGCGAAGGCGGCCACTTGGGCCATGAAGAAATCGACATCATCGAACCAACCCTGGAGCGTCTGCGCCAAGAAGGCATGGACCTGCGTGGCCCACTGCCTGCAGACACTCTATTTACCCCCAAATATCTGGAGCACTGCGACGCAGTGCTGGCGATGTACCATGACCAGGGGCTGCCCGTGCTGAAGTACAAAGGCTTCGGCGCCGCAGTCAACGTGACACTGGGCCTGCCGATCATCCGCACCTCCGTCGACCATGGCACCGCCCTGGACTTGGCAGGCAGCGGCAAGATCGATACCGGCAGCCTGCACGTGGCCCTGGAAACCGCCTATCAGATGGCCGAGACCCGTATATGACCGAGCATTACCAACACCGGGCGCGCAAGCGCTTCGGGCAAAACTTCCTGCACGACGCTGGCGTGATCGACCGTATCCTGCGCTCCATCCATGCCAAGCCAGAAGACCGTCTGCTGGAGATCGGCCCGGGCCAGGGCGCGCTGACTCAAGGCCTGCTGGCCAGCGGCGGCCAACTGGACGTGGTGGAGTTGGACAAGGACCTGATCCCGATCCTCAACCAGCAGTTCGCCGACAAGCCCAACTTCAACCTGCATCAGGGTGATGCACTGAAGTTCGACTTCAATACCCTCAACGCCGCGCCCAACAGCCTGCGCGTGGTGGGTAACCTGCCGTACAACATCTCCACGCCACTCATTTTCCACCTGCTGAACAACGCCGGGATCATCCGCGACATGCACTTCATGCTGCAAAAAGAAGTGGTGGAGCGCCTGGCCGCGGGCCCTGGTGGAGGTGATTGGGGCCGTCTGTCGATAATGGTCCAGTACCACTGCCGCGTCGAACACCTGTTCAACGTTGGCCCGGGCGCATTCAACCCGCCGCCGAAAGTCGACTCGGCCATCGTGCGCCTCGTACCGCACGCCGTGCTGCCACACCCGGCCAAGGACCACAAATTGCTCGAGCGAGTGGTGCGTGAGGCGTTCAACCAACGCCGCAAGACCCTGCGCAACACGCTCAAAGCCCTGCTGAGCAACGCTGAAATCGAAGCTGCCGGCGTCGATGGCAGCCTGCGCCCAGAGCAACTGGACCTGGCCGCGTTCGTGCGCTTGGCCGACCAGCTTGCCATACAGCCTGCGCCGACCGCCGACTGAAGCACCCAGGCATGGCCAGACACATGTCTGGCCTAGTGCCCACCTCTTGGCCTAGACTGATCCGCATCTGCTGTCCTCCGCTTTTGCTTTTAAGGCCTCTTGCATGTCCGATCCTCGCTACCAGATCGACGTCAGCGTCGTCACCCGCTTCCTGGCGGACCAATCGCAACCTGAACAGAACCGCTTTGCCTTTGCCTACACCATTACGGTGAAGAACAACGGGCAGGTGCCGGCCAAGCTGCTGTCACGCCACTGGGTGATCACCGACGGTGACGGTCAGGTCGAGGAAGTTCGCGGCGCAGGCGTTGTCGGCCAACAACCGCTGATCGACATCGGTGCCAGCCATACTTACAGCAGCGGCACAGTCATGACGTCCAAGGTCGGCACCATGCAGGGCTCGTATCAGATGAAAGCCACCGACGGCAAATTATTCGACGCCGTCATCGCGCCCTTTCGTCTTGCGGTGCCGGGGTCCCTGCACTGATGGCAACTTACGCGGTCGGTGACCTGCAAGGCTGCCTGGAGCCCCTCAAGTGCCTGCTTGAACGCGTAGCCTTCAACCCGGCGACCGATCGCCTGTGGCTGGTAGGCGACCTCGTCAATCGTGGACCCGAATCGCTGGAGACCCTGCGCTACTTATATAGGCTGCGAGAGTCCCTGGTGTGCGTACTGGGCAATCACGACCTGCACCTGCTGGCGGCCGGCAACAACATCGAGCGCCTGAAAAAGGGCGACACCCTGCGGGAAATCCTCGAAGCACCAGACCGCACCGAATTGCTTGACTGGCTGCGCCGGCAAAAGATCATGCATTACGACGAAGGCCGCAACATGGCCCTGGTCCATGCCGGTATCCCGCCACAGTGGACGTTGAAGAAAGCCCTCAAGTGCGCCGCCGAAGTCGAACATGCGCTGGCCGATGACAACCTTTACACCGCCTACCTCGACGGCATGTATGGCAACGAGCCGGCGAAATGGGACAACGACCTCACCGGCGTCGCCCGCCTGCGCGTGATCACCAATTACTTCACGCGCATGCGCTTCTGTACCGCCGATGGCAAGCTGGACCTCAAGAGCAAGGAAGGCGCCGACACCGCCCTGCCCGGCTACAAGCCGTGGTTTGCCCACAAGGAACGCAAGACCCGCGACACCAGGATCATCTTCGGTCATTGGGCAGCCCTGGAAGGCAAGTGTGATGAACCCGGCGTATTCGCCCTCGACACCGGATGCGTGTGGGGCGGCGCCATGACCCTGATGAACATCGACACTGGCGAGCGCCTGAGCTGCCAATGCGAATCTCCCCTTCCCGTTACACTGCCAGCTGCCGCCAAACGCTAGACGCCGCAGCCAAGCCCAAGGAGCCCGCCATGAGCGAATTCAAACGTATCCCTCCCGAACAAGCCCAGACCCTGCGCGAGCAAGGTGCGGTAGTGGTCGATATCCGCGACCAGCCTACTTACGCCGCCGCCCACATCACCGGCGCCCAGCACCTGGACAACGTCAATATCAGCGACTTCATTCGCGCTGCCGACCTTGACGCCCCAGTGATCGTGGCCTGCTACCACGGCAACTCCAGCCAGAGCGCCGCCGCCTACCTGATCAGCCAAGGCTTCTCCGACGTCTATAGCCTGGATGGCGGCTTTGAGCTATGGCGTACGACCTATCCTGCGGAAATTTCATCCGGCGATTCGCAATAATTTTTTTCACACACCGCTACCCCGCGTGACGCTTGGGCTCGCGCCGTTTCTGACGAACGGCGCAGCCAAACTAATTGCTCATCGCGCCTTGACCTCTCCGATTCCGAACTATCCTTAAGCGCAGGCCATCCGAATCAGGGGAGAGCCGGTACACCGGCGTGCGGGTCATCGGTAGCGTTTAGGGTGTTCTGGGGGGAAAACGGCCATTGGCGTTCGTCAATGACTGCCAGCATCGACTGATAGATCCGGCGTCGGCTCCACGTATCGAGCGAGGTGACGACGTCATGAGTATTTTTAGCCACTTCCAACAACGCTTCGCGTCCACACAGCAGGAAGAACTCACGCTGCAAGAGTATCTTGAGCTGTGCAAACAGGACCGCAGCACCTACGCGTCTGCCGCCGAGCGCCTGCTATTGGCAATTGGTGAGCCGGAGCTGGTGGAAACCGCGAATAATTCGCGCCTGTCGCGAATATTCTCCAACAAGGTGATTCGCCGCTATCCGGCCTTTGAAGACTTCCACGGAATGGAAGAATGCATTGACCAGATCGTCTCCTACTTCCGCCATGCCGCCCAAGGCCTGGAGGAAAAGAAACAGATCCTCTACCTGCTCGGCCCCGTCGGCGGCGGCAAGTCGTCCCTGGCCGAAAAACTCAAACAACTGATCGAAAAGGTGCCCTTTTACGCCATCAAGGGCTCACCGGTTTTTGAATCGCCCCTGGGCTTGTTCAACGCCACGGAAGATGGTGCCATCCTCGAAGAAGACTTCGGTATCCCACGGCGCTATCTCAACACCATCATGTCGCCCTGGGCCACCAAGCGCCTGGCCGAGTTTGGCGGTGATATCAGCCAGTTCCGCGTGGTGAAACTCTACCCGTCGATCCTCAACCAGATCGGCGTGGCAAAGACCGAACCGGGCGATGAGAACAACCAGGACATTTCGGCGCTGGTGGGCAAGGTCGATATCCGCAAGCTGGAGGAATTCCCGCAGAACGACGCCGACGCCTACAGCTACTCGGGCGCACTGTGCCGGGCCAACCAGGGCCTTATGGAATTCGTCGAGATGTTCAAGGCACCGATCAAGGTGCTGCACCCACTGCTCACCGCCACCCAGGAAGGCAACTACAACAGCACCGAAGGCCTGGGCGCGATTCCGTTCACCGGGATCCTGCTGGCTCACTCCAACGAATCGGAATGGCACACCTTCCGCAACAACAAGAACAACGAAGCCTTCATCGACCGGATCTACATCGTCAAGGTGCCGTACTGCCTGCGGGTCAGCGATGAAATCAAGATCTACGACAAGCTGCTGTTCAACAGCTCCCTGGCCAAAGCCCATTGCGCACCCGACACCTTGAAGATGCTTGCCCAGTTCACCGTGCTGTCGCGCCTCAAGGAGCCGGAAAACTCGAATATCTATTCGAAAATGCGCGTGTATGACGGCGAAAACCTCAAGGATACCGATCCCAAGGCCAAGTCGATCCAGGAATACCGCGACACTGCCGGCGTGGATGAAGGCATGAACGGCCTGTCGACCCGCTTTGCGTTCAAGATCCTGTCCAAGGTCTTCAACTTCGACCCCCATGAGATCGCCGCCAACCCGGTACACCTGCTCTATGTGCTGGAACAGCAGATCGAACAGGAACAATTCCAGGCCGAAACCCGCGAACGCTACCTGCGCTTCCTCAAGGAATACCTGGCGCCGCGCTACATCGAGTTTATCGGCAAGGAAATCCAGACCGCGTACCTGGAGTCCTACAGCGAGTACGGCCAGAACATCTTTGATCGCTACGTGCTGTATGCGGACTTCTGGATCCAGGACCAGGAATACCGCGACCCGGAAACCGGCGAGATTCTCAACCGCGTAGCCCTCAACGAAGAACTGGAGAAGATCGAAAAACCTGCTGGCATCAGCAATCCGAAGGATTTCCGCAACGAGATCGTCAACTTCGTGCTGCGCGCCCGCGCCAACAACAACGGCAAGAACCCCACTTGGCTCAGCTACGAGAAACTGCGGGTGGTCATCGAGAAGAAAATGTTCTCCAACACCGAGGATCTGCTGCCGGTCATCAGTTTCAACGCCAAGGCCAGCAAGGAGGATCAGCAAAAACACAACGACTTCGTCACACGAATGGTCGAGCGTGGCTACACAGACAAGCAGGTACGGCTGCTCTCCGAGTGGTACCTGCGGGTGCGCAAATCGCAATAAGGCAGCGACAGGCGTGCACTGCCAGGTCTTAGGCCTGGCAGTTGACCGCTTGTCTCTAAGCTTCCAGCTCGCTGCTTGAAGCTTGTAACGTGAAGCTGCCCGGAGGGCTCCTCATGAGCTATGTGATCGACCGACGCCTCAATGGCAAGAACAAGAGCACGGTAAACCGCCAGCGTTTCCTGCGGCGTTACCGTGACCACATCAAAAAGGCCGTTGAAGAGGCCGTTAGCCGCCGTTCCATCACCGACATGGAGCATGGCGAGCAAATCAGCATTCCTGGACGGGACATTGACGAACCGGTGCTGCACCACGGCCGGGGCGGCAAGCAGACCGTCGTTCACCCTGGCAACAAGGAATTCACCACCGGCGAGCATATCCAGCGCCCACAAGGCGGTGGTGGTGGCAAAGGCCCGGGCAAGGCCGGTAACTCCGGCGAGGGCATGGACGAGTTCGTGTTCCAGATCACCCAGGAAGAATTCCTCGAATTCATGTTCGAGGACCTGGAATTGCCCAACCTGGTCAAACGCAACCTGACCGGCACGGACACCTTCAAAACCGTGCGCGCCGGGATCAGCAACGAGGGCAACCCGTCCCGGATCAATATCATTCGAACACTGCGCTCCGCCCATGCCCGGCGTATTGCCTTGTCGGGCAGCAGCCGCGCCAAACTGAGGGATGCCAAGGAAGAACTGGCCCGGCTCAAGCGTGAAGAACCGGATAACTTCGGCGATATCCAGGAAATCGAGGCAGAAATAGAGAAACTCAGCGCGCGCATCCACCGCGTGCCGTTCCTCGACACCTTCGACTTGAAGTACAACCTGCTGGTCAAGCAACCCAACCCCAGCTCCAAGGCGGTAATGTTCTGCCTGATGGACGTGTCGGGGTCCATGACCCAAGCCACCAAGGACATTGCCAAGCGATTCTTCATCCTGCTGTACCTGTTTCTGAAGCGGAACTACGACAAGATCGACGTAGTATTCATCCGCCATCACACCAGTGCACGGGAAGTCGACGAAGAAGAGTTCTTCTACTCGCGGGAAACTGGCGGCACCATTGTCTCCAGCGCGCTGAAGTTGATGCAGGAGATCATGGCCGCACGCTACCCGGCCAACGAGTGGAACATCTATGCCGCCCAAGCGTCTGACGGCGACAACTGGAACGATGACTCGCCGATCTGCCGCGACATCCTGATCAATCAGATCATGCCGTTCGTGCAGTACTACACCTACGTCGAAATTACCCCCCGTGAGCACCAGGCCCTGTGGTTTGAATACGAGCGTATCGGCGAGGCCTTTGCCGACACGTTCGCTCAGCAGCAACTGGTCTCGGCCGGCGATATCTATCCGGTCTTCCGTGAACTCTTCCAGCGCAGGTTAGTGACATGACCGCCAAAAAAGAGACTAAGCGCCAACCTATTTCCACCGGTTCCGAGTGGACCTTTGAACTGATCCAGGCTTATGACCGGGAAATCAGCCGCATCGCGGCAGGTTATGCCCTGGACACTTACCCCAACCAGATCGAAGTGATCACGGCCGAACAGATGATGGATGCCTACGCGTCCGTTGGTATGCCCCTGGGTTACCACCACTGGTCCTACGGCAAACACTTCCTCAGCACCGAGAAGTCCTACACACGGGGCCAGATGGGCCTGGCCTACGAGATCGTGATCAACTCCGACCCGTGCATCGCCTACCTGATGGAAGAAAACACCATCTGCATGCAGGCGCTGGTGGTGGCCCATGCCTGCTATGGGCACAACAGCTTCTTCAAGGGCAACTACCTGTTCCGCACCTGGACCGATGCCAGTTCGATCATCGATTACCTGGTGTTCGCCAAGCAGTACATCATGCAGTGCGAGGAGCGCCACGGTATCGACGCCGTGGAGGACTTACTCGACTCCTGCCATGCCCTGATGAACTACGGCGTCGACCGCTACAAGCGTCCGTACCCGATTTCTGCCGAGGAAGAACGCCTGCGCCAGAAGGAACGCGAAGAGCACCTGCAGAAGCAGATCAACGACCTGTGGCGCACCATTCCCAAACGAGCCGGCAAGAACAGCGACAAGGACAACGCGCGTTTCCCCGCCGAACCTCAGGAAAACATCCTGTATTTCCTGGAAAAGCACGCACCGTTGCTGGAGCCGTGGCAACGGGAAATCGTGCGTATCGTGCGCAAGATCGCCCAGTACTTTTATCCACAGCGCCAGACCCAGGTGATGAACGAAGGCTGGGCAACGTTCTGGCACTACACATTGATGAACGACCTCTACGACGAGGGCCTGGTCACCGACGGCTTCATGATGGAGTTCCTCACGTCCCACACCAGCGTGGTGTTCCAACCCGGTTTCGACAGCCCGTACTACAGCGGAATCAACCCTTATGCGCTGGGTTTTGCCATGTACCGCGATATTCGGCGCATGTGCGAACATCCCACCGATGAGGACCGCCACTGGTTCCCGGAAATCGCCGGCAGTGACTGGTTATCGACCATCAAGTTCGCCATGAGCAGTTTCAAGGATGAGAGTTTTATCCTGCAGTACCTGTCACCCCAGGTTATTCGGGATCTCAAGTTGTTCAGCATCCTGGATGACGACCTCAAGGACGACTTGGTGGTACCGGCCATCCATGATGAACCGGGTTACCGCATCATTCGTGAAACGTTGGCCGCGCAGTACAACCTGGGCAATCGCGAGCCTAATGTGCAGATCTACAGCATCGATGTGCGCGGCGACCGCTCGCTGACCTTGCGCCACCAGCAGCACGACCGTAAACCCTTGGGCGAATCCACCGAGGAAGTGCTCAAGCACCTGCACCGGCTATGGGGCTTCGACATCCACCTGGAAACGCTGCAAGGCGACCAGGTAATGAAGACGCACCATGTACCACCGCGAAGTGACCATAACGACAACGACTACGGCCGCCTGGACCTGGCCGTCGTTCATCTCTGAAACAGCAAAGCCTCCATTGGTCAGGCACAGGCAGTATCCTGTGCCGCTAATGGAGGCTTTTTCATGAAAATCTACAAAGTCGGCGGCGCCGTGCGTGACCGCTTGCTGGGCATAGAGGTCACCGATATCGACCGCGTGGTCGTCGGCGCCACCACCGAGCAGATGCTTGCCAAGGGTTTCAAGCCGGTCGGGGCGGACTTCCCGGTGTTCCTGGACCCGAGGAACGGCGATGAATACGCCCTCGCCCGTACCGAACGCAAAAGTGGTCGGGGTTACGGCGGCTTTGTATTCCACGCCAGCCCGGAAGTTACGCTGGAGGAAGACCTTGTCCGTCGCGACCTGACCATCAATGCCATAGCAGAAGACGACGACGGTAATCTGACTGACCCTTATAACGGTCAGCATGACCTTGAAGCGCGAATCTTACGCCATGTTTCCCCGGCCTTCGCCGAAGATCCATTGCGTGTACTCCGCGTTGCGCGTTTCGCCGCACGCTATGCACCGTTGGGTTTCAAGGTGGCCCCGGAGACCCTGGAACTGATGCGTCAACTCAGCGAGTCCGGCGAACTGGACGCCCTGACTCCGGAGCGCAGCTGGAAAGAAATCTCCCGCGCCCTGATGGAAGAACAACCCCAGGTATTCATCCAAGTGCTGCGCGATTGCAATGCGCTGAAGAGTTTAATGCCGGAAGTGGACGCATTGTTTGGCGTACCACAACCCGAAGCGCATCACCCCGAGATCGATACCGGCATTCACACCTTGAGCGTGCTGGAACAGGCTGCGCGGCATCAACAACCACTGACCGTACGCTGGGCCTGCCTGCTGCACGACCTGGGCAAGGGCCTGACACCTGTGGATAAGTTGCCGCAGCATATTGCCCATGAACACCGCGGCCTGAAGCTGATCAAGGCGGTGAATGAACGCTTCAAGGTACCAAGGGATTGCCAGGAACTGGCGGTGCTGGTTGGCCAATATCACACCCACGGTCATCGGGCCCTGGAGCTTAAAGCCTCGACGCTTCTGGAGTTGCTGCAGAGTTTCGACGTTTACCGTCGGCCGCAGCGCTTTGAAGAGTTTGTGGTGGCGTGTGAAATGGATGCCCGGGGCCGCAAGGGCCTGGAGCAAAGAAGTTATCCACAAGCGGATTACTTGCGCGGCGCGGCGAAGGCAGCGCGCGAGGTCGCCGTTGCGCCACTGCTTGAGAAAGGATTCAAGGGACCGGAGTTGGGCGAAGCGCTCAAGCGCGAACGGCTCAAGGCACTCAAAGACTACAAGGAACAACACAAGCCCTTGTAGGAGCTGAGCTTGCTCGCGAAGAACGTCAACGATAACGCAGCGCTCTCAGTTTTTCGCGAGCAAGCGCGCGCCTACAAGAGCGAGTTCGGGGTGAGTGGCTGGCCCTGCCATTCAAACCTGACAGGCGCCAGCACCTGATCGATCTGAGCATCACGCCAGAGTGCAGCCATCGTCTTGCCCGCTTCAGGGTGCACACGGTCCGGCGCCATCATCGACAGCGGCCACAACACAAAGGCATTTTTCAGAATTTCGGCCCTTGGCAGGATCAAGCCATCGAAATCCCCCACCAGATCGCCATACAGCAACACGTCGATATCCAACGGCAGCCCCTTACGGTCCGGAGCATAGCGGCCGTTGTCGGCCTCAATGGATTTCAAACGGCGATCCAGTTCCTTCAACGACAGTTCGGTATAGGCCGATACCACCAGATTGAAGAACGGTCCGCTCTTGATACCCACCGGCTGGCTTTCGAACACCGCCGAGCAGCGAATCCCCGTCAAAAAGCCCGCCAGCGCATCCAGGCCGGCGCACAAACGGGTCTCGCGCTCGATATTGCTGCCCAGGCCAAGGTAAATCTGCGTTAGCGACATCCGCGCTCGATCTCCACGCCGACGCCCTTGGCGGCCGGCACGGCGCCGGGCTTGGTCAGTTTGAGGTGCAGCCAGGGAATCTGGAACTCACTCATGAGCACTTCGGCCAGGCGCTCGGCAAAGGTCTCTACCAGTTGGTACTGGGACTGCTCGGCAAAGGCCTGGATACGCGTGGACACGCTGGCGTAGTCCAGCGCGAGGGTGAGGTCGTCGCCGGCCGCGGCCGGGCGATTGTCCCAAGCGAAACTCAGGTCCAGGCGCAGGCATTGGCGGATTCCGCGCTCCCAGTCGTAGGCCCCGATCACGGTGTCGACTTCCAGGCCTTCGATAAACACTCTGTCCAAGCTCTTCTCCGCAGCACGACAAGGGCGCGATGCCCCGTTAGAATCAGGGCGTCCTCGCCCGGAATAGTTAGCATGTTTTGGTCACTGGCGATTCTCGCCTACCTGCTCGGCTCGCTGTCCTTCGCCATTTTGCTCAGCCGCCTGACGGGAAATCCCGACCCGCGAATGAGTGGCTCTGGCAATGCCGGCGCCACCAATATGTTGCGCCTGGCCGGCAAGAAGCTCGCCGTACTGACGCTGCTGGGCGACGTGTGCAAGGGCCTGTTGCCCGTACTGATCGCCAACCTCGCCGGCCTGACCCTGCAACAGCAGGCCTGGGTGGGCATATGCGCCGTCCTCGGCCATCTGTTTCCACTGTACTTCCGCTTTCGCGGTGGCAAAGGTGTCGCCACGGCAGCCGGCATGCTGCTGGGGATCTACCCACCGGCGGCGTTGCTGGCCGTGCTCGCCTGGCTGTTGACGTTCTACCTGACCCGCACCAGCTCGCTGGCTGCACTGATCGCCACGCCGCTCACCCTGCCGTTGCTGGCCTGGCAGGAGCCGGCGGCGCTGCTGCCGATGAGCGTGCTGACACTGCTGATCGTCTGGCGGCACCGGGGCAATTTACGCGACCTGTTTGCCGGGCGCGAACGGCATTTTTAAATACCGTCAATGAGCCTGGTTCACGTTGCGCATTTACAAGGGCGGCAGCTGCTCCATCGGCCAGCGCGCCTGCACGCTGATCGCCAGGCTTTCGTGCTGCCCCGCCTGCAGGCGCTGACAGCCGGCATAAGCGATCATCGCGCCATTGTCGGTGCAGAACTCAGGACGGGCGTAGAACACATCCCCCTTCATATCACCGAGCATCTTCTCCAATGAGCTGCGCAACGCCTTGTTGGCGCTGACGCCACCGGCGATCACCAGGCGCTTCATGCCCGCCTGTTTCAGGGCGCGCTTGCACTTGATGGTCAAAGTCTCCACCACGGCCTGCTGGAACGCCAGCGCGATGTCGCAACGGGCTTGCTCACTGTCGTCCCCGGCGCTGACGCTGTGCTGCCAGGTATTCAACGCCGAGGTTTTCAAGCCGCTGAAGCTGAACATCAGACCAGGGCGATCGCACATCGGACGCGGGAAAGTGTAGCGACCGACAACGCCTTTTTCGGCGAGGCGAGCGATTTCCGGCCCACCCGGGTAATTGAGGCCCATCATCTTCGCCGTCTTGTCGAAAGCTTCGCCGGCGGCATCGTCCAAGGACTCGCCCAGAAGCGTGTATTGACCGATCCCATCGACCTGAACCAGCTGCGTATGCCCCCCCGAAACCAACAAAGCGACGAACGGGAACTGCGGCGGGTTCTCTTCCAACATCGGCGCCAGTAAATGGCCTTCCATGTGGTGCACGCCGAGGGCCGGAATCCCCCAGGCAAAGGCCAGCGCCTGGGCGCAAGAGGCCCCAACCAGAAGGGCTCCGACCAATCCGGGGCCCGCCGTATAGGCAATCGCATCGATCTCGGTCGGCACGCAACCGGCCTCGTCCAACACCTGGCGAATCAGCGGCAGCATACGTTTGACGTGATCACGACTGGCCAGCTCCGGCACAACGCCGCCATAGGCGCGGTGCAGGTCGATCTGACTGAACAGTGCATCGGCCAAAAGCCCGCGTTCACTGTCGTAAAGTGCGACACCGGTTTCGTCGCAGGAGGTTTCAAGTCCCAGTACTAGCATGGGTTTGCGCCTTGTAGAGGCTGAATTCGAAGGCGCGCATAATAGTCGCCACTCCCCCTCCCGACTAGCGGTTTTCGATCAGAGGCTTTGCATTCCTGCCGATGAGGGGTTAACATCCGCAACCCTTAAAAACCGACGACCTCAGCCGCGAATTTTTTGCGACGAGAACGTTGATTCCCGGTAATGAAAGAAGGTAGCTCTGGATGCCAGCCGTCAAAGTAAAAGAGAACGAACCCTTCGACGTAGCTCTGCGTCGTTTCAAGCGCTCCTGCGAAAAAGCCGGTGTTCTGGCTGAAGTTCGTAGCCGCGAATTTTATGAGAAGCCAACTTCTGAGCGTAAGCGCAAAGCAGCAGCCGCTGTTAAGCGTCACGCCAAGAAAGTTCAGCGCGAACAGCGCCGCGCCGTTCGTCTGTACTAATACACAGACGTTCGTAGCAAGCTTCTGCCAAGCCCGGCCCTCAGCCGGGCTGTTGGCATTTGCGGATATCGCTTGATGCTTCATCGTTGACGCCGCACACGCGACTGATACAACCGCTTCAAACGTCAGGACTGGCTCTTTTGCCAGCGGTGCACGTCTCTTCTGACGAGCCTAACAAGGCTACTGACGAGCACACTCATTTTATAAGCAGGCGATCAACTGTATCGGCTGTGCCCACCGATGAGCATCCGAGGCCACCATTGGCCAACGCCGGACTCCCGGGCAACATTTCTACGCCGAAAAGCTGATTGAAATTAACGTCAGTGAATGTTCGGCAGATACACTTCCTGACAGCCCAAGCAGACGATTGATGGTCGAGCCATTCGACACGTGCGCTTGAGCACTTCACGGGCACTCATTTACACGCAGTGATGACGAGAACGCCATGGCCGGGCTGATTCCCCAGAGCTTTATTGACGACCTTCTGAACCGCACCGACATCGTCGATGTTGTCAGCTCGCGCCTGCAACTGAAGAAAGCCGGCAAAAACTACACAGCCTGCTGCCCGTTCCACAAGGAAAAGACCCCGTCATTCAGCGTCAGCCCCGACAAGCAGTTCTACTACTGCTTCGGCTGCGGCGCGGGCGGCAACGCCCTCGGCTTCCTGATGGACCACGACAACCTGGATTTCCCCCAGGCTATCGAGGACCTGGCGAAAGCCGCCGGCATGGAAGTCCCCCGCGAAGAAAGTGGCCGCCCGCATAAACCACGGCAACCCACTGACTCGCCGCTGTACCCACTGCTCAACGCCGCTGCCGACTTTTACCGCCAGGCACTTAAAAGCCATCCGCAGCGCAAGGCCGCCGTTGATTACCTCAAGGGTCGCGGCCTGACCGGCGAAATCGCCCGCGACTTCGGTCTCGGCTTCGCCCCGCCAGGCTGGGACAATCTGTACAAGCACCTGAGCAGCGACACCCTGCAGCAAAAAGCCATGATCGACGCCGGCCTTTTGGTTGAGAACGCCGAGACCGGCAAGCGCTACGACCGCTTCCGCGATCGCGTGATGTTCCCGATCCGCGACAGCCGTGGCCGCATCATCGCCTTCGGTGGCCGGGTGCTGGGGGATGACAAGCCCAAGTACCTGAACTCCCCGGAAACCCCGGTATTCCACAAGGGCCAGGAGCTGTACGGCCTGTTTGAGGCGCGCAAGAACAATCGAAATCTCGATGAAATCATCGTGGTTGAAGGCTATATGGACGTTATCGCCCTGGCCCAACAAGGTTTGCGCAATGCCGTGGCCACCCTTGGCACCGCCACCAGCGAAGAGCATTTGAAGCGCCTGTTTCGCGTAGTGCCCAGCGTGCTGTTCTGTTTCGATGGCGACCAGGCCGGCCGCAACGCCGCCTGGCGCGCACTCGAAGCCACGCTACCGAGCCTGCAGGATGGGCGCCGCGCGCGCTTCCTGTTCCTGCCTGAAGGGGAAGACCCGGATACCCTGGTGCGCTCCGAAGGCACCGACGCATTCCGGGCACGCATCAATCAACACGCGCAGCCACTGGCGGATTATTTCTTCCAGCAACTGACCGAGGAAGCCGACCCGCGCTCCCTCGAAGGCAAGGCCCACATGGCCACCCTTGCGGCGCCATTGATCGACAAGGTTCCAGGCGCGAACCTGCGCACCTTGATGCGCCAACGCCTGCAGGAAATCACAGGACTGAGTGGCGAAGCCGTCAGCCAGCTGGTGCACAGCGCACCGCAGGACGCGCCGCCTGCCTATGACCCAGGCATGGATTATGACGCCATGCCGGACTACGCCGATTTCCATCAACCCCAGGAGGCATACGCGCCCCAACAGGAATGGACGCCGAAGAAACCCGGTGCCGGCGGCAAGAAATGGGACAAGAAACCCTGGAACAAAAATGGCAAGCGCGGTGATCGCGATGAGGCCTATGCCCCGCGCACCCCGGTTGCCGTAGAAGCGCCGACGCTGATTGCCCTGCGCACCCTTATCCATCACCCGCAATTGGCGGGCAAGGTTGAAAGCGCTGACCATTTTGCCAATGCGAGCAATACCTACGCTCAGGTGCTGATCGCGCTGATCGAGGCCGTGCAGAAAAATCCTAAGCTAAACTCAATTCAGTTGATGGCTCGCTGGCATGGCACAGAACAAGGTCGCTTATTGAAAGCACTCGCGGAAAAGGAGTGGCTAATTGACGGCGACAACCTTGAACAACAGTTTTTAGACACCATTACTAGGTTATCCGCGGGTCAGCACACGCAGACCCTCGATGAACTCATCAAGAGAGCGAGGCAGCCGGGATTATCGGCTGAAGAGCAAATTCAGATAGCAAAACAGATGCGCGACCTCTTAAAACAGAATGTTTCCGCATCAAACCCGACCTCAGCTGGCGTGTGAGGTCATAGCTCGGGTATAATCCTCGGCTTGTTTTTTGCCCGCCAAGACCTTCAGTGGATAGGGTGTTATGTCCGGAAAAGCGCAACAGCAGTCTCGTATCAAAGAGTTGATCACCCTTGGTCGTGAGCAGAAGTATCTGACTTACGCAGAGGTCAACGATCACCTGCCTGAGGATATTTCAGATCCTGAGCAGGTGGAAGACATCATCCGCATGATTAATGACATGGGGATCCCCGTACACGAGAGTGCTCCGGATGCGGACGCCCTTATGTTGGCCGACGCCGATACCGACGAGGCAGCCGCTGAAGAAGCCGCTGCCGCGTTGGCCGCGGTGGAGACCGACATCGGTCGCACGACTGACCCTGTGCGCATGTATATGCGTGAAATGGGTACCGTCGAGTTGCTGACACGCGAAGGCGAGATCGAAATCGCCAAGCGTATCGAAGAGGGCATCCGTGAAGTGATGGGCGCAATCGCGCACTTCCCTGGCACGGTTGACCACATTCTCTCCGAGTACACTCGCGTCACCACCGAAGGTGGCCGCCTGTCCGACGTCCTGAGCGGTTATATCGACCCGGATGACGGTATTGCGCCGCCTGCCGCCGAAGTACCGCCGCCTGTCGATGCCAAAGCCGCGAAAGCGGACGATGACACCGAAGACGACGACGCTGAAGCCAGCAGTGATGACGAAGACGAAGTCGAAAGCGGTCCAGACCCGATCATCGCCGCCCAGCGTTTCGGTGCGGTTTCCGATCAAATGGAAATCACCCGCAAGGCCCTGAAAAAGCACGGTCGCTCCAACAAGCTGGCAATTGCCGAGCTGCTGGCGCTGGCAGAGCTGTTCATGCCGATCAAGCTGGTACCGAAGCAATTCGAAGGCCTGGTTGAACGCGTTCGTAGCGCCCTTGAGCGTCTGCGTGCACAAGAGCGTGCGATCATGCAGCTCTGTGTCCGTGATGCGCGCATGCCGCGTACCGACTTCCTGCGCCAGTTCCCGGGCAACGAAGTTGACGAAAGCTGGAGCGATGCTCTGGCCAAAGGCAAGGCGAAGTACGCTGAAGCCATTGGCCGCCTGCAGCCGGATATCATCCGTTGCCAGCAGAAGCTGACTGCACTTGAGACCGAAACCGGTCTGACGATTGCCGAGATCAAGGACATCAACCGTCGCATGTCGATCGGTGAGGCCAAGGCCCGCCGCGCGAAGAAAGAAATGGTTGAAGCGAACTTGCGTCTGGTGATCTCCATTGCCAAGAAGTACACCAACCGTGGCCTGCAATTCCTCGATCTGATCCAGGAAGGCAACATCGGCTTGATGAAGGCTGTGGACAAGTTCGAATACCGTCGCGGCTACAAGTTCTCGACTTATGCCACCTGGTGGATCCGTCAGGCGATCACTCGCTCGATCGCCGACCAGGCCCGCACCATCCGTATTCCGGTGCACATGATCGAGACCATCAACAAGCTCAACCGTATTTCCCGGCAGATGTTGCAGGAAATGGGTCGCGAACCGACCCCGGAAGAGCTGGGTGAACGCATGGAAATGCCTGAGGATAAAATCCGCAAGGTATTGAAGATCGCTAAAGAGCCGATCTCCATGGAAACCCCGATCGGTGATGACGAAGACTCCCACCTGGGTGACTTCATCGAAGACTCGACCATGCAGTCGCCAATCGATGTCGCCACTGTTGAGAGCCTTAAAGAAGCGACCCGCGACGTACTGTCCGGCCTCACTGCCCGTGAAGCCAAGGTACTGCGCATGCGTTTCGGCATCGACATGAATACCGACCACACCCTTGAGGAAGTCGGTAAGCAGTTTGACGTGACCCGCGAGCGGATCCGTCAGATCGAAGCCAAGGCGTTGCGCAAGTTGCGCCACCCGACGCGAAGCGAGCATCTACGCTCCTTCCTCGACGAGTGACACCAGAACCCCCGGCCCAGGCCGGGGGTTTTGCTTTGTACAGATAAAATCCCGCGCGAATCCCCTCTCCCGCAATGCCCGTCTACACTCGAAACATTCCCCGTGCCATAACGAGACCGTTATGCCCAGATTGCCGACCGTGATACTGCTGTCGCTGCTGACCTGGACCGCAACGGCTGGCGCGTTGACTCTTACCGATGATGAGCGTAGCTGGCTGGCGGACCATCAGGAGCTGCGCCTTGGGGTGGACGCCTCATGGCCACCGTTCGAATACCGTGATGAAGATGGCCGCTACTTGGGCTTGTCGGCAGATTATGTACGCCTGATCCAGGACCGTCTGGGTGTCAGGGTAAAGCTGATCGAGCCATCGAGCTGGGGCGTTGTGCTGGATATGGCGCGCAGCAATCAGCTCGACCTTGTTCCCAGTATCATGTCGACCCCGGAACGCCAGAACTACCTGGCCTTCACGCGGCCGTATATCGACTTTCCGATGGTCATCCTTGCCCACGAAGGCGGGGCACGGCCGCGCAATCTCAAGGACCTTTACGGGCTGAAGGTCGCCGTGGTGGAAAACTACGCCCCCCACGAGCTATTGCGTACCCACCACCCCGACCTCAACCTGGTGGCCCTGCCCAACGTCAGCTCCACGCTGCAAGCACTGGCCACTGGCGAAGTGGATGCCGTGGTCAGCGACCTGGCATCCAGCGTCTGGAGCCTGCGCGAACTCAAGCTTGACGGCCTGTACGTCAGCGGTGAAACGCCCTACCGCTATCAATTGGCGATGGGAGTGCCACGAGACGACAAAATGCTGGTGGGTATCCTGGATAAAGTCCTTGCCGACCTCAGCCCGACCGAGACCAACGCCATTCAGCAACACTGGGTGGGTAGGTTCACCGATAACCGCACCTTCTGGAGCGACCTGCTGATGTACGGGCTGCCCGCCGTGCTGCTGCTAAGCACGGTATTGGGCGTCGTGATTCGGATCAATCGCCGGCTGAGTTCGGAAATTTCCCGCCGCGTCGCCCTCGAACAGGAATTGCGCAGCAGCGAATACCATTATCGCGGCCTGGTGGAGAGCCTGTCCGCCATCGCCTGGGAAGCCAGCGTCAGCGATTTCACCTACAGCTACGTGTCACCCCATGCCGAGGATCTGCTCGGTTACCCGCGCGCCCATTGGCTGATTCCGGGCTTCTGGCGCAACATCATTCACCCCGCCGACCTTATCCGCACCGAAGCCTATTGCTACCGCGAAACCCGCGCCAACCGCGACCACAGTGTTGATTACCGGGTGATTACCGCCGACGGCCGTTGCCTGTGGGTACGCGATATTGTCAGCCTGATCGAACACGGCCATGAGCCCGTACTGCGCGGTTTGATGATTGATATCAGCGAGGCCAAGCGCACCGAGGAAGCCTTGCAGTTGTCCGAGCAGAAGTTTGCCTCGGTGTTCCAGCAATGCCCGGATATTTTGGTGATCGCACGGCTGGCCGACGGTTGCCTGCTGGAGGTCAACAAGGCGTTTGAGGATCAAGTGGGCCTGAAGGCCGAAGAGGTGATTGGCAAAACCGCGACGGCGCTGAATATCTGGGGCATCCCGGGCATCGGCCCGGACCTGTTGCAACGCGTGCAGACCACCAGCATCCGAAACCTGGAAATGCCTTTTCTGCGCAGCAACGGCCAATCCTTTACCGGCCTGATTTCCGCCGAACCGTTTCAACTCGACACCACTGAAGCCATCGTCGTGGTAGTGCGCGACATCACCCAGCTCAAAGAAACCCAGCAGCAACTGCAAATCTCCGAAGAGAAATTCGCCAAGGCCTTTCATGCCTCTCCCGACGGCTTGCTGTTAAGCCGACAGCGTGACGGCCTGCTGATTGAAGTGAACGATGGGTTCAGTCGCATCACCGGCTTCAACAGCGCGGCATCCCTCGACCAGTCGACCCTGGACCTGGGCATCTGGGTCGACCTCAACGAACGCAAGCACATGCTGGAATTGATGCATCGGGATGGATTTGTGCGTGACTTCATTTGCCACATACGCCGCAGCGACGGACAGATTCGGCTGTGTGAAGTCTCCAGCCGCCCACTGCCAATCGCCGGTGAAGCCTGCATGCTCACCATCGCCCGGGACATCACCGAGCGCCAACTGATGCAGGAAAAACTACAACAGGCCGCGACAGTCTTCGAGAGTACCGCCGAAGGTGTATTGATCACCGACACCCGCCAGAACATCAGCGCCGTAAACCGCGCCTTCAGCGAGATCACCGGCTACAGCGAAGCCGAAGCCCTTGGCCAGACCCCGCGCTTGCTCGCCTCCGGCTTGCATGACAGTGCCTTCTATGCCGCCATGTGGCACCAACTGACAGCCCAAGGTCATTGGCAGGGCGAGATCTCCAACCGCCGCAAGAACGGCGAGTTGTACCCCAGCTGGCTGACCATCAGCGCCGTGCGCAACCGCGACCAGTTGATCACGCACTTTGTCGCCGTGTTTGCCGACATCTCCAGTCTCAAGCTCGCCCAGGCACGCCTCGACTATCAAGCGCACCACGATCCACTAACCGGCCTGCCCAACCGCACGTTATTTGAAAGTCGGTTGCAGGCGGCCCTCAACGGTCATCAGGAAACCGGTAAACAAGGCGCGGTGCTGTTTCTCGACCTGGACCGCTTCAAACACATCAACGACAGCCTTGGCCACCCGATCGGCGACCTGCTGCTCAAAGACATCGCCGTACGCCTCAAGGAACAACTGCGTGACATCGATACCGTCGCGCGCCTGGGCGGCGATGAATTCATCATTCTGCTACCCGGCCTGCAACACGCCAGCGACGCCGAATACCTGGCCAATAAGCTGCTGGCCTGCTTCACCCCGCCGTTCCAGGCCGGCGAACACGAGTTCTTCATCAGTGCCAGCATCGGCACCAGCCTGTACCCCCAGGACGGCACCGACGTCGCTACGCTGGTCAAGAACGCCGACGCCGCGATGTACCGCTCCAAGGCCAAGGGCCGTAACCGGGTCGAAAGCTACACCCGCGACCTGACAGCCCAGGCCAATGAGCGCGTGGCCCTGGAGCACGAACTGCGGCGTGCTATCGAACGTGATGAGTTGAGCCTCTATTACCAACCAAAACTGAGCCTGGAAACGCAAGCACTGATCGGCGCCGAAGCCTTGATCCGCTGGCACCACCCCACCTTTGGCGATGTATCGCCCGAACACTTCATTGCCCTGGCCGAAGAGAACGGCATGATCCTGCAGATTGGCGACTGGGTGCTTGAGCAGGCCTGCCTGCAAATGCACGCCTGGCAGACCACCTTCGATAACTTCGGTCCGCTATCGGTCAACCTTGCCGGCGCGCAACTGCGCCACCCCGGTTTGCTGGGTCGGATCGAACAGCTGTTGCATGATTACCGCCTCGAACCCGGCTGCCTGCAACTGGAGATCACCGAAAACTTCATCATGAGCCAGGCCGAAGAAGCCCTGGAGGTGCTGCACCAGCTCAAACACCTGGGTGTACAACTGGCAATTGATGACTTCGGCACCGGCTACTCATCCCTCAGCTACCTCAAACGGTTGCCGCTGGACTTCCTGAAGATCGACCAGTCCTTCGTCCGCGGCCTGCCCGACGATCCCCACGACGCCGCCATCGTGCGCGCCATCATCGCCTTGGGCCACAGCATGCAATTCACCATCATCGCCGAGGGCGTGGAGAACCCGGCACAGCAAGCCTTCCTTGCCGCAGAAGGCTGCCAACAGATGCAGGGCTACATCGTGAGCCTGCCTCTACCGCCCGAGCTTTTTGCGGCTACCTTCCTTCGCAGGAGCATTGAGGATTTTTCGGATAGCACAGTGAAGAAACCATCGTTATAATCCGCGACCTACTGAGGGCCTATAGCTCAGTTGGTCAGAGCAGAGGACTCATAATCCTTTGGTCCACGGTTCAAGTCCGTGTGGGCCCACCAACTCCAAAGCCGCGCATTGCGCGGCTTTTGTGTGTCTGGCACAGACGTTTTGCGTGGCGGCTGCCGACAACCTTATTTCGCAAACAACTGCCCAATATCCCTGAATGCCTTGAACTCCAACGCATTGCCGCACGGGTCGAACAGGAACAAGGTCGCCTGCTCACCCACCTGTCCCTTGAACCGAATATGCGGTTCCAGCACAAACTTCGTCTGGCGCGCCTTCAAACGGTCTGCCAGGGCGTGCCAATCTTCCCAGCCCAGCACTACGCCAAAATGCGGCACGGGCACGTCGTGGCCGTCGACAGCGTTGGTATGGGCGGCTTCTTGAGAGGCGGTTTTCGGGTGTTCGTGGATCACCAACTGATGGCCGAAGAAGTTGAAGTCGACCCAGTGTTCGCTGGAGCGGCCCTCCTCCAACCCAAACACTTCGCCGTAGAAGTGGCGTGCAGCGGCGAGATCGAATACCGGAATTGCCAGGTGAAAGGGTGCGAGTGTCATCAGTTCAAACCTCTGTGGGCGTCAGTTGCCCCGAGTTTAGTTCAACCGCGCCGGCCGCCAGACCACGCTGAATGCTGCCTGCTGGCCGATCCATGCCTGTAACATGCGTTCCCATTGCCGCCCGTCACGGAGCCTAACGTGCCTGTTCTAGATGAAATCGATCGCCAACTGATCGCCGCCCTGCAGATCAATGCCCGCGAAAGCGTGGCCATGCTTGCCCGGCAACTGGGCATCGCGCGCACCACGGTGACGTCGCGCCTGGCACGCCTGGAGAAAACCCAGGTGATCACCGGTTATGGTGTGCGCCTTGGCCAACGAGTGGTGGACGGTGGTTTGCAAGCCTATGTGGGAATCACCGTGCAACCGCGCTCGGGCAAAGAAGTGCTGCGCAGGCTGAGCGCCATGGCCCAGGTTCAGCAACTGTGCGCAGTGAGCGGTGAGTTCGATTACGTGGCCTGGTTGCGCACCGACTCGCCGGAGCAGCTCGATCAATTGCTAGACCAGATCGGCAGCGTAGACGGCGTTGAAAAGACCACCACTTCGATCATCCTCAGTAACAAACTGGATCGTGCACAACCAATCTGACCACCAATCTCGTCACTATGACTAAAAACAATTCATTACGACGGCACTTTGCGTCTTATTAACGAGCGCAACGCTGCCTAAACTGGCTGCCATCTTTTCCTATACTCAACGGGTCGCTTCCCGCCGAGTCGCCAGCAAGGGCCAGCCATGAGCATTCCGTCCAGCACCATCAGCAAGACCAATCGCCACCCTGCAGACGGTAAAAAGCCCATCACCATCTTCGGCCCGGATTTTCCGTTCGCCTTTGATGACTGGATCGAACACCCAGCCGGACTCGGCAGCATCCCCGCCGCCAACCATGGCGCCGAAGTGGCCATCGTCGGCGCCGGTATCGCCGGGCTGGTCGCCGCCTACGAGCTGATGAAACTGGGCCTCAAACCCGTAGTGTATGAGGCCTCGAAGATGGGCGGCCGTTTGCGCTCCCAGGCGTTCGAAGGAGCCGAAGGCATCATCGCCGAGCTGGGCGGCATGCGCTTTCCGGTGTCATCCACCGCGTTCTATCACTACGTCGACAAGCTGGGCCTGGAAACCAAACCCTTCCCGAACCCACTGACGCCGGCCTCCGGCAGTACGGTGATCGATCTGGAAGGCCAGACCCACTACGCACAAAAGCTGTCCGATTTGCCTGCGCTGTTCCAGGAAGTGGCTGACGCCTGGGCCGATGCCCTGGAAGCCGGCTCGCAATTCGGCGACATCCAGCAAGCCATCCGCGACCGCGATGTACCGCGCCTCAAGGCGCTGTGGAACACGCTGGTGCCCTTGTGGGACGACCGCACTTTCTACGACTTCGTGGCCACCTCCAAGGCCTTCGCCAAGTTGTCGTTCCACCACCGTGAAGTGTTTGGCCAGGTGGGTTTCGGCACCGGCGGCTGGGACTCGGACTTCCCCAACTCCATGCTGGAAATTTTCCGCGTGGTCATGACCAATTGCGACGACCACCAACACCTGGTCGTCGGTGGCGTGGCCCAGGTGCCGATGGGCATCTGGCGCCATGTGCCGGAGCGTTGCGCCCATTGGCCCGCCGGTACCAGCCTGAGCTCGCTGCACCGCGGTGCACCACGGGCCGGGGTCAAGCGCATCGCCCATGCGGCCGATGGCCGTTTCGCGGTGACCGACAACTACGGCGATACCCGCGAATACGCGGCCGTGCTCACCACCTGCCAAAGCTGGCTGCTGACCACCCAGATCGAGTGCGATGAAACCCTGTTCTCGCAAAAGATGTGGATGGCGCTGGACCGCACGCGCTACATGCAATCGTCGAAGACCTTCGTGATGGTCGACCGCCCGTTCTGGAAAGACAAAGACCCGGAAACCGGCCGCGACCTGATGAGCATGACCCTCACCGATCGCCTCACGCGCGGCACTTACCTTTTCGACAACGGCGACGACAAGCCAGGGGTGATCTGCCTGTCGTACTCGTGGATGAGCGACGCGCTGAAAATGCTCCCGCAACCCATCGACAAACGGGTGAAACTGGCCCTGGACGCCTTGAACAAGATCTACCCGAAAGTCGACATCAAGGCGCGCATCATCGGCGACCCGATCACCGTGTCCTGGGAAGCCGACCCGCACTTTCTCGGAGCCTTCAAAGGTGCGCTTCCGGGTCATTACCGCTACAACCAGCGTATGTATGCGCACTTCATGCAGAAGGACATGCCCGCCGAACAACGTGGGATTTTTATCGCCGGTGACGACGTGTCCTGGACGCCCGCCTGGGTTGAAGGCGCAGTACAAACCTCACTGAACGCGGTGTGGGGCATCATGACCCACTTCGGTGGCAGCACTCACCCCGAGAACCCGGGGCCGGGTGATGTATTTGATGAAATCGGGCCGATTGCCCTGGCCGATTAAGGAGTTACGCCATGCGTGTCGCCCTGTACCAATGCCCGCCGCTACCGCTGGATGTAGCCGGGAACCTCAAGCGCCTGCACCAGCTCGCGCATGAAGCGACCGATGCCGATGTGCTGGTGCTGCCGGAGATGTTCCTCACCGGTTACAACATCGGTGCCGAAGCCGTGGGGGCCTTGGCCGAGACTCAAGATGGGGAGTCTGCGCAAGCCATCGCCGAAATCGCGCAAAACGCCGGGCTGGCGATTCTGTACGGCTACCCGGAGCGCGCCGACGATGGGCAGGTCTACAACGCCGTACAACTGATCGACAGCCACGGCCAGCGCCTGTGCAACTACCGCAAGACCCATCTGTTCGGCGATCTGGACCACTCGATGTTCAGTGCCGGCGAAGATGATTTCCCGCTGGTGGAGCTCAACGGATGGAAGCTGGGGTTCTTGATCTGCTATGACCTCGAGTTCCCGGAGAACACCCGACGCCTGGCCTTGGCCGGCGCCGAGCTGATCCTGGTGCCCACCGCCAACATGGTGCCGTTCGACTTTGTCGCCGATGTCACCGTGCGGGCGCGAGCCTTCGAGAACCAGTGCTATGTGGCCTACGCCAATTACTGCGGGCACGAAGGCGATATCCAGTACTGCGGACAAAGCAGCATCGCCGCACCGGATGGCCAGAGAATCGCCCAGGCCGGCCTGGATGAAGCCTTGATCGTCGGCACACTGGAGCGCCAGTCGCTCCTCGACGCGCGCGCCGCCAATCACTACCTGCAAGACCGGCGCCCAGAGTTGTACGGCACGCTGTACAAGCCCTGAACTGGCGGGTTTGCTAGCATAGGCGCTTCCTACGTTTCGGAAGTGCCCATGCCTGCGCCGGCCCACCCTCACCACACACACCTGACCCTCGCCAATGGCCTGCGGATTTCCCTGCGCCACGCGCCTCGCTTGAAGCGCTGTGCGGCTGTTCTACGGGTGGCGGCGGGCAGCCACGACGTACCGCTCGCCTGGCCGGGCCTGGCGCACTTTCTGGAACATCTGTTGTTTCTGGGCACTGAGCGATTTCCTGCGGGCGAAGGGCTGATGGCCTACGTGCAGCGCCACGGTGGCCAGATCAACGCCAGTACCCGTGAACGCACCACCGACTTCTTCTTCGAACTGCCGGTGTTGACCTTTGCCGCCGGATTGGAGCGCCTGGCGGACATGCTGGCTCATCCGCGCCTGGACCTGGAAGATCAATTGCGCGAGCGCGAAGTGCTGCACGCCGAGTACATCGCCTGGTCCCAGGATGCCCAGGCACAGCAGCAAGTAGCGGTGCTGGCCGGCCTGGCAGCCGATCATCCGCTGCGCGGTTTTCACGCCGGCAACCGTGACAGCCTGCCGGTGGAGCGTGAGGCATTTCAACAAGCACTGCGGGAATTCCACGCGCATTTCTATCAAAGCGGGCAGATGACCTTGAGCCTCGCCGGCCCACAATCGCTGGAAGAGCTGGAAGGCCTGGCGCAGCAGTTCGGCGCGCAACTGATCCCAGGCCACTGGTATCCGCAGGCATCACCACCGGCCTTGATGCAAGGCCAGGTTCGGCGTTATCAACACATCGACAGCGGCCACCTGCACCAGGTCATGATCTGTGACGCGCCCCGTGAAGCCCTGGACTTCCTCTGCACCTGGCTCAATGCCAGTGCCCCGGGCGGGCTGCTCGCCGAGTTGAAAACCCGACACTTGGCCAGCGCCCTGCGGGGGTCAGTGCTGTACCACTTTGCGGGGCAAGCCGTCTTGGATATCGACTTTACGCTCGATGCCGCAGACGAACCGGCGACACACATTGAGGCGCTGCTGCACGACTGGTTGAGCTTTTTCGCACACAGCGAGTGGACGCCACTGCGCGAAGAATTCGCCCTGCTGAACGCCCGCCAACAACAGACCCAGGGCGCCCTGGCATTGGCCCGAAACGACAGCGAAGACCTCAGTGAACAGGGCGTCGCTGCGCTCAAGGCCCTGCTTGATTCACTGCACTTGCCGCCCGCCGAACAGCGTTGGCAACTGCCGCCGAACAACCCATTCCTGCGCCCACCGATCAAAGAAGAACGCGCCGGCCTGATTCGCGGCCAAACCAGCGCTCACCGAGGCTTGCGCACGTTTGCCCAGGATCGTTCACGGGGGCGAAGGGACGTAGCGGCGCTGACGTTCAGCCAAGCCTTGGCGGATGACAGCGACGAGGGCGCGCTGTACGTGCAGTGGCGCTTCGACGCGCCCGTGCCTGCCGCGCTGGAAAGCACCTTGCAGCCATTGCGTGAGGACGCACGCCAGGCGGGCGTCGAATTATCTGTCGAATCCACGGGTAATGACTGGCTGGTAAAAATGATCGGGCTTCACGAGCCCATGCCAGCCGTGCTGGAGGCGTTGGCGCAGCGCCTGAACTTGCCGCCGGAGGCGGCGTCGGCACCAACGCCCATGATCGCCATTCGAGCACTGCTCAAGGCACTCCCCACGTGCTGCACCACTGGCACTGTCGACTCCCGCGCGCAACCTGCATCCTGGGCCACTGCACGCTGGCACGGCCTGGGACTGGGGCTGCCCGCCGCGTGTGAGGCGCTGATAAAGACCGCTGCCGCCCGCCTGCCCGGACAACCTGCACACAGCGAGCAGCGTCTTCAAAACATCAGCGCAAACCGTGTGTGGCACGAGGTTAATACCGACTCAAGCGAAGCCGCCGTGCTGCTGTTTTGCCCGGCCCCCAGCCAATCCCTGGCCGATGAAGCGTCCTGGCGATTGCTTGGGCACGTGCTTCAAGGGCCGTTCTACCAACGCCTGAGGGTCGAGCTGCAATTGGGTTACGCCGTCTTCAGCGGAGTCCGGCAGATCAACGGACAAACCGGCCTGCTGTTTGGTGTGCAGTCGCCCAGCCTCTCCCGTGACGACATCGTTGATCACCTGCTGGCCTTCATGGCGCAACTACCTGCGCTGATCAGCGGTCGCGAAGACCTCGGCAATCTGGCCCTGGCGCAGCAATTCTCAGCCCAGGCGCTACCCATATCCCAAGCCGCCGAACTGCTTTGGCAGGCGGGCTTGGCCGGTCATTCGTCGGGTTACCTGGAACAGCTCCAGCAGCTGATCCAGCGCCTCACCCATGAGGACGTGCAGCGCGCTGCACAGCAACTGAACGACGCTGCAGGCGGCTGGCGCTGTGTCGCCAATGGCCCGCGCATCTCGGCTACCTGGCACCCGGCTGGCTGATCATTGCTAACCCTGCAACAGGCTTTTTCCACCAAGACAGCGCTAACTTGAAAAGAATTGAGTAACATTCCTACGCACACATCTGAACATCTCCGACTGGAGGTGGACTATATGTATTACTTGGTAGTAAACGTCCCATCCCTTCGTAGGAGTAAGAATATGACTTGGTCCAAACCTGCTTACACTGATCTGCGCATCGGCTTCGAAGTCACCATGTACTTCGCCAGCCGTTAATCCGCTGGGTAATACAACGCCTCGGTTCGCCCGGGGCGTTTTTGTTTTGAGCTTTGCTTGATGGAGCGGCCATGTTTGTCCAGATTCTAGGTTCCGCCGCCGGCGGTGGCTTCCCGCAGTGGAACTGCAACTGCGTGAACTGCGCAGGTTTTCGTGACGGCAGCCTGCGGGCGCAGGCGCGCACCCAGTCGTCCATCGCCATTTCCGACGACGGCGTGAATTGGGTACTGTGCAATGCCTCGCCGGATATCCGCGCACAACTCCAGGGTTTTGCACCGATGCAGCCCGGCCGCGCACTGCGCGACACCGGCATCAGCGCCATCATCCTGATGGACAGCCAGATCGACCACACCACCGGCTTGCTGAGCCTGCGCGAAGGTTGTCCGCATCAAGTGTGGTGCACCGACATGGTCCATGAAGATCTGAGCACCGGCTTCCCGCTGTTCACCATGCTCACCCACTGGAACAGCGGCCTGGCCTGGAACCGCATCGAGCTGGATACCAGCTTCACCATCCCGGCCTGCCCCAACCTGCGCTTCACCCCGTTGCCCCTGCGCAGCGCCGCCCCACCGTACTCGCCGCACCGCTTCGACCCGCACCCAGGCGACAACATCGGCCTGATCGTCGAAGACCTGCGCACCGGCGGCAAACTGTTCTACGCCCCTGGCCTGGGCAAGGTCGACGCGCCGTTGCTGGAGATCATGGCCGGCAGCGATTGCCTGCTGGTGGACGGCACGATGTGGGACGACGACGAAATGCAGCGCCGTGGCGTCGGCACCCGTACCGGACGCGAGATGGGCCACCTGGCGCAGAACGGCCCCGGCGGCATGCTCGAAGTGCTGGAACAGTTGCCCAAGCAGCGCAAGGTGCTTATCCACATCAACAACACCAACCCGATCCTCGATGAAGACTCCCCCGAGCGGGCCGAGTTGGTGCGGCGCAATGTCGAAGTGGCATACGACGGCATGAGCATTGAATTGTAGGAGCAACCGAAATGACTGACACACCGTTGACGCCCGCTGAATTCGAAGCAGCCCTTAAGGCCAAGGGCGCCTTCTACCATATCCATCACCCGTACCATGTGGCGATGTATGAAGGCCGTGCCACCCGCGAGCAGATCCAGGGCTGGGTCGCCAACCGGTTCTACTATCAGGTGAATATCCCGCTGAAAGACGCGGCGATCCTGGCCAACTGCCCGGACCGCGAGATCCGCCGCGAGTGGATCCAGCGCCTGCTCGACCACGATGGCGCACCCGGTGAAGACGGCGGTATCGAAGCCTGGCTGCGGTTGGGCCAAGCGGTCGGCCTCGACCCCGACCAGCTGCGTTCCCAGGAACTGGTGCTGCCCGGCGTGCGCTTTGCGGTAGACGCCTACGTCAACTTTGCGCGCCGCGCCAGTTGGCAGGAAGCCGCCAGCAGCTCGCTCACCGAGCTGTTCGCGCCGCAGATCCACCAGTCGCGCCTCGACAGCTGGCCGCAGCACTACCCTTGGATCGACCCTACCGGCTACGAGTATTTCCGCACCCGCCTGGGCCAGGCTCGGCGCGATGTAGAACATGGGCTGGCAATCACCTTGCAGCACTACACCACTCGTGAGGGCCAGGAGCGCATGCTGGAAATTCTCCAGTTCAAACTCGATATCCTGTGGAGCATGCTGGATGCCATGAGCATGGCCTACGAACTGAAACGCCCGCCGTATCACAGCGTGACCGAGCAGCGGGTCTGGCATAAAGGGATCACCCTATGAGCTTTGATCGCAGCAGAAAACCGACCTGGCGCCAGGGCTACCGCTACCAGTACGAACCCGCGCAAAAAGGCCACGTGTTGCTCTACCCCGAAGGCATGATCAAGCTCAACGACAGCGCCGCGCTGATTGGTGGCTTGATTGACGGTGAGCGCGACGTGGCGGCGATCATCGCTGAGCTGGATAAGCAATTCCCCGGCGTGCCTGAGCTGGCGGAAGACATCGAGCAATTCATGGAGGTCGCCCGTGCTGAGCACTGGATCACCCTTGCCTGAAAAACCGGCCATCGGCCTGCCGCTGTGGTTGCTCGCCGAGCTGACCTACCGCTGCCCGTTGCAATGCCCGTATTGCTCCAACCCGCTGGACTTTGCCGAGCAGGGCAAGGAGCTGAGCACCGAGCAGTGGATCAAGGTATTTCGCGAGGCCCGTGAGATGGGCGCCGCGCAATTGGGTTTTTCCGGCGGTGAGCCGCTGGTGCGCCAGGACCTCGCCGAGCTGATCGCCGAGGCGCGCAAGCTGGGGTTCTACACCAACCTGATCACCTCGGGTATCGGCCTGACCGAGCAGAAGATCAGCGACTTCAAGAAAGCCGGCCTGGACCATATCCAGATCAGCTTCCAGGCCAGTGACGAACAGGTGAATAACCTGCTGGCCGGGTCGAAAAAAGCCTTCGCGCAAAAGCTGGAGATGGCCCGCGCAGTGAAGGCGCACGGCTACCCGATGGTGCTGAACTTCGTCACCCATCGGCACAATATCGACAAGATCGACCGCATCATTGAGTTGTGCATCGCACTGGAAGCGGACTTTGTCGAGCTCGCCACCTGCCAGTTCTATGGCTGGGCGCAGCTCAACCGTGTGGGGTTGTTGCCGACCCAGGAACAACTGGTACGCGCCGAACGCATCACCAACGAATACCGCGCCAAGCTCGAAGCCGAAGGCCACCCGTGCAAGCTGATATTCGTCACGCCGGATTACTACGAGGAACGCCCGAAAGCCTGCATGAATGGCTGGGGCAGTATTTTTCTGACAGTCACACCAGACGGCACCGCCCTGCCCTGCCACGGTGCCCGACAGATGCCGGTGCAGTTTCCCAATGTGCGCGATCACAGCATGCAGCACATCTGGTACGACTCGTTTGGCTTCAATCGCTTTCGCGGCTACGACTGGATGCCCGAGCCGTGTCGTTCATGCGATGAAAAGGAGAAGGACTTCGGCGGCTGCCGTTGCCAGGCGTTCATGCTCACGGGGGATGCAAGCAATGCCGACCCGGTGTGCAGCAAGTCCGAGCAGCACGGCATCATCCTCAAGGCGCGGGAAGAGGCCGAACATGCCACCCAGACCATCGAGCAGCTGGCCTTTCGCAATGAGCGCAACTCACGACTCATCGCAAAAGGCTGACGGGCTCAGCGCTTGGCGATGATGTACACCGCGTGAATGATGCCCGGGAAGTAACCGCACAGGGTCAGCAGAATATTCAGCCAGAACGCGCCGGCGAAACCCACTTGCAGGAACACACCCAGTGGCGGCAGCAGAATGGCGATGATGATACGAATGATGTCCATGGGTCAGCTCCAGAAAATCGGCTCGTGTGAGCCGTGTAGCTAATCGACCTTGGGCGTTCGTGAGGGTTCAGTGGGATCTGGCACCGGGCCATCCTTTAATGATCAGACAAAAAAACGCCCCCAGCCGAAAAAATCAGACTGGAGGCGCCGCGTATACCGCGAGACGGTTCAGAAAAGTGGGTTAAACGGCGATGCCCTTGCGGCATTGCAACTGGGCGGTGCGCACGCGGGAGAAGGCGCGGGCCAGGCGCAGGAGCATTTCGTCGATGTTGCTTTTGCTCACCGTAAGCGCCGGGGTGAAGCGCAGGCAGTCAGGTTGCGGGGCGTTGAGGATCAGGCCTTCGTGCAGGGCGGCTTTTACCACTGCATCAGCAGAATCATCCGACAGCGTCAGGCCCCACATCAGGCCGTGGCCGCGCAATTGGCCCTGGTCGTAACGGTAGGCCAGGCGGGCAAGTCCTTCGCCCAGGTAAAGGCCGGATTCACGGACGTGTTCCAGGAAACTGTGCTCCAGCACCGTATTAAGTACCGCCAGCCCGGCCGATGCCATCAGCGCGTTGCCATGATGGGTGCCTTCCAACTCTCCCACGTCGAAGCAACAGGCGTTGCCGCGCGCCAGAAGCGCCGCCAACGGCACGCCACCGCCCAGGCCTTTGCCGAGGGTGATGATGTCGGCACGTACGCCGTACTGCTGTTCGGCAAGCAAGGTGCCGCAACGGCCGAGGCCGGTTTGTACTTCGTCGAGGATCAGCAGGATCCCCAGTTCGCGGCACAGCCGTTCAACGCCCTTGAGGTAATGTTCCGTCGCGGGGATCACACCGGCTTCGCTCTGGATCGGCTCCAGCATGATGGCCACTGTCTGCGCATCGACGGCGGCATGCAGGGCCGGCAGGTCGTTGAACGGCACGTGGCTGAAGCCTGGCAACTGCGGTTCAAAGCGGTTTTCCAGAGTGCCCGCTGACGCCGCCAGTGCGGCGAAACTACGTCCATGGCAACCATTGCTGGCGCTGATAATGCGGTAGGCCCCGCCGCGATGCAGCTGGCCCCACTTGCGCGCCAGCTTGATCGCCGCTTCGCAGGCCTCGGCACCACTGTTGAGCAGGTAGGCCTGGTCGCTGCCGGTGCGATGGCACAGGCGGTCGACAAGGTTGAGTTGAGCGCGGTTATGCAGCCCCATGCCCGGATTGATCAGTGCCTGGGTCTGGTCGGCGAGGGCTTTGATCAACACCTGCGGACTGTGGCCGAGGCTGTTGGCAGCGTTGCCCTGGCTGAAATCCAGGTAGGCCCGATCATCACTGTCCCACAGCCAGGAGCCCTGGCCGCGTACGAAGACCTGGGCAGGCCGGACCACGGTGGGCATCAACGCCTCGCTGGACAGGGCATCAGGCGATGCGTCGAGAACCAGGTCGTCCAGGCTGGGTACGGGGCGACGCATATTGAAGAGATTCACAACCGCCCCCCATTGGCAACCGGACCTTGGTCGGGTTTTCCGGCAACCAGTGCCTGGGGGTGTGTTGCCTTGCCTATGTAAACGCCATCAACATAAACGCTGTTCATTGCCCGATCCGGCCCTGTAAGCCCTGCGAATAGGCGCTAGACTAGGCGTCTCGGGGGCCAACGGCCATTTCGATTTTCCAGCTTTTTCGATAAGTAAGTCTTATGGATTTCAAGCAACTGCGTTATTTCGTCGCGGTGTATGAAGAAGGCCATGTGGGCCGTGCCGCTGAACGCCTGTCGATCTCCCAGCCGGCACTGTCACAACAGATCCGCCAGTTGGAGCAGAACCTCGATGTAAGCCTGTTTGAACGCAGCAGCAAGCGCCTGCTGCCCACCCTGGCCGCCCATACGCTGTACAACCACGCTTTGCCGCTGATCGACGGCATGCAGCAAGCCGTCGAAGCCTTGCGTAACTTCAAGGGCCAGGCCATGCGCACCCTGGCCATCGGCGTGCTGCAAACCGTGCACACCAGCCTGGTCCCGCAAATGCTCGAGCGCGTGCGCAAGGCTCAGCCGCACTTGGTGGTGCAGATCTACGAATTGACCGGGCTTGAGATTGAACGGCGGTTGCTTAACGGCTCGCTGGACATCGGCATCAGCTACCTGCCGCCACGCCAGCCGGGATTGCATGGCGTGTTGTTGTACGAAGATGAATTGAAGGTGGTCATCCCCGAGGACCATCCCCTGCGCGAATTCAAGAAAGTCTCGCTGAAACAGGCGGCCGAATTGCCGATGTTGCTGCTGGGGGAAGAGTTTCAGGTTCGACAGATCTGGCAGGGCCAGTTATCCAACCTAGGACGGCGGCCGCAAGTGCAGGCGGAGTTGAATACCATGGTAGGGATTCTCGACAGCTTGCCCCATACCCAACTCGCCACAGTATTGCCGGGACGTTCCCAGGATGAACACAACAGCCAGTTGCTGCTATGGAAACCCTTGAGTGAACCCAGGGTGCCGCTCAAAGTAGGCTTGGTGTGCCGCGATGTACAGCGCCAGCAGGCGACGGTGGCGTTGCTGCGCACGTTGCTGGAAGACGTCATGAATGCCCCACAGACGACTCCCTGACTTTTCTGCGGGCAAAAGAAAACCCCGCCGAAGCGGGGCTTTGCAGACTGTTTCCCTGACATCCATTTCACTCCGCCATCCTGGCAGAATCCTACGTGTCCGTGTTGTTGCTTTGCGCTTCCTGCGCGACGTCCATGTGAAGTAGATTATCCGTGGATCCAATTTGGCGATAGAGGACGATTAGCAGTACGTCATGTAAGAGAATGCTTACACGCCCTCCAACCCCTTAGAACAGTGCCTCATCCAGCAAAAACAGTGATTCACTCCCCGCTTTTACCGAGGCACTCAGCGAGTGAATACGCGGCAGCAGTCGCGCAAAGTAGAAGCGCGCGGTGCCAAGCTTGCTGGCATAGAAGTCTTCCTCAGCCTCTTTGCCCGACGCAGCCTTAGCCATGCGTGCCCACATATAGGCGTAGGCCATGTATCCAAACGCATGCAAATACTCCACCGAGGCCGCACCAATCTCGTTGGGGTTGGTTTTGGCGCGATCCAGCACCCAGGCGGTCAGCTCATCCAGGTTGTCCACCGCCGCGCTCAGCGGCTTGGTGAACTCAGCCAGGCCAGGTGCCGCCGAGGCGATGAATTGGCGAATCTCGTCGGCGAACAGGGTGTAGAACGCACCGCCACTGCCGACGATCTTGCGCCCCATCAAGTCCAGCGCCTGAATGCCGTTGGTGCCTTCGTAGATCTGGGTGATGCGCACATCACGCACCAGTTGCTCCTGGCCCCACTCACGAATGTAACCGTGGCCGCCAAATACCTGTTGGCCGAGCACAGTGGTTTCCAGACCCAAGTCGCTGAGGAACGCCTTGGCGACCGGCGTCAGCAACGCCACCAGGTTATCGGCGCGCTCGCGGGCAGCGGCATCTTCACTGAACTTGGCGATGTCCAACTGCGTCGCCACGTAGGTGGAGAACGCGCGGCCGCCTTCGTTCGCGGCTTTCATGGTCAGCAGCATACGGCGCACGTCGGGGTGGACGATGATCGGGTCGGCCACTTTGTCTTTGGCCTGGGCGCCGGTCGGCGAACGGCTTTGCAGGCGGTCGCGCGCGTATTCAATCGCGTTCTGGTAGGAACGCTCGCCGGACGCCAGGCCCTGAATACCCACGCCAAGACGCTCGTAATTCATCATGGTAAACATCGCCGCCAACCCACGGTTGGGCTCACCCACCAGGTAACCCACGGCTTCGTCGAAATTCATCACGCAGGTCGCAGACGCCTGGATACCCATCTTGTGCTCGATGGAGCCACAGCTCACCAGGTTACGCGCCCCCAGGCTGCCGTCGGCGTTGACCATGAACTTCGGCACCAAGAACAGCGAAATCCCCTTCGGCCCGGCCGGTGCGTCCGGCAACTTGGCCAGCACCAAGTGAATGATGTTCTCGGTGAGGTCATGTTCACCGCCAGTGATAAAGATCTTGGTCCCGCTGATCGTGTAGGAACCGTCTGCCTGCGGCTCGGCCTTGGTGCGGATAATCCCCAGGTCGGTACCGGCGTGTGCTTCCGTCAGGCACATGGAGCCGGCCCACTCACCGGAATACATCTTCGGCAGATAGGTGGCCTTGAGTTCTTCGCTGGCGTGAGTGTTGATCGACACGCAGGCCCCGGAGGTCAGCATCGGGTACAGGCCGAACGCCAGGCTCGACGAGTTGATCATCTCTTCAACCTGGGCCGACACCGCCTTGGGCATGCCCATGCCGCCAAACACGGGATCGCCACCGACGCCGACCCAGCCACCTTCAGCATAGGTTTTGTAGGCCTGTGGATAACCATCCGGGGTAAACACCGCGGTGTTATCCCAGCGGCAGCCCTGCTCATCGCCACCGCGGCTGAGCGGGGCGATGGATTTGGCGGTGACCTTGCCGGCTTCTTCGAGGATGGCCTCTACGGTCTCGGCGTCAACGGTGTCTGCCAATGCCGGCAATTGGGCCCAAGTGGTGGCGACCTCAAAGACTTCGTTGAGGACGAAGCGCATATCACGCAGCGGCGCTTTGTAATCAGCCATGGCAAACCTCGTGAGAACGTGAAAAGTGATTCGATGGGATCGGTTTTACAGGCTCCGAGTGTACCCGAACAACTTTTCAGACACATAGGGTCCACTTGTGACTGGCTGGTATTTTTGAGTCATCACAGCGCGAACGACTCCGCAGGCAGACTCATCAGGCATTCGCTGCCCGCTTCCACGGCGGCGCGATGGGTTGCGGTACGTGGCAGCAGGCGCTTGAAGTAGAAATCGCAGGTGGCAAGCTTGGCCTTGGCAAACTCAGCGTCATCGTGCGCCAGCGCTGCAATGGCCATCCGCAGCCATAGGTAGGCGAGGATGATGTAACCGCTGTACATCAAGTAATCCACAGCCGCTGCGCCCACCTCATCCGGGTTCTTCATAGCCGCCATACCGACCTGGGTGGTCAGCTCGCCCCATTCCTGATTGAGTTGATTGAGCTGCGCCACATAGGCCTTGAGCTGCGCATGTTCGGCATTTGCCGCGCAAAACTTATGCACGATTTTGGTAAAGCCGCGCAGCAGCTTGCCCTGGCTGCCCAGCACCTTGCGCCCCAACAGGTCGAGGGCCTGGATACCGTTGGTGCCTTCGTAGATCGGCGCAATCCGCGCATCGCGCGCCAATTGCTCCATGCCCCACTCACGAATGTAGCCATGGCCGCCGAATATCTGCATGCCGTGGTTGGTCACCTCCAGCCCGGTGTCGGTCATAAAGGCTTTGCAGATGGGAGTGAGGAACGCCAACAGATCTTCGGCCTCCTGGCGCTGGCCGGCGTCGCGGCTAAGGTGCGCGGTGTCGAGCAACTGCGCCGTGAAATAGGTCAGTGCGCGGTTGCCTTCGTTGAAGGCTTTCATGGTCAGCAACATGCGCCGTACATCGGGGTGCACGATGATCGGGTCGGCGGCTTTCTCCGGGGCCTTGGCGCCGGTCAGCGCACGCATTTGCAGGCGGTCGTTGGCGTATTTGATCGCGCCCTGGAAGCTCGCCTCGCCATTGCACAGGCCCTGCATGCCGGTGCCCAGGCGGGCGTGGTTCATCATGGTGAACATGCAGTTGAGGCCTTTGTTCGCCTCGCCAATCAAGAAGCCCTTGGCGCCGTCGAAGTTGAGCACGCAGGTGGCCGAGGCCTTGATGCCCATCTTGTGCTCGATAGAGCCGCAGTGCACCGCATTGCGCTCAGCCGAATCGACATGGAACTTGGGCACGATAAACAACGAGATACCCTTGGTGCCCGCCGGCGCATCCGGCAGCTTGGCCAGCACCAGGTGGATGATATTGGCGCTCATGTCGTGCTCACCGGCCGAGATGAAGATCTTGCTGCCGGTGATCGCGTAGCTGCCATCCGCCTGGGGCACGGCGCGGGTCTTGATCAGGCCCAGGTCGGTGCCGCAATGGGCTTCGGTCAGGCACATGGTGCCGGTCCACTCGCCGGCGGTGAGTTTGCTCAGGAACGTGGCCTTCTGCTCTGCGGTGCCGTGGGCGTGGATCGCCGACATCGCGCCGTGGGTCAGGCCCGGGTACATGCCCCACGAGGTGTTGCTGGAGCCGATCATCTCGCTGAGCACCAGGCCCAACGATTGCGGCAGGCCCTGGCCACCGTAGGCCGGGTCTGCCGCCACGCCGTGCCAGCCGCCCTCGACGTACTGGGCGAAGGCTTCCTTGAAGCCCTTGGGCGTGGTCACCACGCCATTGTCAAAATGGCAGCCCTCTTCATCACCACTGCGGTTGAGTGGCGACAGCACGTTCTCGCAGAATTTCGCGCCTTCTTCGAGGATTGCACTGACCATGTCCGGGCTGGCATCCGTCGCGCCCAACGCGGCGTAGTGGCCGTGGAAATCAAACACGTTGTCGATCAGAAAGCGCATGTCGCGCAGGGGAGCTTTGTACTCAGGCATGGCGATGTCTCCGGCAGCAGATCCTTTCAACCTACTGCCGGCCAGCGCCTCGGACAATCATTGTCGAGACGCTGAATACACCGCCATTACTCAACCGGCAGCGCCCTGCATGCGCACCGCGCCACGGCGAGTTTGCCCGGCCGCGACCACGCAGTTACGCCCCGCGCCCTTGGCGGCGTACAGCGCCTGGTCGGCGGACTTGAGCACCTCTTCGGACGTGCGCTGGTCGATCTGGCGCTCGGCCACGCCGATGCTGACTGTCACCGACACACTCGACGCGCCGCTGCCCGCCCGGCGTTGACGGCCTTGTTGATCATCCTGGGGCCGGTCCGAATTGCGCAGCTTGATGTCGTAGTTGGCGATGATCTCGCGGATTTCCTCCAGGTGCGGCATGCACTCATCCAACGTCTTGCCGGCGAACACCACGGCGAACTCTTCACCGCCGTAGCGGTAGGCACGTCCGCCACCATTGACCTTGGACAGCTTGCTCGCCACCAGGCGCAGCACCTGATCACCCACATCGTGGCCATGGGTGTCGTTGAAACGCTTGAAGTGATCGACGTCGGTCATCGCCAGCACATAGTTGCGCCCCAGCCGTTGCATGCGTTCATTCAGGGCACGGCGCCCCGGCAGGCCGGTCAGTTCGTCACGGAACGCCATCTGATACGCCTCGTGCGCCACGCCGGCAGCGATCATCAGCATCACCTGGCTGCACATGATATTCAGCGTGAACGGCAGGATGAAGGTTTGCGGCAGCATCCAGAACAACCCCAGCAATCCCACCAATTGCGCCGCATGCAGTGGGCGCGGCTGATACCAGTACTGGGCCGCCAGGGTGAGGAAGCCGATCAGGAACATGGGATACGACAGCTGGATCAGGCTCATCCAGGTGCCATGCAGCGCCGGCCAGCGGATCTCCGCCAGCCAGTTCAGCACGGCCTGGGGATAACTCTGCTCCAGGGCCAGCGCCACGCTGCCGATTGCCAGCAGCACCGCACAACGGGCAACGAAGTCGCGGAACAGGTGAGTCTTCTCCTGCCACAGCGCGTAGATGCTGAACAGCAGCGGCAACAGCAGGCAACACAGATGAAACACCACGGCCGCGTCTTCGCGCACGCGGCCATTGTCGCGGTAAAAGTCGGTCTGGGTATCGAGCAGGAAGTAGGCGATGTACACCGTGATCATCAGGAATAATTCACGCTGACGACGGTAAACCGCGCAGTAAGAACCACCCAGCAACAGCACCAGCGTCGGCAATACGTTGAACAGCGAGGTGAAGAAGACGCTGAGGTCCTTGACGTACGCAGCCGAGAGCCCGGCCAGCAACAGCAGCAACGAAGGAAGAAAGTGACTGAAACGTAAAGCAGACACGCGTGACAAGGGTAAAACTCCGACCCGCAAAAGATGATGGCACTGTGCCTTGATTCGGACAGTTAAACACAACCTGCCCGTCGTGTATCACATTGCCATCACTGTAACGGCAGCCGACGGCAATCCCTGAATGCTGCACTGTGTTTTTTATCCCCCATGAAAAAACCGCCGCTCCCACAGGAAGCGACGGTTTCAGGTGAACCCGGTAAGGCTTAGTAAGCCAGGCCGAAGTCTTCTTCTTTCATGTCCATCAGGTTGCTGGCGCCCGACAGCATGGTAGCCACGTGGGTACGGGTACGCGGCAGGATGCGCTGGAAGTAGAAGCGCGCGGTTTGCAGCTTGGCGGTGTAGAACGCTTCTTCGCTGGTGCCGGCAGCCAGTTTTTCGGCAGCCAGGCGCGCCATGTCGGCCCAGAAGTAAGCCAGGCAGGCGTAACCGGAGTACATCAGGTAATCCACCGAGGCGGCACCCACTTCTTCACGGTCTTTCATCGCGGCCATGCCGACCTTCATGGTCAACTCGCCCCACTCTTTGTTCAGCGCAGCCAGCGGTGTCACGAACTCCTTGACCGCTTCGTTGCCTTCGTTGGCCTGGCAGAACTTGTGCACGATCTTGGTGAAGCCCTTGAGCGCTTCGCCCTGGGTCATCAGCACTTTACGGCCGAGCAGGTCCAGCGCCTGGATGCCGGTGGTGCCTTCGTACAGCATGGAGATACGGCTGTCGCGAACGTTCTGCTCCATGCCCCACTCGGCGATAAAGCCGTGGCCGCCATAGATCTGCACGCCGTGGTTGGCGGATTCAAAACCGACTTCGGTCATGAACGCCTTGGCAATCGGGGTCATGAATGCCAGCAGGCCGTCGGCCTGTTTCTTGGCCTCGTCGTCGGTGCCGTACTTGACGATGTCCACTTGCTTGGCAGTGAAGTACACCATCGCACGGTTACCTTCGGCGAAGGCTTTCATGGTCAGCAGCATGCGGCGCACGTCGGGGTGCACGATGATCGGGTCAGCGGCCTTTTCCGGCGCTTTCGGGCCAGTCAGGGAGCGCATCTGCAGGCGATCGCGGGCATATTTCAGGCCGCCCTGGAAGCCGATCTCAGCGTGGGCCAGGCCTTGCAGCGCAGTGCCCAGGCGCGCGGTGTTCATAAAGGTGAACATGCAGTTCAGGCCTTTGTTCGCCGGGCCGATCAGGAAACCGGTGGCCGCGTCGAAGTTCATCACGCAGGTGGCGTTGCCGTGGATACCCATCTTGTGTTCCAGGGAACCGCAGCTCACCGCGTTGCGTGCACCGATCGAACCATCGGCTTCAGGCAGGAATTTCGGCACGATAAACAGCGAGATGCCTTTGGTACCGGCCGGCGCGTCCGGCAGGCGGGCCAGCACGATGTGGACGATGTTGTCGGCCATGTCGTGTTCACCGGCCGAGATGAAGATCTTGGTGCCGGAGACTTTGTAGGAACCGTCGGCCTGAGGCTCGGCCTTGGTGCGCAGCATGCCCAGGTCGGTGCCGCAGTGTGGCTCGGTCAGGCACATGGTGCCGGTCCATTCGCCCGACACCAGCTTGGTCAGGTAAGCCTCTTGCTGCTCAGGGGTGCCGTGCTCGGAAATGGTGTTCATCGCACCATGGGACAGGCCCGGGTACATGCCCCACGACCAGTTGGCTTCGCCGACCATTTCGCTCACAGCCAGGCCCAGGGATTCCGGCAGGCCTTGGCCACCGTGCTCAACGTCGTGGGCCAGGCTTGGCCAGCCGCCTTCGACGAATTGTTTATAGGCTTCTTTGAAACCAGCAGGGGTTTTAACGCCAGACTCACTCCAGGTGCACCCTTCGATGTCACCCACGCGGTTCAACGGTGCCAGCACTTGCTCACAGAACTTGGCGCCTTCTTCGAGGATGGCGTCAACCATGTCCGGGGTAGCGTCCTGGCAAGCCGGCAGGCTCTGATAGTGCGCTTCATAGCCGAGCAGTTCGTCACGAACGAAGCGAATATCACGCAAGGGGGCCTTGTAGTCAGGCATAGCGATAAACCTCTGCTGATGTATCTGGAATGAACAACCGCGTGGATTTGTTATGGCGGTCAAACAGGTGTTTGAAACATACGTTTACGACCTGGGGATGTCAAGCGTCGTCCAGACACCGTTTGTCATGACGCGGGTCACTGGCAGGCATGGCGAGGCCTGCGGCGGGATGCCACAAGCGGTTCAGAAGAAAATGGAGGATTGCACAGGGGTGACCAGCCTCAGGAAGAAGCCGGTCAGACGAAAGAGGGGTTAAGCGAAGGTGTCGATCAGGGTACCGAGCATTTCGTCTGAAGCCTTGGCGACCTTGGCGCCCAACTCCACTTGAAACTTGCCTTGGGCCATTTCCACCATATTGCTCGCCGAATTCGTCGGCTGGGCGCGGTCATTGGCTTGCAGCCGGTCGCTCTGTGCGTCCGACGGCTGAGTGGTCGCGGTGCTGGCAATTCTGCCGGCGGCCTGGTCGACACGGCTCTGCCCGGCCTGAATAGTGCTCAGCCCCGAGTAAAACGCGCTGCTGCCAGAGATTTCCATGGCTTTAACCTGCCTTTAGAGAATCGTGAAGTTGAATTGAAGCAGACATGCTGGCAAAAAGCCCGTTAAAAACACTAATGGCATAATGCCTTATCGATAGCTAGAATCAGTCAAGCAGGTCCAGTTGCAGGTACTCCGCCACCGCCTCGGCCCCGGCGCGCTTTAGCTTCGGCACCCGGCCCAGGCACGGCGCGGGCAAGCGTTCGGCCAGGGTCGCGAGGTTCTCTTCCAGACGAGAGGTCTTGGGGTCGATGATATTCGCCACCCAACCGGCCAAGGACAAACCGTCCCGGGCGATGGCTTCGGCAGTCAGCAAGGCATGGCTGATGCAACCCAGGCGCACGCCCACCACCAGGATCACCGGCAATTGCAGCGCCATGGCCAGGTCCGACAGGTTGTCCTGGTCGGCCAGCGGCACGCGCCAACCGCCGGCGCCTTCGATGAGGGTGAAGTCCGCCTGACGCGCCAGGATCTGCTGCATGGGTTTCAACAACGACTGCACCGTCAGCGCAATGCCTGCCTCTCGTGCGGCCAGATGGGGGGCGATGGCGGGTTCGAACGCCACCGGATTGACCTCGGCATAAGTCAACGGCAATGAACATTCGGCCAGCAGCGCCAGAGCATCGGCGTTGCGCAGCCCCTTTGGCGTAACTGCGCAGCCGGAAGCCACGGGTTTTCCAGCGGCAGTGCTTTTGCCGGCTTGCCGGGCGGCATGCAGGAGACCTGCGGCGATGGTGGTCTTGCCGACATCCGTATCGGTACCGGTGATGAAATAGGCGGCGCTCATAGGGGCTTCTCCAGGACGGCGTACACCACTTGATAAGTGGCCGGCAGTCCCTCGACCTGACGGAACTGCTCGTAGGCGTCTACCAGTGCAACAATCCGCGCACGGCCCGTCAACCCACCGGGGCGGCCCGGGTTGAGATTGTGCGCACCCAGCGCCTTGAGCTCATGGGTCAGGCTGCGCACATCCGGGTAATGCAACACATGGGCACGCCGCTCCAGGCTGAGCACCCGCAAACCGCTGGCCGCGCACAACTGCTGGTACGCCTCGAAGGTGCGGAAGCGATTGACGTGCACCAGGCCATCCGCCGCCCGCCAGCTTTCGCGCAACTCATCCAACGTGCCGACGCACAAACTGGCGAACCCCAGCACCCCACCCGGTTGCAGCACGCGATACGCCTCGCTGAGCACCGCCTCAAAATCCGCACACCACTGCACTGCCAGGCTGGAGAAAATCAGCCCGCAGCTGCCATCCTTCAACGGCAGACGCTCGGCATCACCCGCGATGAAATGCTCAGCACCGCCCAAAGGCCGTGCGTGATCAAGCATGCCTTCAGCAATATCCAGTGCCACACCTTGGCTGGCCGGCAGCAACTCACCCAGCACCCGGCTGAAATAACCCGTGCCGCAGCCCATATCCAGCCAACGCCGTGGCGCACACGCTGAGGGCAGACGGGCCAGCAGTTCATGCCCCACCGCCCGCTGCAACTCGGCGACGCTGTCATAACTGGCCGCCGCACGGGAAAACGACGCCGCCACCTGGCGCTTGTCCGGCAAGGCGCCCGGCAGTGGGGGAAGGGATAAATCAGTCATCAACGCACTCATGCAAAAAAGCCTGGATGGCCCCCGCTACACCGTGGGGGTCTTCCAGAAGAAAAGCGTGACCAGCCTGTTCAATCAGGCCGACCTCTACATCAGGCAGCAACGTCAGCAGGTCGCTGGCGGCTTCGGCAGGTACCAATCCGTCCATGCCGGCGAACAGATGCAACTGTGGGCCGCGATAGGCCAGTAAGGCTTCGCGGGTATCCAGTTGGGCCAACAGTTCCAGGCCGGGCATCAACACGCTGGACGCTGAATTCGGCGCGCCACTGACCAGCAGGCGCGACAGTCCGCGCGGGTCTTCGGCGCCTTTGGCGCACAACAGGCCGAAGCGCTTGAGGGTGACTTGGGAATCGGCGTGGCAGCCAGCCAGGAATGCATCGAAAGTCTCGGCGGGCATCGCGTGGGGCCAGCCGTCGTGGGCGACAAAACACGGGTTGCTCGCCAGGGTCAGCAAGCCGCAGCAACGCTCGCCGCGCCGCGCCGCCAGCTCGGCAGCAAGCATGCCGCCCAGGGACCAGCCGCCCAGCCAGGCGTTGTCGGGCAGCGTGGCGTCGAGTTCGTCGAGCCATTCATCGAGGTCGCTGGAATCCAGCGCCGGCAACGGCTCGATCTGCACCTGCAGGTGTTCGTCCAGGCCACGCAAGGCGGCGGCCAATGGCTCCAGCGGCGATACGCCGAGGCCCCAGCCGGGCAGCAAGATCAGTCGATCACGCATGGTCGGGCTCCGTGGCGCCAAGCAAGCGGAAACACGCTTCCAATGCGTTTAACAATAGCTGCACCTGCGCCTCGCTGTGGGCTGCGGTCAAGGTCACGCGCAAGCGCGCGCTGCCGGCAGGCACGGTGGGCGGGCGGATCGCCGTGACCATCAGGCCACGCTCACGCAGCATCTGCGACAGGCGCATGGCTGTGGCACTGTCGCCGATCAGGATCGGCTGGATCGGTGTAAAGCTGTCCATCAAGTCCAAGCCAAGCTGCTCGGCGCCCTGGCGAAACTGACGAATCAGGCCGTTGAGGTGCTCGCGCCGCCAATGTTCGGTGCGTAGCAATTCCAGGCTTTTAAGGGTGGCGCAGGCCAGCGCCGGCGGTTGGCTGGTGGTGTAGATATACGGCCGGGCGAACTGGATCAGACTCTCGATCAAATCCTCACTGCCCGCCACAAATGCCCCGGCGGTGCCGAACGCCTTACCCAGGGTGCCGACCAGGACCGGCACGTCATCCTGGCTCAAGCCGAAATGCTCGACGATCCCGCCACCATTAGCCCCGAGCGGACCAAAGCCATGGGCATCATCGACCATCAACCAGGCGCCTTTGGCCCTGGTTTCACGGGCCAATGCCGGCAGGTCGGCCAGATCGCCGTCCATGCTGAACACGCCATCGGTGACCACCAGCGTATTGCCGCTGGCTTTCTCCAGGCGCTTGGCCAGGCTGGTCGCGTCGTTGTGCAGGTAGCGATTGAAGCGCGCACCGGACAGCAAACCGGCATCCAGCAGCGAAGCATGGTTGAGACGGTCTTCCAGCACCGTATCGCCCTGCCCCACCAATGCCGTGACCGCACCGAGGTTGGCCATATAGCCGGTGGTAAACAGCAACGCACGCGGGCGACCAGTGAGATCGGCCAGTGCCTCTTCCAGCTCATGGTGCGGCGTGGCATGCCCGACCACCAGGTGCGAAGCACCGCCGCCCACGCCCCAACGGGACGCCCCGGCGCGCCACGCCTCGATCACTTGCGGGTGATTGGCCAGGCCCAGGTAATCGTTATTGCAGAACGCCAGGAGGGCTTGGCCGTCGACCACCACTTCCGGGCCTTGAGGGCTCTGAAGCAGCGGACGTTGACGGTAAAGGTGTTCGGCACGGCGGGCAGCGAGGCGCGCGGAGAGATCAAAAGACATGCAGGCCTCGGGGTGGCAGGTTCAACTCGGTCAAAACAGGTGGGAGGGGGCTTGCCCTCTCCCACACTTGAACCGCATTTCAATCAAACAACGGCGTTGTAGAACTGCTCGCTGCTTTTCTGCTCTACCAACGCCTGCTCAATCGCCGCTTGGTGGACTTCATCGGCGTGCTCTTCACGGGCTTCCGGCAGGATGCCCAGGCGCGAGAACAGTTGCATGTCCTTGTCGGCCTGCGGGTTGGCAGTGGTCAGCAGTTTGTCGCCGTAGAAAATCGAGTTGGCACCGGCGAAAAACGCCAGGGCCTGCATCTGCTCGTTCATCGCTTCACGGCCGGCGGACAGCCGCACGTGGGATTGCGGCATCAGGATGCGCGCCACGGCGAGCATGCGGATGAAATCGAACGGGTCGATGTCCTCGGCGTTTTCCAGCGGTGTACCGGCGACTTTCACCAGCATGTTGATCGGCACCGACTCCGGATGCTCCGGCAGGTTGGCCAACTGGATCAGCAGGTTGGCGCGGTCGTCGAGGGACTCGCCCATGCCAAGGATGCCGCCGGAGCAGATCTTCATGCCCGACTCACGCACGTAGGCCAGGGTTTGCAGGCGCTCGCTGTAGGTACGGGTGGTGATGATGCTGCCGTAGAACTCCGGCGACGTATCGAGGTTGTGGTTGTAGTAATCGAGGCCAGCCTGGGCCAGGGCTTCGGTCTGATCCTGGTCGAGACGGCCAAGGGTCATGCAGGTTTCCAGGCCCATGGCTTTCACGCCTTTGACCATCTGCAGCACATAGGGCATGTCTTTGGCCGATGGGTGTTTCCAGGCGGCGCCCATGCAGAAACGGGTCGAACCGATGGCCTTGGCGCGGGCGGCCTCTTCGAGGACCTTCTGCACTTCCATCAGCTTTTCTTTTTCCAGGCCAGTGTTGTAGTGGCCCGACTGCGGACAATATTTGCAATCTTCCGGGCAGGCACCGGTCTTGATCGACAGCAGGGTCGACACCTGGACACGGTTGGCATCGAAGTGCGCGCGGTGCACGGTCTGCGCCTGGAACAACAGGTCATTGAACGGTTGCACGAACAACGCTTTGACTTCGGCTAAGGACCAATCGTGACGCAAGGTGGCGGTGGTGCTGGCGCTCATGGGCGATTCCTTGATTATGCTTTGGCAAGCGCTGCGGGAAGGGCAATACCCACAGGCACGACACGGATGCTCGGCATATTTAAGGAAGATTCATGCACTGTCAACCGAGATACAAACACGAAGTTTACATCTGGCTAAAAAACAACCAACCCTGTTTAATCTGCGATGAACGCACGGGAACCGCCGATTTTATCTGCAACGCCTGCGAAATCGAACTGCCATGGCTCATGGAGCACTGCACGGTGTGCGCCTTACCGTTGCCGATGGACGGTCTGGTCTGCGGCGAATGCCAGAAACACCCGCCCGTGTTTAAACAGGTGATCGCGCCCTGGGCCTACAGCTTTCCCGTCGACACCTTGATCAGCCGCTTCAAGCACCAGGCACGCTGGCCACTGGGGCATCTGCTGGGTCACCTGCTGGGGCAACACCTGCAGCATCGCTTCGACAATGCCGAACTCACGCGACCCGACTGCCTGTTGCCGGTGCCCATGGCCCGCAAGCGCCTGCGCGAACGTGGCTACAACCAGGCCCTGATGCTGGCACGCTGGCTGAGCGCAGACCTGAGCATCGAATATGATGAACATCTGTTGTTACGCCCCCATGAAACCGTGGCGCAACAACACCTCGACGCCAAGACCCGCAAACGCAACCTGCTGGGCGCCTTCGCCTTGGCCGGCGATGCCCAGGTGCAAGACCGGCACTTTGCGTTGGTGGACGACGTGCTCACCACCGGCGCCACCGCCCACAGCCTGGCGCGGTTGTTAATGAACGCTGGCGCGCGGCAGGTCGATGTGTACTGCCTGGCCCGCACCCCCAAACCCGGCGCCTGACTTGACTCCCGTGCGCCAGGGCGGCAACGTCGGCGCATCTCATTGAAGTGTGTCCCCATGTCCCTGCCGACGTCCCTCAGCCAACATATCCTGCGCCGCCCCCAGCGCATCGCCTTGCTCGGGCATATTGCCGAGCAAGGCTCAATCACCCGCGCCGCCAAAAGCGCCGGATTGAGCTACAAGGCCGCCTGGGACGCCATCGATGAACTGAATAACCTGGCGCAAAAGCCATTGGTGGAGCGCAGCGTCGGCGGCAAGGGCGGCGGCGGCGCCAAACTCACGGCCGAGGGTGAACGGGTATTGCGCCTCTACCAGCGCCTGCAAGTGTTGCAGGCCGAAGTGCTCGGCTCGGATGAAGCCGCCAGCGACTTCAACCTGCTTGGCCGCTTGATGCTGCGCACCAGCGCGCGCAACCAGTTGCACGGGCAAGTGATCGCCATCGAGTCCCATGGCCGCAACGACCTGATCCATCTGCAACTGGCCGGCGGGCTGACCCTGCAAGCACAAATCACCCACGACAGCACGCAACGGCTGGATCTGGAACCCGGCGTGGAAGTTGTCGCGCTGATCAAGGCCGGCTGGTTGGAATTACTGGCGCTGGATACGCCTGCAACACCTGGACACAATTGCATGAAGGGGACCGTAGACGCGATTCTCGCCGCCGAGGACGGCCCCAGCGAAGTGCGCATCGCCCTGCCCAACGGCCAGGTTTTATGCGCCTTGGCGCAGCCCGCCGTGCTCCAGGCCTTGGACGCCACCGTGGGTCGCACGCTCCAGGTGCAATTTGCGCCCAGCAATGTACTGCTCGGCACGCCGGTCTAAGCGGCACGGCGCGTCAAACTGCAACAATTTCGTCACGCCCGCTCCTTAAGGTGTCTGCAAAAACCGCAGGGAGCCTGATATGAGCCTATTAGAAGAAAACCAAGCCACCGACCTCGAACAGATGGTTGGCCTCACCCGCCGCCGCTTTATCGGTGCCGGCGCCCTCTGTGGTGCGGCGATGTTCCTCGGCGGCAACCTGCTGAGCCGCAGCGCACTGGCCGTCAACGCCGCGTCCGCCAGCCCGTTGCTGGGCTTTGCCAGCATCGCCGCCGCCACCAGCGACACCATCACCCTGCCGCCGGGTTACAGCGCCTCGGTGCTGATCAGTTGGGGCCAACCGCTGCACAAGAGCGCCCCGGCCTTCGACCCGTCCGGCAACGGCACCGCCAAAGCCCAGGAACAGCAGTTCGGCGACAACAACGACGGCATGAGCCTGTTCGCCTTCCCCGGCGACGACAACCGCGCGCTGATGGCGATCAACAACGAATACACCAACTACCGCTACCTCTACGCCCACGGCGGCGCGCCGCAATCGGCCGAAGACGTGCACAAGGCCCAGGCCAGCGAAGGCGTGTCGGTGATCGAAGTGCGGCGCAAAGGTGACACCTGGCAATTCGTCCAGGACTCGCGCTACAACCGCCGCATCCACGGCAACTCACCGATCCGCCTGAGCGGCCCCGCCGCCGGCCACGAATGGTTGAAAACCAGCGCCGACAAGTCGGGCAAAAAAGTCCTCGGCACCTTCCAGAACTGCGCCAACGGCAAGACCCCATGGGGCACTTACCTGACCTGCGAAGAGAACTTCACCGACTGCTTCGGCAGCAGCAACCCACAGCAAAGCTTCGATGCCGGGCAGAAACGCTACGGCGTGGTGGCCGCCAGCAAAGAGATCAACTGGCACCTGCACGACCCGCGCTTCGACATGGCCAAGAACCCCAACGAACTCAACCGCCACGGCTGGGTAGTGGAAATCGACCCGTTCGACCCGCAATCCACCCCGGCCAAACGCACCGCCCTGGGCCGTTTCAAGCACGAGAACGCCGCCCTTGCAGAAACCCGTGACGGCCGCGCCGTGGTGTACATGGGCGACGACGAGCGCGGCGAGTTCATCTACAAATTCGTCAGCCGCGACAAGATCAACCACAAGAACCCCAAGGCCAACAAAGACCTGCTCGACCACGGCACCTTGTACGTGGCCATCTTCGATGCGGGCGATGGCAACGCCGATCATCCGAAAGGCAAAGGGCAATGGGTCGAGCTGACCCATGGCAAAAACGGCATCGACGCCAGCACCGGCTTCGCCAGCCAGGCCGAAGTGCTGATCCACGCACGCCTGGCCGCCAGTGTGGTGAAAGCCACACGCATGGACCGCCCGGAATGGATCGTGGTCAGCCCTACCGACGGCCAGGTCTATTGCACCCTGACCAACAACGCCAAGCGCGGCGAAGACGGCCAACCGGTGGGCGGGCCCAACCCGCGTGAGAAAAACGTCTACGGCCAGATCCTGCGCTGGAAGGCCAACGCCGATGACCACGGCGCAGCGGACTTCAGCTGGGACCTGTTTGTGGTGGCCGGCAACCCGGGCGCGCATGCCGGCACGCCAAAAGGCGGCTCGTCGAACATCAACCCGCAGAACATGTTCAACAGCCCCGATGGCCTGGGGTTCGACAAGGCCGGGCGTCTGTGGATTCTCACCGATGGCGACTACAGCAACGCCGGCGACTTTGCTGGCATGGGCAACAACCAGATGCTCTGCGCCGACCCAAGCACCGGGGAAATCCGTCGTTTCATGGTTGGGCCGGTGGCCTGTGAGGTGACGGGCATCAGCTTCTCGCCGGATCAGAAAACCCTGTTTGTGGGGATTCAGCACCCAGGCGAAACCGGTGGTTCGACCTGGCCGGAACACCTGCCGAATGGCAAGCCGCGTTCGTCGGTGATGGCGATTCGGCGGGACGATGGCGGGATTGTCGGCGCCTGATAGACCGCCCCACTGTAGGAGCGGGCTTGCCCGCGAAGATCGTCAACGATAACGCAGCGGAACCTGACACCCCACTGCGCGCTCAGGTTTTTCGCGAGCAAGCTCGCTCCTACAGCGTTACCATACCCGGCCGGACGCGGCGACCTGCTGCGCGCAGGAGTTCGCATGGCCCATCCGTTTGAAACACTCACCCCCGACCTGGTACTCGACGCTGTCGAAAGCATCGGTTTCCTCAGCGATGCTCGCGTTCTGGCGCTCAACAGCTACGAAAACCGCGTGTATCAGGTAGGCATCGAAGACTCCGAACCGCTGATCGCCAAGTTCTACCGTCCCCAGCGCTGGACCAACGAAGCGATCCTCGAAGAGCACCGTTTCACCTTCGAGTTGGCCGAATGCGAAGTGCCAGTGGTCGCGCCGATGATTCATAACGGCGAAAGCCTGTTCGAACACGCGGGTTTCCGCTTCACCTTGTTCCCTCGCCGTGGCGGCCGTGCACCGGAGCCGGGCAACCTTGACCAGCTTTATCGCCTTGGGCAGCTACTCGGCCGCTTGCACGCCGTGGGGTCTACCCGCCCGTTCGAACACCGCGAAGCCTTGGGTGTGAAGAACTTCGGCCACGACTCCCTCACCACCCTGCTCGAAGGCAATTTCATTCCCAAGAGCCTGCTGCCGGCCTACGAGTCCGTGGCGCGCGACCTGCTCAAGCGTGTGGAAGAGGTCTACAAAGCCACGCCGCACAAGAACATCCGCATGCACGGCGATTGCCACCCCGGCAACATGATGTGCCGCGATGAGATGTTCCACATCGTCGACCTCGACGACTGCCGCATGGGCCCGGCGGTGCAGGACTTGTGGATGATGCTTGCCGGTGATCGCCAGGAATGCCTGGGCCAGCTGTCGGAACTGATGGACGGCTACCAGGAATTCCACGATTTCGACCCGCGCGAACTGGCGCTGATCGAACCGCTGCGCGCATTGCGCCTGATGCACTACAGCGCCTGGCTGGCACGGCGCTGGGATGACCCCGCGTTCCCCCACAGCTTCCCGTGGTTCGGCAGCGAGCGGTACTGGGGCGACCAAGTGCTGGCGTTGCGTGAGCAGCTCTCAGCGCTCAACGAAGAACCCCTCAAACTCTTCTGAAATCGCCGCTCGCTCCTGTAGGAGCGAGCTTGCTCGCGAAAAACCTGAGGGCGCCGCGTGCGGTCAGGATGCCCGCGTTATCGTTAACGATCTTCGCGAGCAAGCCCGCTCCTACAGAAGGGTAATCCCATTGGTTGACAAATATCCTTACAATCGCGCTTTGTTAGCTGCCTAAGCAAGGACTCCGAATGCAAGCCGCCAACCCCCGCAAGGGGTACATCCTGGGCCTCAGCGCCTATGTCATCTGGGGTCTGTTCCCGCTCTACTTCAAAGCCATCGCCAGTGTGCCCGCCGCCGAAATCATCGTGCACCGGGTGCTCTGGTCGGCGCTGTTCGGTGGTTTGCTGTTGATGGTGTGGAAGCACCCCGGCTGGTTCCGCGAATTGCGCGACAACCCCAAGCGCCTGGCAATCCTGGCACTCAGCGGCTCGTTGATCGCCGGTAACTGGCTGACCTATGTGTGGTCGGTCAACAGCGGGCGCATGCTCGAAGCGAGCCTGGGTTACTACATCAACCCGCTGGTGAATGTGCTGCTGGGCATGCTGCTCCTCGGCGAGCGCCTGCGTCGCCTGCAATGGGTGGCCGTGGCACTCGCCGCTGTGGGGGTGGCGCAGCAGGTATGGCAGGTGGGCAGCTTGCCATGGGTGTCGTTGGTGCTGGCGCTGACCTTCGGTTTCTACGGCCTGATCCGCAAGCAGGCGCCGGTCAAGGCACTGCCGGGGCTGGTGGTGGAAACCTGGATGCTGGTGCCGATTGCTGTCGCGTGGTTGCTGTTCAACCCCTCGGCCCATAGTGCGCAGTTGGCCTTCTGGAGCACTTCCGAAGCCTGGTGGCTGGTGGCCGCAGGCCCGGTGACCCTGATCCCGCTGGTGTGCTTCAACGCCGCCGCGCGGCATTTGCCCTACACCGCCTTAGGCTTTTTGCAGTATGTGGCACCGACCCTGGTGTTGCTGGAAGCCGTGCTGCTGTTCGGCGAACAGCTGGCGCCAAGCACGCTGATCGCCTTCGCCTTTATCTGGGCAGGCCTGGTGGTCTACAGCGTGGACGCCTGGCTCACCGTGCGCAAGCGCTGATCAAATAACGTACAAGCCTCTGTAAGCCACAGCCAGCGTGGCTTGCAGACATTCACCCAAAGGTTATCCACAGGCCCATGCAAGATTTCCATGCATAACCTTGTGGACCAATCATTCCTCGGCGCGCAGTTCCACCATCAGGTCATCCGCCAAGGTTTCCAGCGACGCCTGCAACTTATCCAGGGACAGCGTCGCGGGCACCTGCAATAACGCCTCGGCATTGAACAGCGGATCACCGCTCATCGGGGCCGGCCGCACATCGGTGCTCAGGCGTTCCAGGTTCACGCCCTGCTTGCTCAACAGCGCGGTAATCTCACGCACGATGCCCGAGCGGTCATTGCCGACCAAGGTCATCACAATCGGTTTGGAAGCCGATGCCTGGCCGGTGCTGCCCTCTCCTACCAGCACGCGAATGCCATGGGTGGATAAGTCTTCCAGCGCCCCTACCAACGCCTGACGGCTCTCCGCAGGAACACTGACCCGCAGGATCCCGGCAAACTGCCCGGCCATATGCGCCATTCGGCTTTCCAGCCAATTGCCGCCGTGGGCCGCAATGTTCTGCGCGATGCGTTCCACCAGGCCGGGTTTGTCGGCGGCGATAATAGTGAGTACAAGATGGTCCATGGCGACGCCCTCTGAATTCAATCTACAAGGTGGACTCGGAAGCCCGCGAAAACAAATCGTGTACCATTTTTATTTTTATCTGGAACAATCCAATAGTTTTTTGAGAACATCCGGTTCTCCGCTGTGACCGTACGACCAAAGTGGGTCGCTAAACGACGTATTTAGTCTAATTTTCACAACCGCAAGTCATCATGTAGTATGCCATCCCGTGCACTACATAATGAAAATCTGAAACAGCGCATAAGCTCCGCAGAGTGAGGCAAGCAATGACTGAACACGTTCAAGTCGGTGGCCTGCAGGTCGCCAAAGTCCTGTTCGACTTCGTGAACAACGAAGCCATTCCCGGTACCGGCATCACGGCCGACCAGTTCTGGGCCGGCGCCGACAAGGTCATCCACGACCTGGCGCCGAAGAACAAAGCCCTACTCGCCAAACGCGACGATTTCCAGGCGCGGATCGATACCTGGCACCAGACCCACGCCGGCCAGGCCCATGACCCGGTGGCCTACAAAGCCTTCCTGCAAGACATCGGATACCTGCTGCCAGAAGCCGCAGACTTCCAGGCCTCGACCCAAAACGTCGATGACGAGATCGCCCGCATGGCCGGCCCGCAGCTGGTGGTGCCGGTGATGAACGCCCGCTTCGCCCTCAACGCTTCCAATGCGCGTTGGGGCTCGCTGTACGACGCGCTGTATGGCACCGACGCCATCAGCGAAGCCGACGGCGCCGAGAAGGGCAAGGGCTACAACAAAGTGCGTGGCGACAAGGTCATTGCCTTCGCCCGTGCCTTCCTCGACGAAGCCGCGCCACTGAGCGCCGGCAGCCACGTCGATTCCACCGGCTACAAGATCGCCGACGGCAAGCTGATCGTCAGCCTCAAAGGCGGCAGCAACAGCGGCCTGCGTGACGACGCCCAGTTGATCGGTTTCCAGGGCCCTGCAGCCGAGCCGATTGCGATCCTGCTGAAACACAACGGCCTGCACTTCGAAATCCAGATCGACGCCAGCACCCCGGTCGGCCAGACCGATGCCGCCGGCGTCAAAGACGTGCTGATGGAAGCCGCGCTGACCACCATCATGGACTGTGAAGACTCCGTCGCCGCCGTCGATGCCGATGACAAAGTGGTGATCTACCGCAACTGGCTCGGCCTGATGAAGGGCGACCTGGCCGAAGAAGTGGCCAAGGGCGGCAAGACCTTCACCCGCACCATGAACGCCGACCGCGTCTACACCGGCGTCGACGGCCAGGACGTGACGCTGCACGGCCGTTCGCTGCTGTTCGTGCGTAACGTTGGCCACTTGATGACCATCGACGCGATCCTCGACAAAGACGGCAACGAAGTACCGGAAGGCATCCTCGACGGCCTGCTCACCAGCCTGGCGGCGATCCACAGCCTCAACGGCAACAACACGCGCAAGAACAGCCGCACCGGTTCGGTCTACATCGTGAAGCCGAAGATGCACGGCCCGGAAGAAGCCGCGTTCACCAACGAGCTGTTCGGCCGCATCGAAGACGTGCTGAACCTGCCGCGCAACACCCTCAAGGTCGGGATCATGGACGAGGAGCGCCGCACCACGGTCAACCTCAAGGCCTGCATCAAGGCCGCCAGCGAGCGCGTGGTGTTTATCAATACCGGCTTCCTCGACCGTACCGGTGACGAAATCCACACCTCCATGGAAGCCGGCGCGATGGTGCGCAAGGCCGCGATGAAGGCGGAAAAATGGATCGGCGCCTACGAGAACTGGAACGTCGATATCGGCTTGAGCACCGGCCTGCAAGGCCGTGCACAGATCGGTAAAGGCATGTGGGCGATGCCCGACCTGATGGCGGCGATGCTTGAGCAGAAAATCGCCCATCCGCTGGCCGGCGCCAACACCGCCTGGGTGCCATCGCCAACGGCCGCCGCACTGCACGCGCTGCACTACCACAAGGTCGACGTGTTCGCGCGCCAGGCCGAACTGGCCAAGCGCGAGCGCGCGTCGGTAGACGACATCCTGACCATTCCTCTGGCCAGCAACACCGACTGGTCCGAGGAAGAAATCCGCAACGAACTGGACAACAACGCCCAGGGCATCCTCGGCTATGTCGTGCGCTGGATCGACCAAGGCGTGGGCTGCTCGAAAGTGCCGGACATCAACGACGTCGGCCTGATGGAAGACCGCGCCACCCTGCGCATCTCCAGCCAGCACATCGCCAACTGGTTGCGCCACGGCATCGTCACCGAAGCCCAGGTGATGGAAAGCCTCAAGCGCATGGCGCCGGTGGTGGACCGCCAGAATGCAGGGGATGCGTTGTACCGTCCGCTGGCGCCGGATTTCGACAGCAACATCGCATTCCAGGCAGCGGTGGAGCTGGTGATTGAAGGGACTAAGCAGCCGAATGGCTATACCGAGCCGGTGTTGCACCGTCGGCGTCGGGAGTTCAAGGCTAAAAACGGCCTGTAAATGAAAAAGCCCTGATCGTGAGATCAGGGCTTTTTCTTTGGGGCGGTGCTGGATGTACGCGGTCAACTGTGGGAGGGGGCTTGCTCCCGATGAGGCGCGTACAGACACCGCAAAATCAGGAAGCCATCCCCAACTCGCGCTTGACCAGCTTCGCCAACTTCACGCTGTCGATCGGCTTCAACAGAAAATCCACCACGCTCAAATGCATCGCATCAATCACATCCGGCGCTTCGGCGTCCCCCGACATGATGATGATGGGCAACGCGGCGCGAGTGGATTCGCGCACCTGCTTGATCAACTCCAGACCGCTGCTGGGTTTCATGCGCAGATCGGTGATCAGCAAACCGATGGAGCTGCTGGATTTCAACAAACTCCACGCAGCCTCACCACTTTCGGCAGTCATGCAGCGAATACCGTCCAACCCCAAGATCTCCGCCAACAGTTCCCGCGCGTCCTTGTCATCGTCAACAATCAACACGCGTTGTGGCGGTAAATCAGGCTCCAGCATCACGGCGCTCAGCGCCTCGCGCTCGGCATCACTCAAAATATCGTGGTCGGACATACGTTTCTCAGCAGTTTTCGTCAATCTCCCAGCACACTCGTCAGACATCTGCGGAAGGGCGATCAATGTGCACTTCGTCGGAAAGTTTGCCTAGTGGGCGTTCTACGGGGTTTGGACGATAGTCGTGTAAGGTTTTTCCTTAGTTATGCGGCATTTTCATCGACCTAGACTTACGTCCAATGGGCACCTGCCGCTCAGGAGTCGACCATGCAGGACGATAACGACAAAAAAATTGCGGTCATGGTTATGAGTAAAGCTGATGCCTTCGCCCAGGCGGGGAAAACTGCTGTATTGCAGAACATCCACGGCACCCTGCAGTTCCTGCAACGCTTCCCACCGTTCAACCAGATGGAACACGCGCACCTGGCGTTCCTGGTGGAACAGTGCCAGTTGCGCTTCTTCGGCCCCGGCGAGAGCATCCTCAAGCCCTCGGGCGGGCCGGTCGAACACTTTTACATCGTCAAGCAAGGCCGAGTCGTGGGTGAGCGCCCGGACTCAGCAGAAACCACCTTCGAAATCACCACCGGTGAGTGTTTCCCCCTCGCGGCGCTGTTAGGAGAGCGGGCCACCCGCACCGAACATAAAGCCGCCGAAGACACCTTCTGCCTGCAACTGAACAAGCCAGCCTTTATCAAGCTGTTCGCCCTCTCCAGCCCGTTCCGAGACTTCGCCTTGCGCGGCGTCAGCAGCCTGTTGGACCAGATCAACCAGCAAGTGCAGCAAAAAGCCGTGGAAACCCTCGGCACGCAATACTCCCTGAACACCCGTCTGGGCGAATTGGCCATGCGCCACCCGGTCACCTGCAGCCCGCAGACACCGCTACGCGAAGCGGTAACGCTGATGCATGAGCAGCAGGTGGGCAGCATTGTGATCGTCGACGAACACAAGGCGCCCCTGGGCATTTTCACCCTGCGCGACCTGCGCCAGGTGGTGGCCGACGGCACCGGCGACTTCAGCCAGGGCATTGAAGGCCATATGACCCAGGCGCCGTTCTTTTTAACGCCGGACCACAGCGCCTTCGACGCCGCCATCGCCATGACCGAGCGGCATATCGCCCACGTCTGCCTGGTCAAGGACCAGCGCCTGTGCGGCGTGGTGTCCGAGCGCGACCTGTTTTCCCTGCAACGGGTCGACCTGGTGCACCTGGCCCGCACCATCCGCAATGCGCCACGGGTGGAGAACCTGGTAGCGCTGCGCGGCGAGATCGGCCAACTGGTGGAGCGCATGCTCGCCCATGGCGCGTCGTCGACCCAGATCACCCACATCATTACCCTGCTCAACGATCACACCGTGTGCCGGGTGATCGAGCTGACCCTGGCCGAAAAAGGCGACCCCGGCGTGCCGTTCAGTTGGCTGTGTTTCGGCAGCGAAGGCCGGCGCGAGCAGACGCTGTACACCGACCAGGACAACGGCATCCTGTTCGAAGCCAAGGACGCGGTGGAAGCCGCCGAGATTCGCGAGCGGTTGCTGCCCCTGGCGCAGCAGATCAACCAGAGCCTGGCGCTGTGCGGGTTCAGCCTGTGCAAAGGCAATATCATGGCCGGCAACCCGGAGCTGTGCCTGTCGCGCGCTGAATGGGCACGGCGGTTTGCCGCGTTTATTCGCGAGGCGACGCCGGAGAACCTGCTGGGGTCGAGTATCTATTTTGACCTGCGCGCAGTCTGGGGCGATGAACGGGGCTGCGAGCAACTGCGCCAGGGCATTCTTGACCAGGTCGGGGATAACCGGCTGTTCCAACGCATGCTGGCCGAGAACGCCTTGCGCCAGCGTCCGCCCGTAGGACGTTTCCGCGATTTTGTGCTGACCCGTAAAGGCGCGGAAAAGGCCACACTCGACCTCAAGGTGCAGGGCCTGACACCTTTTGTAGATGGCGCGCGCCTGCTGGCCATGGCCAATGGCATCCACGCCAATAACACCCTGGAGCGCCTGCGCCAGTTGGTGGTCAAAGAAGTGATCGAGCCGCTGGATGGCGCCGCTTATGAAGAGGCGTACCACTTTATCCAGCAAACCCGCATGCAGCAGCACCAGTTACAGACCCGGGAAAACCAGCCGTACTCCAACCGCGTCGACCCCGACAGCCTCAACCACCTGGACCGGCGCATCCTGCGCGAATCCCTGCGCCAGGCCCAGCGCCTGCAGAGCAGCCTGACGTTGCGGTATCAGCTGTGAGTCTGTTCAGTTGGCTGCGGACGAAAAAACCGGGACTCGACAGCACGCAACAACAGCGCCTGGAGCAACTGCGCAAGCCCTCACCGTTGGGCAACGATCCGTTGCGCAGCCAGCGCTGGGTCGTGGTGGACCTGGAAACCAGCGGCCTGAACCTCAACCGTGACCAGGTGCTGTCCATCGGCGCGGTTGTGATCGAGGACGGCGCGGTGGACTTTTCCCAACTGTTCGAGCGCACCCTGCACCGCGCCGAAACCAAACTCAGCCCCAGCGTGTTGATCCACGGCATCGGCCCCAGCGCGATTGCTGCCGGCAGCGACCCGGTCGAGGCACTGTTGGACTTCATGGAGTTTGTCGGCGACAGCCCGCTGCTCGCCTTCCACGCGCCGTTCGATCAACACATGCTGGGCCGCGCGCTCAAGGACAGCCTGGGTTACCGCCTGGCCCACCCATTCCTCGATGTGGCCGACATCGCCCCGCTGCTGTGTCCCGAGGCACCGATACGCGAAGCCGGGCTGGACGACTGGATCAATCACTTCAACCTGCACGTAGGCGAGCGCCATCACGCCAGCGCCGACGCACTCGCCACGGCGGAGCTGATGCTGATCCTGTTCAGCCGCGCGCGTCAGCAGCAGATCGACACGCCTCAGGCACTGCAAGAGCGTTTGAGCCAATGGAAACGGCGTAAACACGCGCCATCGTTTTAATGTCATCTCCCGACAGACGCCAATTGCGCCCGCTCTACGCCTCTGAGACAATCGCGAATAATTCTCGTTAGTTTAAACCTACAGTTTATTCGGTGATGCCTTGTCGTCGGTCCAGAACCCACACAGTGAGCTTGTTGGCGCGTTGTATCGCGACCATCGTGGCTGGCTGCTGGCCTGGCTGCGGCGCAACGTAGCCTGCCCGAGCCGCGCCGAAGACCTGAGCCAGGACACCTTCATGCGCCTGCTCGGCCGTGACGAGTTGCGCGAGCCCCGCGAACCACGGGCATTTCTGGTGGCCATCGCCAAGGGTTTGCTGTTCGACTACTTCCGGCGCGCCGCCCTTGAACAGGCTTACCTCACCGAATTGATGCTGATCCCGGAAAGCGAACACCCTTCGCCCGAAGAGCAGCACCTGATCCTCGAAGACCTCAAGGCCATCGACCGCCTGCTCGGCAAGCTGTCGAGCAAGGCCCGCGCCGCCTTCCTCTATAACCGCCTCGACGGGCTGGGCCACGCTGAAATCGCCCAACGCCTGGGTGTGTCGGTGCCGCGTGTGCGCCAGTACCTGGCCCAGGGCATTCGCCAGTGCTACATCGCCCTGTATGGCGAGCCGCTATGACCCTGATCAGCGCCAAACCTGTCTCAGCACGGGTGCTGGATGCGGCGATTGCCTGGCAGTTGTCCCTCGATTCAGGCGACGACAGTCCGGTGGAGCGCGAAGAATTCAGCAAATGGCTGGCCAGCGATGAAGAGCACGCCCGTGCCTGGCGCCAACTGGGCATGCTCGACCAGCGTTTCAGCGTGGCTTCGGGCCCGGCACGCGCGGCGTTATTGCAGTCGCGCGAAGGCATTCGCCAGCGCGTGCGCAAGCTGGGCAGCGGCCTGGCGAGTATTGCGCTGGTATGCGGCCTGGCGTTGTTTGCCGGCGAGCGCTATGTGCCGATCCACTATTGGCTGGCCGACCAGCGCACCGCCACCGGCGAGCAGCGCACGCTGAAACTGGCGGACGGTACGTTGATCAACCTCAACACCCACAGTGCCATCGACGTGCGCTTCGATGAAAAACGCCGGCTGATCGTGTTGCAGGAAGGCGAAATCTTCGTCGAGACCGGCCACGACGATGCGCGTCCGTTCTATGTGCAAACCCGCGACGGCAGCCTGCGCGCGCTGGGCACGCGGTTTATCGTCAAGCGCGAAGACGACGCCACGCGCCTGAGCGTGCTGCAATCAGCGGTGGGTGCCCAGCCCGAAGCGCTGCAACAGGAACAGGTGTTCAAGGCAGGCCAACAAGTGTTGATGCGCAGCGACGGCCTCGGCCCTGCCTTTGCCGTCACCCCCGCCACCGATGCCTGGACGCGCGGCATGCTGGTGGTCGACAACGCCCGCCTGGGCGATGTGGTGCAGGAACTCAGCCGCTACCGCACCGGCTATCTGGGGGTGGATAAAAATGTCGCCGACCTGCGCATCACCGGCAGCTTCCCACTGCACGACACCACCCTGGCGCTCAATGCGCTGCTGCCCACACTCCCGGTGCAGATCGAACAGCACACGCCGTGGTGGGTGACGGTCACGGGTAAGCCTTAGGTTCTGTGGTAGCGGGCTTGCTCCGATGAGGCCCTCAAACCCACCACAAAAAATATTTTGATCCTGCCCTATCACTTTTCGATTCTCGTTCGGCACATAGGCAATTGCGAATTACTTCCATTCAGGAGCCGCCCATGTCCCGCACGCTAGACACCTTGTTGCGCCCCAGCCTGTTAGCCGTGGCTATTGCCCTCAGCGCCCCACTGACCAGCACTGCGCTGATTGCCGCCGAACAAGCCTCCAGCGTGCGCGCCTACAACCTGCCGGCCGCACCGCTGGCCAGCACCCTGAACCAGATCGCCAGCCAGGCCGGCCTGGCACTGACCCTCAACCCGACGCTGGCAGCAGGCAAGACCTCGGCCCCGGTCCGAGGCCAGTTCGATGCACCGAGCGCACTGCGTGAAGCCTTGCGTGGCACCGGCTTGCAGCTGGAGCAGAGCAGCGCGGGGACGTACACGCTGGTGGCGGTTCCGGAGGGGGTGATGGCGCTGCCGGTGACTAACATCACAGGGCAAGATGGCAACCAGGAAAGTGCCTGGGGCCCGGTTCAAGGCTACCTGGCCACCCGCACCGCCGCCGGCACCAAGACCGACACCGCCCTGGTGGAGGCCCCGCGTTCGATCTCCGTGGCCACCCGCGAGCAAATGCAGGATCGCAACGTGCAGAACCTGGACGACGCGGTCAAATACATGCCTGGCATCGTGTCCGCCAGCTATGGCAGCGACACCCGCTACGACTGGATGCGTGTGCGCGGCTTCGAGCCCACCCAGTTCCTCGATGGTCTGCCACTGCCGCGCGGTGTGTACGCCAACCCCAAAGCGGAAACCTGGAACCTCGACCGTCTCGCCCTGCTGCGTGGCCCGGCCTCGTCGGTGTACGGTCAGACCCCACCGGGCGGCCTGCTGGACATGGTCAGCCGACGCCCCAGCGCAGAATCGAGCAACGCCATCCAAGTGCAATACGGCAGTGACAACTACCGCCAGATCAACTTCGCCAGCACCGGCAAAATCGATGATGAAGGCCAATTCCTCTATGGCCTCAGCGGCGTGGTACGCGATGCCGGCACCCAGGTCGATCACATCGACAACAAGCGCTACAACATTGCGCCGAGCCTGACCTGGAACATCGATACCGACACCAAGCTGACCCTGCTCTCGCAATTCACCCGTGACGATACCGGGACCACCAGCCAGTTCATGCCGATCCAGGGCACCAAGATCAAATCACCGCTGGGCGAGGTCTCCCACCACAAGAACCTGGGCGACCCGGACTACGAGTTCTACGACCGCACCTACTATGCGCTGGGCTACGCCTTCGAGCACCGTTTCAACGATACGTGGCAGTTCAAGCAAAACCTGCGCTACACCAAATCGGATTTGTCGTTCCAGCAACTGACCGTGGGTTCCTACGCGTTTTCCCCGGCGGATGCGGCGGGCAATATCAGCCGCTCGACCACCAACGTCGACGAGGACATCGGTCAGTTCGCGGTGGACAACAACTTCCAGGCTGACTTTGCCACCGGCGATGTCATCCACACCCTGCTGCTTGGCCTGGACCACCAGCGCACCGATACCTCCTATCGAGCGATATTCGGGACTGCGTCGGGCACCAATATTTTCAACCCGATCAACACCCAGCCAACCCTGCGCCCGACCGATGTCCGTCCTTTTTACGACTACAACCAGAAAACCGTGCAGACCGGTCTCTACGTGCAAGACCAGATGGCCTTGGACAAGTGGCGCCTGACCTTGGGCGGGCGTGAAGATTGGGTGCATCAGGGCACCACCTACTTCAACGACCGCGATGCGACCAACACTGACCGCATCAAACACTTCAGTGGCAACGCGGCGCTGAGCTATGTATTCGACTCTGGCTTCGTGCCCTACTTGTCCTATGCCGAGTCATTCCAGCCAGCGAGCAACGCCGACACAAACGCGCTCAAGACGTTTAAACCCACCGAAGGCAAGCAGTGGGAAATGGGGGTCAAGTATCAGCCGCCCGGTTCCAACACGTTGCTGAGTGCCGCGGTCTACGACCTGACCCAGAAGAATGTGCAGGTGACCACCCTCGGCGCAGGGGGCCAGCAGATCAACAGCCAGACCGGTGAAGTGAAGGTCAAGGGCCTGGAGCTGGAAGCCGTGTCCGACGTGACCGAGAACCTCAAAGTCATCGCCGCCTACACCTTGGCAAAATCCGAAGTGCAGAAAGGCATCTACAAAGGCAACCGCCTGACACTGATGCCCAACCAGCAAGCCTCGCTGTGGACCGACTACACCTGGCACACCGGTGTACTTGACGGTTTCGGCATCGGCTTTGGCGCCCGTTACACCGGCAACACCTACGGCGACCAGGCCAATACCTGGCTGGGCAAGGCCAATGCCTACACGGTGTTCGATGGCGCGGTGCACTACGACCTGGGCCGACTGGACAATAGCCTCAAGGGCGCTTCGGTTAAGTTGAACGCCACCAACCTGTTCAACAAAGACTACCTGTCTACCTGTGATGGCAATTACTGCTACTTCGGCGACCAGCGCAGCGTCGTCGCCAGCGCCACCTACCAGTGGTAATCGGCTGAGTTAACCACCGGGCCGCCCTTATGGGCGGCTTTGGCGTGTCTGAAGGCTAGAACATGAAAAGCAAAACCATCCGCCGCTGGTCCTTCATCCACACCTGGACCAGCCTGATCTGCACGGTGTTCCTGCTGCTGCTCGCCCTCACCGGCCTGCCGCTGGTGTTTCACCACGAGATCGACCATCTGCTGGGCAACGAGCCCGAACTGGCGCAGATGCCCGTCGATACGCCACGGCTCAACCTTGAGCAACTGGTGGCCAAAGCCCAGGCTCATCGCCCGGGCGAGGCCATGCAATACCTGGCGTGGGATGAAGACGACAAGAACGGCGTGATCGCGATCATGGCCGCCACAGCGGGCACCGAGCCCAACTCGTCCCACACCTTCATGCTCGATGCGCGCACTGGCGACGCGGTCGAAATGCCGTCGGCCAATGGCGGCTTCACCCTGTTCCTGCTGCGCCTGCATGTGGATATGTTCGCCGGCCTGCCGGGCAAGTTGCTGTTGGCGTTCATGGGCATTCTGTTTGTCGTGGCGATTGTCTCGGGAACGGTGCTGTACCTGCCGTTCATGCGCCGCTTGAAGTTCGCCACGGTGCGCAAGGACAAGTCCACGCGCCTGCGCTGGCTCGACCTGCATAACCTGATCGGTGTGGTCACGTTGACCTGGGCACTGGTGGTGGGCGTGACCGGCGTGATCAGCGCCTGTGCCGACCTGATCATCGCCGCTTGGCGCACCGACAGCCTCAGCGCAATGATCGAACCCTACAAAAACGCCCCGCCTCTGACCCAACGCGCACCGGCCAGCGAACTGCTGAACATCGCCGCCAAGGCCGCGCCCGGCATGCAGCCGGACTTTATCGCCTTCCCTGGTACGCGCTTCTCCAGCGAGCACCATTACGCGGTGTTCATGAAAGGCAGCACGCACCTGACCTCGCATCTGCTCACGCCGGTCCTCATCGATGCCAGCACCCTGGCCGTCACCGCCATTGGCGAACGACCGTGGTACATGGACGCCATGGGCATGTCGCAGCCGCTGCACTTTGGTGACTACGGCGGCATGCCGATGAAGATCCTCTGGGCGGCGCTGGATGTGCTGACCATCATCGTACTGGTGAGTGGGATTTACTTGTGGATCGTCCGGCGCAAGGCGGGCAAGGCATGAAGCCAAGGCAGTCGAATTTCTGGAAGGTGTTTGGCATTCCGCTGGGGATTGGCCTGCTCAGTGTCACCGGGTTGTTTGCCGCGTTGCTGGGGGATGGGTTGTGGGATTCGTTGAGTTGGTTGGGGTTGGGTATCCCCGCGCTGATCGGCGCATGGGCCCTCCTGTAGGAGCCGGCTTGCCGGCGAAAAACCAGAGAGCACCGCGTCAAAGCAGACGCGCTGCGTTATCGTTAACGTTCTTCGCGAGCAAGCTCGCTCCTACAGAGGAAAGCCCATGTCTGTGCCCAGCATGACCTTGTTCCACAACCCCGCGTCACCTTTTGTGCGCAAAGTCCGTGTGCTGTTGGCTGAAACCGGCCAGCAGGATCGCGTCGCCCTGCACGGCTGCATGCCGACCCCGGTCAACCCGGATGCGCAGCTGGTGCAAGACAACCCCGTGGGCAAGATCCCGGCCCTGCGCCTGGCCGACGGCAGCGTGCTGCACGACAGCCGGGTGATCCTCGATTACTTCGACCACCAGCACGTCGGCAACCCGCTGATCCCCCGCGACGGCTCGGCCCGCTGGCGGCGCCTGACCCTGGCCTCGATGGCCGACGGCATCATGGATGCCGCCGTGCTGGTGCGTTACGAGACCGCCCTGCGCCCGGCGGAAAAACACTGGGCGCCGTGGCTCGATGAGCAGCGCAACAAGATCCGCCGCGCCCTCGCCGAGTTGGAGGAGGACGCCATCGCCGAACTGACCAGCCACTTCGACATCGCTTCGATCAGCGTGGGCTGTGCCTTGGGTTACCTCGACTTCCGTCATCCGGACATGCAATGGCGCTTGGATCATCCCAAGCTGGCCGCCTGGTACGCCGAGGTCAGCCAGCGGCCTTCGATGCTGGAGACCCAGCCGCCCGCCTGACGTTTACACCGACCCAATGTGGGAGCGGGCTTGCCCGCGATCGCGGTATGTCATTCAGCACATCTGTTTCTGAACCACCGCTATCGCGGGCAAGCCCACTCCCACATTGGACGGTGGTGGTATTGAGGAATGTAACGATCCTTGCGGCTAACTGCGCCCCCACTTGCTGATCCTCGCGCAACCCGATCATTGCACCGCCTCCAGATCAAACTGCAGCGGCTCGGCCGCCTTGCGCTTGCCCACGCCATACCAATCCAGTTTGCGCGTCAGCACCATCACCGTACCCAGCAGCCCGAACAGCAGCAGCGAGCCCATCAGCAGTGCGTAGTCCTCGGCACTCAACAGCCCGTACAGCAAGCCATACAGCGCCGCCAACCCCGCCGAAAACCCCAGGCCATGGGTAACGCTGCGCAGCACATGGCACACGTAGAACCCGATCAACAGCACACAGGCACTCGCCGAAATCAGGTAGGCCAAGGCAAAGCCCAGGTGCTCGGACAACGACAACAGCAGCAGGTAGAAAAACGCCAGGGCAACGCCCACCAACGCGTACTGGACAGGGTGCACCGCCAGGCTCTTGAGCACTTCGAAGAGGAAGAAACCGGCAAAGGTCAGGGCGATAAACAACAGCGCGTATTTGATCGCCCGGTCGCTCTTGAGGTACTGGTCCACCGGATCGATGAAGTTCACGCCGAAGCTGCGGTTGTTGAAGTCGTTGCAGCCCTGGCCGTCCAGGCAGGTTTGCAGGGCTTGTTCGAGGTTGGTGGAAAAGAATGAGGTCTGCCAGTTGGCCGTGAAGCCGTTGTCAGTCACTTCGCGCTGGGCCGGCAGGAAGTTGCCGATAAAGCTGGGGTGCGGCCAGTTGGAGGCCAGGGACACCTGACTGGTCTTGCCTACCGGTACCACTTGCAGTTGCTCGGTGCCTTGCAGGCGCAGATCAAAAGCGAAGTCCACTACAGCCGGTTTTTTGCTGTCCTGCTCTGGCAATGCCACATGCACGCCCTCCCCCAGCCAGTCCACTTGGGAGCCCGGTTCGAACTCCAGGCGCTGGCTGCCCAGCTCCAGCTTCAGCGCATTTTCGATGCCGCGAATATCGCTGATACCCACCGCCAGAAACGCCGGTTCAAAGCGGTAATCGGCAAAGTCTTCGGTGATGCCCAACTGCGCAGGCAGCTCGAAACGCCCGCTGATACGGTTGTCGGCATGGAACAGCCGCGCCTGGTAAATCCCCCGTGCGCGCAGTTCGGTCTGCACCTTGCCGTCGAGCTCAAAACGGTCCGGCAGGAAATACAGACGACCCCGCTCTTCACGGGTGACCTCGTAGCGCTTGTTGAGCTTTTCATTGAGCTTCCACTCACGCACGGTCTTGCGATACGGCACCACCATCACCGGGCCGGTGAGGCGCTGGGCGTAGCTGGAACTGCGCGCGATATCCATCAGGACGCCGTCGCGCAGTTGCTGGCGGTCACTGATGATGCCGTTGATCATCAGCAACGGAATCAGCAACAGCAGGATCAGCAGCGCAATCGCGCCAAGTTTGAAAAGCAGGCTGCGGTTCATGGGTCTCTCCCTGTTTTGATGGGGAGAGTCTGGGCAGCCTGTGTGGGGGATTTATGTGGGCAATGTGGAGACTGTGTGGAGATGCAGCACCACGTGCACGCCGCCCGGCACATTGCCGATCTGCAAGGTGCCGCCGTGCAGCTTCATGACTTCCTCGACAAAATTGAGGCCCAGGCCAGTGCTTTTGCGCCCGCTGCCAGGACGCGGCAAGGAGTAGAAGCGCTCACTGAGACGCGGCAGGGCGTAGTCGGGGATCGGCGCGGCCTGATTGAACAGGCTCACCTGCACGTCGTTGTGCAGCGTCTGCGCGCTGAATCTCAACACGCCGCCGGGGGGTGTGAAGTCCAGTGCGTTGTCCAGCACGTTACCCAGGGCCTGGCGCAGCAGGAAGGGTTCGCCAAACACCTTCACATCAGCGGCAATCGTCTGTTCGACGTGCAGCCCAGCACCTTCGATTCGCGCACATTGGGCGTTGAGTACAGCGTCGACCAAGGCCGCCAGCGGGATACTCGCCTGCTCCTCCAAACCCTGGCGTTGCTCGACCTGCGCCAGGTTCAGCAGGCGTTCGATCAACTGCTGCAGGCGTGCACTTTCGCTGTCGATATTGCCGACGAAGCGCTGCTGCTGTTCGCGGCTCATCTCGCCCTGCAGCAACTCTGCCGCGCCGCGAATCGCTGCCAGCGGGCTTTTCAATTCATGGGTCAGGGTGTGCACGTAATGTTCGACGTAGGCCTTGCCCTCCAGTTGCGTGCGCATGTGCTCGACGGCGGTGGACAGCTGCTTCAGCTCGCCGCCGCGATAATGCGGCAGCTCTGCCCTTCGGCCCTCACTGACGGCTTCGGCGTAAGCGGTCAGGCGACGCAGTGCAACGCTCAGCCACCACGACAGCAACGCACCGAGCAACAGGCCGAGGATGACCAGGCCCGCGCCGTACCACAGCAGGCGGCGTTCAGTGCGGTCGACATACGGCTGCAACGAGCTGTTCGGTTTCGCCACGGTGACCACGCCGATGATCTGCCCGTTATCGCGGATCGGCGCGCCGACGTGCATCACCGATGAGGTGGGATCATCCACTGCACTGCGACTGGAACGCGCGCCGTACTCGCCGCGCAGGGTCAGGTAGACGTCGTTCCACTTGGAGTAGTCCTGGCCCACCGCTTCGCCCGTGGAGTCGAGCAACACCGTGCCTTTGGCGTCGGTCACGTAGATACGATGGTTGACCTGGTTTTTCGGCAAGCCCCAGATGGTCGCGCCGGGCTGGCGGTTGCCGTAGGCCTTGAGCAATTCGGGCCAGTGGCTCTGGCCGAGGGTGCCGTTCTTCACGTCTTCGCGCAGGATTTCGGCCAGCAGGTTGGCAGTGTCCACCAGGGTTTCTTCGGTGGACTGGCGCACGCCGGGGCGGATTTCCTTCATCACGGTGCTGAGCACGAAGTAACCGGTGAGGCCGATAAACAGCGCGTACACCAGGAAAATCCGCAGCCCCAGGCGCATCAGCTGTTGCTCGGGCTGTAGCTGTAGCCGAGGCCGCGATGGGTCTGGATCGGCTCGGCATCGGCGGCCACGCTGCGTAACTTGCTGCGCAGGCTCTTGATGTGGCTGTCGATATTGCGCTCGTAACCGGCGTCGGCCGCCACGCCCACCGCGTCCAGCAACTGCTCGCGGCTGAACACCCGCTCGGGTTGCTCCAGCAGGCTTTGCAGCAGGCGGAATTCATGCCGGGTCAGGCTCAGGGGTTGGCCGCGATAGCTGATCTGCATGCGCTCCAGATCGACCTGGAACAGCGCCGGCGCCACACCGGGGCCGACGCGCTTGAGGATCGCCCGCACCCGCGCCGCCACTTCCCGTGGGCTGAACGGCTTGACCACATAATCGTCGGCGCCGATCTCCAGCCCCACCACGCGGTCGATCTCGCCATCCCGCGCGCTGAGGAACATCACCGGCACTTCACTGAAACGGCGCAATTGCTTGCAGGTTTCAAAACCGCTGATGTCCGGCAGGCCGATGTCGAGGATGATCAGGTCGGCGGGGGTCTGGCGCTGATGGGCCAACGCCTCCTGGCCGAGGCTCAGCCAGGTGGTGGTAAAGCCCTCGCCTTGCAGGGCGAATATCAGCGTGTCGGCTATCGCCGCTTCGTCTTCGACAATCAGGATGTGGGGCATGGGTTCAAATCAGCAGTCCGGTTTGTCGGCAGTGTAGCGACGGGCCGGGTTTACTGCTGCGCCAAATTCACGCAAGGCCTTGGCGCCGATCAGCAACGGGTAATTGAAGCTGCTGCGGTCGGTGAGGTTGACCTCGACGGTACGCTTGACGTTGCCCAGGCACATTTCCAGGTCGATCACCGGGCGCTTGGCCACGGTGGCTTCGTCCTTGTCATCGTCTTCATCGGCGCGGCTCTTGATCTTGCTGATGCGCGACACCTTGTGCTCGTAGACCTTGTTGGTGGCGTCCTTGCCGCCGAGGCGGAAGCGCACCCAGTCGTCACCGTCACGGGTGAAGGTTTCGATGTCACGGGCCGACAGCGAAGCCGTCAGCGCGCCGGTGTCCATCTTGGCCTTGAAGGTTTCGCCGATCTCCGGCAACTGGATGTATTCGTAGCGACCGTAAAGGGTCGGCTCGGCGGCCATGACAGGCAGGGCAGCCAGGGCTAGGGAGGCAAGAAGCAGTTTCACGAAGTGATTTCCTCGGAAAGAAGTAGGCGGATTCTAGACCGCAAAGACAGCACTTAGTTAGTCACACCCACCATAACCGGCACATTGTGAAACATTCGTACGGCCATTTGCGATTTGGCCTCTAGACTCAGCTTGCTTATGATGGCCCGCCCACAAGATTCCAAGAGTTACTTATGCGCCGCCTGCTCACCGGCTGTTTGGTTTCACTGCTGCTGTTGCTCAACACCCTGGTCCTGATCGGACCGCTGCTGGTGTTTGCCCTGCTCAAACTGGTGGCGCCCGGTCGCTATCGGGACTACGCCTCATGGGCGGTGATGTGGATCGCCGAGACCTGGGCCGAGATCGACAAGCTTATTTTCGCCTTGTGCATCCCCACCCAGTGGGACATTCGCGGCGGCGATGAGCTGCGCGGCGACACCAGCTACCTGGTGATCAGCAACCACCAATCCTGGGTGGACATCCCGGCGCTGATCCAGGCACTCAACCGCCGCACACCGTTCTTCAAATTCTTCCTGAAAAAAGAGCTGATCTGGGTGCCCTTCCTGGGCCTGGCCTGGTGGGCGTTGGATTACCCCTTCATGAAGCGCTACACCAAGGCATTCCTGGCCAAGCATCCTGAGCTGGCAGGGCAGGATTTGAAGATCACCAAGGAGGCGTGCGAGCTGTTCAAGCGCCAGCCGGTGACGGTGGTCAATTACCTGGAAGGTACGCGGTTCAGCGAGGCCAAGCGCAAGCAGCAGGATTCGCCATTCACACGTTTGCTCAAGCCCAAGGCGGGCGGTGTGGCGTTTGTGCTGGCGGCGCTGGGGGAACAGCTGGACGCGGTGCTCGACGTGACCGTGGTCTATCCGCAGCCAAAGATTCCGGGGTTCTGGGATTTGATCAGCGGCGCAGTGCCGAAGGTGATTATTGATATCCAGACCCGTGAGCTGGATCCAGCACTGTGGCAAGGGGATTACGAGAACGATCCAGCGTTTCGCCAGACCGTCCAGAACTGGGTCAACCAGCTCTGGAGTGAAAAGGATGCGCGCATCGAACAATTGCGCGCGGAGCGCCCTTAGCTACCGGTGCCCCAGGCCTGGGCCAGTTTACCCAGCAGCGAGCTGTTGGCGCCCTGCCCGCCCAGGTATTGCAGGATCACCGGAGCAAACTGGCTGACCATCCCACTGTCCATGCCCAGTGCGCTGAACGCGGTGTTCAGGTCGTTGGTGTTCTTCACGTTACCCAGCAAGCCGTCCAGGCCGCTGGTCTTGCTGCCGCCGGTCTGGCCGAGCATCCCGCTCAAGGCCCCAAGACTGCCCAATGCGTTGTTGCCCGACAGTTGGTCGAGGCCCGGCACGCTGTTGCCCAGTTGCGAATAGTCGTTGCCGCTCAACTTGTTCTTGGCCAGGCCGAGCATGGCGCCGGTACCGCCTACGGCTTGTTCGGGGGTGATGTTCAGTTGCGAGGTCAGGGCGCTGAGCAGGCCAGCCGTCTCGGACGACGGTGCAGCAGCTGCGGCCTTGTTGTTGCCCCCTTGCATGCCGGAGATGGCATTGGCCGCGTCGCCAAGGCTGAACCCTGCGGCAAATACCGGGGTGGCGGCCAGGCTCATCAGGCAGGAAAGGGCGAAACCGCGTGAAATCTTCATTGAAGCAACCTCTGGATGTAGGGGTAAAAGCAGGCGTTTGACTGACAGTCCCGAAGGAATGTTCCCACCTGAAGAATAGTTCAGAAGCGTCCGCATCCAAATGACTCGTCGCCGCGTATATCCCTTATGCGCCGCCCGGAGTCGGATGGAATGAATGCCCAAGCTGAACTACCCTCTGCCTACCGTGCGCAGTCCCATCGCCCTGCCCCCAGAGCCTGGAGAAGCCCTATTTCCATGTCCGACGCCGACCCGCTGCAGCCTCTGCTGGCCCAATGTGCGCTGGGCGACCGCCTGGCGTTCGAAACCCTCTATCGCACGGTTTCACCCAGGCTGCACGGGGTTGCCTTGCGCTTCATGGGCCGCCAGGACCTGGCCGAAGAGGTGCTGCAGGAAGCCTTTGTGCGCATCTGGTACAACGCCTCGCGCTACGAAGCGCACCTGGCCGCGCCGATGACCTGGATGGTGAACATCACCCGCAACCTGGCCATCGACCAATTGCGCAAACGCCGCGAACAGCCCCTGGCCGACGGCCAACAGGACGCGATGCTCGACGACAGCCCCAGCGCCCACGAGCAACTCGACCGCGAGCGCGAAGCCCGCGCCCTCAACCGTTGCCTGGACACCCTCGACGGGATGCAGCGCCAATCGATCAGCGTGGCGTACTTCCAGGGCCTGTCGTGCTCGGAATTGGCCAACCACATGGCCGCCCCCCTGGGCTCGGTCAAATCCTGGATTCGCCGTGGCCTGGAACGTCTGCGCAGGTGCCTGGAATCATGAACTACCAAACCACTGCCCTGCGCCGCGCGCTCGCCGCCGACTACGCCATCGGGCTGATGCCTGCCACCGCCCGCCGGCGTTTTGATGCGCTGTTATTGGCCGACGCCGCGCTGCGCGTTGAACTCGGTCATTGGCAGGATGCCCTTGCCAGCCTGACCGGTGCCCTTCCCGAACGCCCGGTGCCGGACCACGTGTGGGCAGGCATCAAGGCACGCATCGAACCGCAGGTGTTGCATGTGCCGGCGAAGAAACCCTTTTGGATGAACCTGCGGCTGTTGGCGGCGGCGTTCGCGATTGTCATCGCGGTGCTGGCAGGCGTGCTGTACCAGCGCGACCTGGGCGTGGAGTACAACGCCACACTGGTCGCCGCCAACCAACAACCGGCGTTGCAGATCAAGGCGTTTGCCGATCACCTGCAAGTCGAGCCCTTGACCCTGGCCGCCGTAGCCTCGGCCCAGGACCTGGAATTGTGGGCCATTGCGCCCGGTGGCAAACCGATCTCCCTGGGTCTGGTGCCCGCCGCAGGCAAGGGCCGAATCCCACTGAACGAAGCGCAGCGAGCCCTGCTCACCGCGCCGCTGACCCTGGCCGTGAGCCTGGAGCCACGCGGCGGCTCGCCCACTGGCCAACCGACCGGGCCGGTGCTGTATCAGGGCGCGCTGGCAACTCGCTGACCCTACAGTGGCAAGAGTGCTCTGAGCACCCTGCTCTTTATCAAGATTGAATCTAAGCCACTGTCATTTCTCACAGTAGATGCCCCTGAAAAACTCCCACAGCATTCAAGCTCCACTGTACTGGGAGTCTCCCTCATGAACCTCAATCGTGCCGTTTGGCTGTGTGCAATGCTCGCTGTTACCGGGAATGCATTGGCACAAACCTCTTCCTGCCCCAAGCCTGCCGACATTAAGCAATACCGGATGGACAAAGGCGGCTATCACTATCTGGCGGATGGTCCCGTGGATCAGAAGTGGATCGGCGAGAACGAGACAGCCGCAGAGTTACGCATGGCAAGCCTGGAATTCACGGCGGCAGACTACAAACCCATGAACGACGAAAGAAACAGCATGCCTGCCGTCATCTGTGATTACGTCGGGGCCGGCTACGACGCCGTGAGGCTGGTCCTGAAACCTGTGCATCAGTTCTCACCAGCGCCCGGCACGTCTTGGAACAACAACTACTGTAAAGCCAATGACAACCTGAGATGCGCGTTCAACCATCAATGAAAGTTGCACGGCGTAAGGGCTGAACTGTAGGCACCAGCCTGAACTGAGGTAGTCCGCTTCTGAAATCCTACCGACTGCCCTGCACGTCTCTTACACCCCTTGTGGCGCCTTCTTATAGTCGTGCGCCACAGTCTTGGAGGTGTACGCGATGCAGGGACCCTACGCATTTATCAATGAACGACCGCAGCCTTATCCACTGCTAAAACTCAGCCTTTCGCTCAACCCAAATACCCAAACCAAGTTCGACATCCTCAACCAGCACATTCGCAACACCGTCGTGCTACCTGGACAGTTGGTCATTATCGGGGACAACCGCACCGCTGCTTGTACCGCTGAAGAAGCTCGCTTGATGCAATCGGCCGCCAACATCAAACATGCTCTGTTCGCACATTCCGCCACTGATCAATTCTTGATCAAAAACTACGATCAGTTACAAGCCATCATGTCCCATGCCTCCCTAGGGATCGGCAGCGTGAGCAGTGCCTGGAGCAAGCACCTGACGCAGATCGAGCAGACGCTCAAGGAAATCGACGAGTTGCATAAGCAGTACCTGAGGAACGGTACCGCCAGTGCGAGGAATGAATTTCTGGCCAAGCGCAGAGTGTTGTTTACCAGGCTGGATGGGCAACTGTCAGGACTGGCGCGCTTGGGTACGGGTTTGAAAAACGAAGGTTCGATTAAAAAAATGCTGGGGATTTCCAGTAAGAGTTATTGGCATCATGGGGAAATTCGCGGATATGAAGAGACGGTCAAGCGAGTAGCCAAGGCCGCAGAGATGTTGAAAAAAGGCACTTACCTCGGGATCGCTCTGGATATTGGAGCGACTACGCTGGAGATAGCGGAGGCTTGCTCCACCGGGCGTGAACAAGAATGTAAACAAGCGAAATATGTTGAGGCAGGCAAGTTGATAGCTGGCGTTGGTGGCTCATACTTAGGAGGGAAACTAGGAGCCTCCGTCGGCATCGGCGCCTGCATGATTATTTTTGGTATACCTACGGCTGGCGCCGGAGCCTTGGCATGTGCCATCGTCGGCGGCGCAGCAGGCGGAATCGCTGGGGCTGCGCTGGGAAACGGACTAGCGGAAAGTACAGGAAAATTTCTCTATGAGACGGTGAGGGACTAAATGGTCTGGTTCTATCTTGGCATTGGTTCAGCCATCCTGCTGCTACTAAGCTTTCCGCTCATCTTTTGTGCCATGTACGAAAAACTCGATACAGCGGAACGCTATGTGCAATACAGCGCCTATCTAGTCGTGCAAAAACATATCTTTCGTAATACACACTTTGAAGGACGCCCTCAACGGGTGTTCGCGATGGCCACCATTATACTTATTCCAAAAGTACTCCAATGGAGACGTTTGGTGCTTGTTGAAGACGTTGAAAAAATACCAAGACACCTCAAGTACTGGATGGTCATACCAACACTCGTTACTTGCACTTCCTTCGTCGGCATGCTTATCAGCTGGCTTTTAAAAGACTAATCTGCGACAAAACAAGGGCGACTCTAAGTCGCCCTTATCTATCACCTACGCCGCACTAAACAACTTATGCGGATCAATCACAAACTTCTTCGGCACGCCCGCATCGAACTCGCCGTACCCACGCGGTGCGTCATCCAGGCTGATCACCTGCACACCGACGATCTCGGCAATGTTGATACGGTCCCACATGATCGCCTGCATCAGTTGGCGGTTGTACTTCATCACCGGCGTTTGCCCAGTGTGGAAGCTGTGGGATTTGGCCCAGCCCAGGCCGAAGCGGATGCTCAGGCTGCCCATTTTCGCGGCGGCGTCCACAGCACCTGGGTCTTCGGTGACGTACAGGCCGGGGATACCGATCTTGCCCGCTACGCGCACTACACCCATCAGTGAGTTGAGCACCGTGGCCGGGGCTTCGGCCTTGACGCCGTCGTGGCCGTGGCCGCGGGCTTCAAAGCCTACGCAGTCGACGGCGCTGTCCACTTCGGGTTCGCCGAGCAGCGCGGCGATTTGTTCGTGCAGGGGGGTGTCGGTGGACAGGTCGGCAATTTCAAAACCCTGGGCCTTGGCGTGGGCCAGGCGGATCGGGTTGACGTCGCCGATGATCACCACCGCCGCGCCGAGCAGGCGTGCAGACGCCGCCGCCGCCAGGCCGACAGGGCCGGCACCGGCGATGTAGACGGTGCTGCCAGGGCCAACGCCGGCAGTGACGGCGCCGTGGTAGCCGGTCGGGAGAATGTCGGAGAGGCAGGTCAGGTCACGGATTTTCTCCATGGCCTTGTCACGGTCCGGCAGTTTCAGCAGGTTGAAGTCGGCGTACGGCACCAGCACGTACTCGGCCTGGCCGCCGGTCCAATCGCCCATGTCGACGTAGCCGTAGGCACCACCGGCACGCGCCGGGTTGACGGTCAGGCACACGCCGGTGTGTTGCTCTTTGCACGAGCGGCAGCGCCCGCAGGCGACGTTGAAGGGTACGGAAACCAGGTCGCCGATTTTCAGGTTTTCGACGTCGCTGCCCTTCTCGATCACTTCACCGGTGATCTCGTGACCGAGCACCAGGCCGGTCTGGGCAGTGGTGCGGCCGCGCACCATGTGTTGGTCGGAGCCGCAGATGTTGGTGGAGACCACGCGCAGGATGACGCCGTGCTCAATCTTCCTGCCACGGGGGTCCTGCATTTTGGGATAGTCGATTTTCTGTACTTCGACCTGGCCGTTGCCGAGATACACGACACCACGATTACCAGACATGCTTTCACCTCGCTGTTGTTTTTATGGAACTGCGTTGCCCTTTTGGGTGGGCAGCGCGTTTAAGTGCTCGGGTACAGATGCTGTTTCTTGTGTTGTTTGTGAGGGCCTCATCGGGGGCAGTCAGAGCACCACAGTCCTATTGGCGTTCAAAAACACCCGCCGCTCAATGTGATACCCCACCGCCCGCGCCAATGTCAGCCCTTCGATGTCCCGCCCCTTGGCAATCAAATCCTCGGGATAGTGGCTGTGATCCACCACCTCCACACCCTGGGCGATGATCGGACCTTCATCCAGGTCGTTGTTGATGTAATGCGCCGTGGCGCCGACCAATTTCACGCCCTTGTTGTACGCCTGGTGATACGGCTTGGCGCCCTTGAACCCCGGCAGCAACGAGTGGTGGATATTGATGGCCTTGCCGTCCAGCTTGCGGCACAGCTCCGGCGACAGCACTTGCATGTAGCGCGCAAGGATCACCAGTTCGGCGCCGGTATCTTCCACCACTTGCCACACCTGACGCTCCTGGGACGGTTTGTCGTTAGGGTCGAGGGGGAAATGGTAGTAGGGAATTTGATGCCAGTCGGCCAAAGGTTTGAGATCGGGATGGTTGGACACCACCGCGACCACGTCCATGGACAGTTGCCCGATACGCTGGCGGTACAGCAGGTCGTTGAGGCAGTGATCGGCCTTGGAGACCATGATCACCACTTTTGGCCGGTAGTTCGGCGCCGTCAGCTCGAAGATCATGCCAAAGGCTTCACCGCGCGTGGCCAGGCCATCGCGGAAAGCCTGTTCGTCAAAGCCATCCGGCTGACGAAATTCCACACGAATAAAAAACCGGCCGGAGAGGCGGTCATCGAACGAATGGTGCTCGGTGACGTAGCAGCCCTGCTCGAACAGGTAGCGGGTGACCGCGTCCACCGTGCCGAGCACGCTGGGGCAGTCGGCGGTCAAAATCCATGTATCGGGTGCGCGGCTCATACTGGAATCCTCAGGCCCTTGTGGCGAGGGGGCTTGTCCCCCGTTGGAGCGCGCAGCGGTCCCAATAAGGTCAGCTCATTTTTTCTGCAATAACCGAGTGGCGGGTTTTGAAGCTGCTTCGCAGCTCA
>NZ_JAFLXD010000020.1:0-111145 GCF_019891415.1 Pseudomonas sp. SH10-3B | reverse complement strand
TGGGCTGCGCAGCAGCCCCAGCAAGATAAATGCGTTGCTTCAGGTAAACCGAGTTGGCAGTTTTTGGGGCTGCTGCGCCCCCCAACGCGGGGCAAGCCCGCTCGCCACAGGAAGCGCTTTTCGCTTGAGAGGTGTGACAAGCCTTCGGATTTTTCCTGCAAGATTTTGGGCCGTGCATGAACTTGTCGCATGCAGCCCGCGCGCCTAGTCTTCGTCCCGTCATCGCAAAAAACGGTGACACGGACGTGCAAGTCCGGTTACATGTCGGCGCACCAACGCCCATAGCCATTCAACGGGCGTTTTTTATGCCTGCTGTATTTGTTATGGCGGCTGTGCGTGGGAGATCCTTCGGGGTCTGCCGGGGTCCGATATGCCCGGTCTTGCACACCTGCGCACAGCTGCCACCTTAATTCGCGTGCAAGCGGAAGAGGGCAGTCTCCATCACATATCGGAGTTGTAAATCATGGTCAAACCTACCCCCAATCCGCCCGCAAGCCTCTTCACCGTAAACCCCCACCAAAACACCGAAACCCTGCTGGTCAACGCCAGCGAAACCCTGTCCTCCCTCAACGCACTCACCTGCAACCTGGCCTTCGACCTGGACACTTCCCAGCGCGCCATCATGCTCGGGATCCAGCAAATGGCCGAGTTGGGGCAGTTGTTGGTGGATCAGGCACTGGAACAGATTTCCCCCTCCCCAGCGGCTTAAAACTTGATCAGTCCCTTTTTGGGACCGAAATCTCACAGATACCGCAGAGCAAAATGTGGGAGGGGGCTTGCTCCCGATGGCTGAGTGTCAGTTGATACATCACTTAGCTGACCCACCGCCATCGGGGCAAACCCTAATGCCAGTCAGTTAAGCGTAATCGCCTCCTGTAGGAGCGAGCTCGCGAAAAACGTCAACGATAACGCGTGCTTCCTGAATGAACGCGGCGCCTGTGAGTTTTTCGCGAGCAAGCTCGCTCCTACAAAAAGCCTTAACTGACTGGCATTGGGGCTTGCCCCCTCCCACACTTAGATCATCTTTTGGCTCGGGTCAGTGTTTGCTGATGATCCATTACTCCAGCCGTAACGATCCGCCGCTAAGCTTGATTGATGGCCCCCCGAATCACTCCTAAGGTACAGCCCACGACAGCAAACCCGTGGAGCGACCATGACAACAATAACTACCCCCGACTCGCGCTGGACGCGGCGGCGCGACGAGAAGCAGCGGCGGCTGGGGCTGGTCAAAAAATACGCAGACGGGGCCGTGTTGCCCAGCGACAGGATCGTCGAGGCGCTTGAGGCCCTGATCCTCCCCGGCGACCGCGTCGTACTGGAAGGCAACAACCAGAAGCAGGCCGATTTCCTCTCGCGCTCCCTGGCCAAGGCCGACCCGGCCAAGCTTCACGATTTGCACATGATCATGCCCAGCGTCGGGCGGTCCGAGCACCTGGACCTGTTTGAAAAAGGCATCGCGCGCAAACTCGACTTTTCCTTCGCCGGCACCCAATCCCTGCGCATCAGCCAACTGCTCGAAGACGGCCTGCTGGAAATCGGTGCGATCCACACCTACATCGAACTCTATGCACGGCTGGTGGTGGACCTGATCCCCAACGTCGTACTGTCCGCCGGTTTCATGGCCGACCGTGCCGGCAATATCTACACCGGCGCCAGCACCGAAGACACCCCGGCACTGATCGAGCCCGCCGCGTTCAGCGATGGCATCGTGATCGTGCAGGTCAACCAGTTGGTGGATGACGTCACCGACTTGCCCCGCGTTGACATTCCCGCCAGTTGGGTGGATTTCGTGGTGGTGGCCGACAAGCCGTTCTACATCGAGCCGCTGTTCACCCGTGACCCGCGCCATATCAAGCCGGTGCATGTGTTGATGGCGATGATGGCGATCCGTGGCATCTACGAAAAACACAATGTGCAGTCGCTCAACCACGGCATCGGTTTCAACACCGCCGCCATCGAGTTGATCTTGCCCACCTACGGTGAATCCCTGGGCCTGAAGGGCAAGATCTGCCGCAACTGGACCCTCAACCCGCACCCCACGCTGATCCCCGCCATCGAAAGCGGTTGGGTGGAAAGCGTGCATTGCTTCGGCACCGAACTGGGCATGGAGAACTACATCGCCGCGCGCCCGGATGTGTTCTTCACCGGCCGCGACGGTTCGATGCGCTCCAACCGGATGTTCTGCCAGCTGGCCGGCCAATACGCGGTGGACCTGTTTATCGGCGCCACCCTGCAAGTCGACGGCGACGGCCATTCCAGCACCGTGACCCGTGGTCGCCTTGCCGGCTTTGGCGGGGCGCCGAACATGGGCCACGACCCGCGCGGTCGCCGCCATGGCACGCCGGCTTGGTTGGATATGCGTCACGACGATGCGCCGGTCGCGCTGCTGGAACGCGGCAAAAAGCTCGTGGTGCAGATGGTCGAGACCTTCCAGGAAGGCGGCAAGCCCACCTTCGTCGACACCCTCGACGCCGTGGAAGTGGCGCGCAAAAGCGGCATGCCCCTGGCGCCGATCATGATCTACGGCGACGACGTCACCCACCTGCTCACCGAAGAAGGCATCGCCTACCTGTACAAGGCGCGGTCCCTGGAAGAGCGCCAGGCGATGATCGCCGCTGTCGCCGGGGTGACCGCCATCGGCATGCGCCATAACCCCAAGGACACCGCGCGCATGCGCCGCGAAGGCCTGATCGCCTTGCCCGAAGACTTGGGCATCCGTCGCACCGACGCCACCCGCGAGTTGTTGGCCGCCAAGAGCGTGGCCGACCTGGTGGAGTGGTCCGGTGGCCTGTACAACCCGCCCGCCAAATTCAGGAGCTGGTAAATGCGCGCCCTTAAACTGCACGAACTCAGCCTCGCGGATCGCCTGGCGGATATGGCCGTCGATGCGCTGATCGATGAAGCCGACCTGTCGCCCAAGCCTGCCCTGGTGGACCGTCGCGGCAACGGCGCTCACAGTGATTTGCACCTGGGGCTGATGCACGCGTCGGCGCTGTCGCTGTGGCCGATGTTCAAGGAAATGGCGGAGGCCGCGCTTGAATTCGGTGAAGTCGGCTTGCCCCTGCGCGAAGCCCTCGGCCGTATCGGGCGCGAAGGTGAACAAGCGATGCTCGCCACCACCCACGGCGTCAACACTCATCGCGGTGCGATCTGGGCCCTCGGCCTGCTGACCGCAGCGGCCGCGCTGGAACCCCGCGCCATAGCGCTGAATGCCGCCAGACTCGCCCTGCTCAACGACCGCTACGCGCCGCAAACCCAGAGCCACGGTGCCCAGGTCGCCCAGCGCTATGGCGCGCGCGGTGCCCGTGAAGAAGCGCAACTGGGCTTCCCGTCGGTGCTGCAACGCGGCCTGCCGCAACTGCACAAAAGCCGCCAGCAAAACGTCGGTGAACAGAACGCACGCCTGGACGCCTTGCTCGCGATCATGACCGACCTGGCCGACACCTGCGTGCTCTATCGCGCCGGCCTGGAAGGCCTGCATGCCATGCAGCGCGGTGCCCAGGCCGTGCTCGACGCCGGCGGCAGCGCAAGCCTCGCCGGGCGCCGCCAACTGCATGAGCTGGACCACCAACTGCTGGCCCTGAATGCCTCCCCAGGTGGCGCCGCCGACCTGTTGGCCGCCTGCCTGTTTATCGACCGCCTCGACGGAGCGTTGTGATGGAAACCTTATCCTTTGAATTCCCCGCCGGGCAGCCGCCAAAAGGTCGTGCGCTGGTGGGTTGCGTCGGTTCGGGCGACCTGGAAGTGCTGCTGGAGCCGGGCACGGCCGGCACGTTGACCATCCAGGTACAAACCTCGGTGAATGGCGCCGAACAACGCTGGCAGCACCTGTTCGAACGCATCTTCCAAGAGCAGACGCCACCGGCCCTGAACATTGATATTCACGATTTCGGCGCCACCCCCGGCGTGGTGCGCCTGCGCCTGGAGCAGGGTTTCGAGGAGATCGGCCATGACTGACTTGCTCGCTAAACACAGCTTCGTGGAACTGGGTGCGCGGCAGCGGGCCAAGGCCTTGTTGGATGCGGGCACCTTTCGCGAACTGATCGACCCGTTCCAGCGGGTGATGTCGCCCTGGCTCAGCCGCCAAGGTGTGGTGCCCCAGGCCGATGACGGCGTGGTGATCGCCAAGGGCAGCATCGGCGACTTGCCTGTGGTGATTGCAGCGATTGAAGGCAACTTCCAGGGCGGCAGCCTCGGTGAAGTGGGCGGCGCGAAAATCGCCGGCGCCCTGGAACTGGCCGCCGAAGACAACCGCAAGGGCATCCCGACCCGCGCCGTGCTGCTGCTGGAAACCGGCGGCGTGCGCTTGCAGGAAGCCAACCTCGGCCTGGCCGCGATTGCCGACATACACGCGGCGATTGTCGACCTGCGCCAGTACCAGCCGGTGATCGGCGTGGTGGCGGGCAGCGTTGGCTGTTTCGGCGGCATGTCCATCGCCGCCGGGCTGTGCAGCTACCTCGTCGTCACCCGCGAAGCGCGCCTGGGCCTGAATGGTCCGCAGGTGATCGAACAGGAAGCCGGGTTGGAAGAGTACGACTCCCGCGACCGTCCTTTTATCTGGAGCCTCACGGGCGGCGAACAGCGTTTCAACAGCGGCCTGGCCGACCGTTACGTGGCCGACGATGTGGCGCAGATCCAGCAGACTGTCAGCGCGTTGTTGCAGCAAGGCGTGCCCGCACGACAACGCAGTCGCCAGGCTGATTATTACCTCACACGCTTGGCCGAGTTGGACGCCGTACCGCAAATCGACCCGGCGACGGTGCGCGAGCTGTATCAAGGAGAACGCTCATGAGAGGCTTGCAGTGGTTCAACGCATTGAGCGCCGGCGCTCCACCCGTAGAAGGTTTGCCCGCGTCGCTGAGGGTTGCCGACGGTGTATTGGGTGAGCAACAGGTGCGCTTTGTCGCCGTGGTCACCGACGCGCAAAACCGCTTCCCTCGGGCGCGCAATGGCGAAGTCGGCCTGCTCGAAGGCTGGGGCCTGGCCAAGGCCGTCGATGAGGCCATCGCCCGCGGCGACAAGCGCCCCATCATCGCCATCGTCGATGTGCCCAGCCAAGCCTACGGCCGCCGCGAAGAAGCCCTCGGCATTCACCAGGCCCTGGCCGCTGCCGCCGACAGCTATGCCCGCGCGCGCCTCGCCGGCCACCCAGTGATTGCGCTGCTGGTGGGCAAGGCCATGTCCGGTGCGTTCCTGGCCCACGGTTACCAGGCCAACCGCCTGATCGCCCTGTGCGATCCCGGTGTGATGGTGCACGCCATGGGCAAGGCGTCGGCCGCGCGGGTGACCCTGCGCAGCGTCGAAGAGCTGGAAGCCCTGGCCGCCAGCGTGCCGCCCATGGCCTATGACATCGACAGTTATGCCAGCCTCGGTCTGCTCTGGGAGACCTTGTCGGTCAGCCAGATTGAACAGCCCACGGCGGACGATGTGGCGCGGGTCAGCGATTGTCTGGTGCATGCGCTCAAGGATATCGGCAGCACCGACTTGAGCGGGCGCCTCGGCGCGACTAATCGCGCAGCCTCAAGCCACGTTCGCCAACTGCTGCGAGAACAATGGTGAACGCCCACGACTTGCTCTGGGGCATGACCCCGGCGCATGTGCCCGCCGATGCCCCGGCCTGGGTGCTGGAGGCGCTCGGCGCCGGCCACCCGGTGGTGGTGCGCCGCGCCATTGCCGAACCGGGTTATGTGGCGGTCGGCGTACGCGGGCGTATGCGTGAGCAGCGGTTTGCCGCGCAGATGCCGCTGGCGGCAGTGCAGCGGCGCGTTGCACCGGAAGCCCTGTGCGACGTGGTTTCGTCACGGGATTTACCCGCGCTGCACGCGCTTGCTCAATTGCGTTCGGTGCTGGTGCACGAGACATGGGGCGTCAGCGGTAGCGCAGGCTTTGAATTGGCCACCGGCATCGAAGCACTGCATGCCCAGAGTGATCTGGATTTGATCCTGCGTACGCCCAAGCGCCTTGAACGCGCCGATGCCGAGGACCTGCTGGCGAGCCTGGACACGACGGTGTGCCCTGTGGACCTGCAACTGCAAACCCCGTTTGGCGCCGTCGCCTTGCGCGAATGGGCCAGCGGCTCACGCCGTGTGCTGCTGAAAACCACCAGCGGCGCGCATCTTGTGCTCGACCCTTGGCAGGCCGTGGCATGAGCAGCCTGCTGGTGTTTCCAGGGCAGGGCGCCCAGCGACCAGGCATGCTGAAGTCGTTGCCCGAACCTGTGCTGGCAGAAGCCAGCGATGCCCTGGGCGAAGACGTGCGCCTGCTCGATTCCGCGCAAGCCCTGGCCAGTACCCGTGCCGTGCAGCTGTGCCTGTTGATCGCCGGCGTGGCCCACGCCCGTCTGTTGGATCGCACCCCGGATTACGTCGCGGGCCTGTCCATCGGCGCCTACCCGGCTGCGGTCATCGCCGGTGCCCTGGCGTTTGCCGAGGCGGTAAAACTGGTGAGCCTGCGCGGCCAACTGATGCAAAACGCTTATCCCCACGGCTACGGCATGACCGCGATCATCGGCGTGGAGTTATCCACCGTCGAAACACTCCTCGCCGACATCCACAGCCCCGAAACCCCGGTGTACCTGGCCAATATCAACGCCGACAACCAAAGCGTGATCGCCGGCAGCGACGAGGCCATGAAGCGTGTTGCCACGCGCATCAAGGGCAACGGCATCGCCAAACGCCTGGCCGTCAGTGTGCCGTCCCATTGCGCGCTGCTGGCGCAACCGGCCGAGGCCCTGGCCCAGGCATTTGTCCCGCTCAAGGCGCCACGCATCACCTACCTGAGCAGCACCCGCGCGCGGCCGATCCACAACCCTGAACACCTTCGCGACGACCTGGCCTTCAACATGTGCCGCGTCGTTGACTGGCGCGGCACCGTACAAAGCGCCTACGAGCGCGGTGTGCGCCTGCAAATCGAACTGCCCCCGGGCGCCGTGCTCACCGGCCTGTCACGCCGCGTGTTCGAACAAGGCACGGTGATCGCCTGCGAAGGTGCACGCCTGGATACCTTGCAGGCCCTGCTGGAAGAGGAGGAGCGCCGCCACCGATAAAGCACCACCCAAGGCTGTCGAAGCACAAAAACAACAATTTCGATCGAGCACTTCGAGGACAACAACAATGATTATTTACGGTGTGGCATTGCTGGCGATCTGCACGCTTGCAGGCGTGATCATGGGCGACATGCTCGGCGTGTTGCTTGGCGTCAAATCCAACGTGGGCGGGGTGGGCATCGCCATGATCCTGCTGATCTGCGCCCGCCTGTGGATGCAAAAACGCGGCGGCATGACCAAGGAATGCGAGATGGGCGTGGGCTTTTGGGGCGCGATGTATATCCCCGTGGTGGTGGCGATGGCCGCGCAACAAAACGTCGTGACCGCCTTGCACGGCGGCCCGGTCGCGGTGCTGGCGGCGATTGGTTCGGTAGTGGTCTGCGGTTGCACCATTGCGTTGATCAGCCGTACCCACAAGGGCGAGCCTCTGCCCGCCGAAGAGCCGTTGATCGTGCCTGCGGGAGGTCGCTGATATGTGGGATCTCATCGAAAAAGGTTTGGAACATAACGGCCTGATCACTGCGTTTGCGTTTGTTGGCGTGGTGATGTGGATTTCCGTGGTGCTGTCCAAGCGCCTGACGTTCGGGCGCATCCACGGCTCGGCGATTGCCATCGTCATCGGCCTGGTCCTGGCCTGGGTCGGCGGCACCATTACCGGCGGGCAAAAAGGCCTGGCCGACCTGGCACTGTTCTCTGGTATTGGCCTGATGGGCGGTGCGATGCTGCGCGACTTCGCCATCGTTGCCACGGCGTTTGAGGTGCAGGCCACCGAAGCGCGCAAGGCCGGGATGATCGGTGTGATTGCGCTGCTGCTGGGCACGATCCTGCCGTTTATCGTCGGCGCCAGCATGGCCTGGGTGTTTGGCTATCGCGACGCGATCAGCATGACCACCATCGGCGCGGGTGCCGTGACCTACATCGTCGGCCCGGTGACCGGTGCGGCGATTGGCGCGACCTCGGATGTGATGGCGCTGTCCATCGCGACCGGGTTGATCAAGGCGATCCTGGTGATGGTCGGCACACCGGTGGCGGCGCGTTGGATGGGCTTGGATAACCCGCGTTCAGCGATGGTGTTCGGTGGCTTGGCCGGCACCGTGAGCGGCGTGACGGCAGGGCTGGCGGCGACGGATCGGCGCTTGGTGCCGTATGGCGCGTTGACGGCGACGTTCCATACCGGGCTTGGGTGTTTGCTGGGGCCTTCGCTGCTGTACTTTATTGTGCGTGGGTTGGTGGGCTGACCTTGGCGGTTGCGGTGACTGGTCTGGCGCTATCGGGAGCAAGCCCCCTCCCACATTTTGACCGCATTCTCATGTTGGAACTCGGTCAAGTGTGGGAGGGGCGGTGCGACGATTCGACTTGCCTCCGATAGCGGTCTCAGGCCTGCCGATTGGCGTACATCCGACACTCCGCCAGCAACGCCAGTAAATTCGGATCACGCTCCTTGGCCTTCAGAAACACCACCCCGATATGCTGCTGCAACCGATACCTGGGTTGCAGCGGTATCAGCTTCACGCGGTTCTCGTACACCGCCGCAATCCGCCCCGGCAGCAACGCATAACCCACCCCCGAACTGACCATGCTCAGCAGTGTGAAGATGTCATTCACCTGCATTGCCACCTTGGGTTCGAACCCCGCCTGCTTGAACACACGGTTGCCATCCTGATGGGTGGCGAAGCCTTGGGTGAGGGTGATGAAGGTGGCATCGCGCACGTCGGCCAGGTCGATTTGCTGGTCGCGGTCGAAGGGGGAGTCGGCCGGGGTGGCGAGGAAGATGTCGTCGGAGAACAGCGCAATCTGTTCGCAGTCGGGGTCGTTGGCGTGTTCGTCGAGGGAGATCAGGATGGCGTCGACTTCCATGTTCTTGAGCTTGTACAGCAGGTCGAAATTGGAGCCGAGGATCAGGTCGATATTGAGTTCACTGCGCCTGATTTTCAGGCCCATGATCAGTTGCGGCACGGTCTTGACCGTCAGCGAATACAACGAGCCGAGCTTGAAGCGTTCGGCGGAGAACCCGGCGGCTTCGCGGGTCAGGCGTACGCTGTCGACCACATCGGCGATCAGTTTCTGCGCGCGTTCTTCGAGGACATAGGCGCTTTCCAGCGGGGTGAGGTTGCGGCCCTCGTGTTTGAACAGCGGGCAGCGCAGGGCATTTTCCAGCGAGTGGATGGCGCGGTGCACGCTGACATTGCTGGTTTGCAGTTCGGCGGCGGCACGGGCCAGGTTGCCGGTACGCATGAATGCCAGGAAGATTTCCAGCTTTTTGAGGGTGAATTCTTCGTCGATCAGCATGGCCGTGGGCTCTTGTTCGAATGCGTCCGATTGTGCCCGCAAAACCGTGCGGCGTCCTCGGAACGTCACAAGACACTTGCACTCTTATGCGCAAGGCTGGACGCTTGCCAGCCAGTTCCAGCGGCTACAGGAGGTCAGTGACAGATGTATCACGGGGAACGATTCAACGCCTGGAGCCATTTGCTCGGTGCAGTCGCGGCGTGTATTGGCGCCGTGTGGATGTTGGTGGTGGCGAGCCTGGATGGCAGCCCCTGGAAGATCGTCAGCGTGGCGATTTATGGCTTTACGCTGATGGTGCTGTACAGCGCGTCGACCGTGTACCACAGCGTCCAAGGACGGCGAAAAGAGATCATGCAGAAGGTCGATCACTTTTCGATCTACCTGTTGATCGCCGGCAGCTACACGCCGTTTTGCCTGGTGACGCTGAGAGGCCCGTGGGGGTGGACGTTGTTCGGCATCGTGTGGGGGCTGGCGGTGATCGGCATCCTGCAAGAGATCAAGCCGCGCTCCGAGGCGCGCATCCTGTCCATCGTGATCTACGCGGTGATGGGCTGGATCGTGCTGGTGGCGGTCAAGCCGCTGATTGCCGCGCTGGGGACGGCTGGATTTACCTGGCTGGCGGCGGGCGGGGTGCTGTACACCGTCGGCATCATCTTCTTTGCCCTGGAGGATCGCCTGCGGCATTCCCATGGGATCTGGCATTTATTTGTGATCGGCGGGAGCCTGCTGCACTTTGTGGCGATCATGCATTACGTGCTTTGAATGTGGGAGGGACGTTGTCCTTAGAGGCGCGCCAATAACTCGCCTGCGCGCTTGCCCAGGATCTCCAGCAGATTGGCCAGCATATGCGGCGGCGGTTCATCGGCGCGGGTCAGGGCGTACAGTGTGATCGGCAGCGGCGGTGTGAGGGTACGGATGCAGGTGGTGGCCGTTGAGGCGCCCAACGCCGTGAACGGATCGATCACCGTCAGGCCGGCGCCGGATTCCACCATGGCTCGCGCCAGGGAATAGGTCTGGACCGAGATCGTCACGCGGGGCGGTGGGTCGACATGTTCCAGGTAGCTGTCGAGTTTCGCCGCCAGCGGGTCGGCGCTGGACAGGCCAATCAACGGCGCACCCGCCAGGTCTGCCAGTGGCAGGGCCTGATGCAGTTCCGCGTCTGGCCAGTAGTTTTTCGACGCCAATGCGACCAGCACACCGTTGGCCAGCACCTGTGTGGTCAACCCTGGATGGCCGGAGAAGTTGAGGGTCAGTGCCAGGTCGATCTCGCGCATCAACAGCTTGTGCACCAGCTCGCGGCTATGGTCGCTGGACAGCTCGCAGGCGATGTCCGGGTAGTCGCGCGTCCATTCCAGAATCGCCGGTGGCAGCAGCGACAGCGCCAATGCCGGGATCGCACCAATCCGCACGCTTTGCCCTGGGGCGCGGCGCAAGCTCTTGGCCAGGCGCCGCACGCCTTGCAGGCTCTCGGTGACTTTCTCGACCTCGCTTTCCAGCGCCAGGGCTTCCGGGGTGGGCTGCAATTTGCCGCGCACCCGCAGGAACAGCGGAAAGCCCAGTTGCAGTTCGGCATGCTGCAACACCTTGGTCACCGCCGGTTGCGACACATGCAGCAACTGCGCAGCGGCGCTGACGGAGCCGGTCTGGCGAATGGCCTGGAAGATTTCGATATGACGCAAGCGCATGGCAAGTCCATAACCTTTGTTTATAGGTGGCCCATCTTTATTCATTGTCGGTGGCCTGTCACCTGCGCCTACGCTTGAGCCTACTTATTCAAGGGCTGGAGGTTGGAATGGCCGGGCAGGTTTGCATCATTGGCGGTGGGGTTATCGGCCTGGCGAGCGCGTATGCGCTGGTGCGTGCCGGCCATGAAGTGACGGTGATCGATGCGCGCGACACCCTGGGCAGCGAAACCAGTTTCGCCAATGGCGGGCAGTTGTCTTACCGCTACGTCGCTCCGCTGGCTGATGCGGGCGTGCCGCTGCAGGCGATTGGCTGGTTGCTGCGCGGTGATTCGCCACTGAAGCTGCGCCCGCGTTTGGATCCCCAGCAATGGCGCTGGATGGCTGCCTTTATCAGCGCCTGCCGAGGCTCGGTGAACACGCGCAACGCCGCTCACTTGCTGCGCCTGGCAAGCCTGAGCCAAACCACCTTGCAGCAATGGCGGGTCTACGATTGCCTGGACGCGTTCAACTGGCGGCGTAATGGCAAGCTGGTGACCTTTCGCACTGCCGACACCTTTGAGCGTGCGCGCAGTAAGGTCACCGACATCCTGCAACAACAGGTGCTGTCGGCGCTGGATTGTGCGCGCCTGGAGCCGGCGTTGGCAGAGGCGGCGGAAGGGTTTGTCGGGGGTATCTACACGCCGAATGAGGAAGTGGCGGACTGTCATGCCTTTTGCCAACGGCTGGCCGCGCGGCTCAGGGCGTCGGGGCGCTGCAGCTTTTTGCTGGGGCGCAAGGTCAGCGGTATCCGTCACGCCGACGGTGCCGTGCAGGCCATCGAGCTGGGTGACGAGGTGATGCCGGTGGAGCAGTTGGTACTCGCGGCCGGCCATCGCAGCGCCGAGTTGGCATTGCCCGGTGTGTCACTGCCACTGTATCCACTCAAGGGTTATAGCCTCAGCGTGCCGATTGGCGCGCAACACCAGGCGCCGAATGTGAGCATCACCGACTACGACCGCAAGATTGTCTACGCGCGTATTGGCGAACAACTGCGGGTGGCGGCGATGGTGGATATCGTCGGCTTTGACGCCAGTCTTGAGCCCAAGCGCCTGGCGCTGATGAAACGTCAGGCAGTCGAGACATTTCCTATGGCCGGTGACTATGCCCATGCCGTGGAGTGGGCGGGTATGCGTCCCGCCACCCCGACTGGGGTGCCGCTGATTGGTGCCAGCGTCTATCGCAACCTGTGGTTGAACCTGGGCCATGGCGCCCTCGGTTTTACCCTCGCGTGTGGCAGCGGCCAATTGCTGGCCGAACTGATCGGCCACCAGACCCCTTCCATTGATATGCAGGGCCTCGCGCCCCGCGCCGCATAAGGATGCCTCCATGACCCTCAATCGAATCAGCAGCAACGACCGACTGTCCGGCGCCGTGACCTTCAAGGATCTGGTATTTCTCTCCGGCCAGGTACCCGGCGACGGCCAGGATGTGGCGACGCAAACCCGCGAAGTGCTGGCCAAGATCGATGCGCTGCTGGCCCAGGCCGGCAGTGACAAGGATCATCTGCTGAATGCGACCATTTACTTGAAAGACATCGGCAGCGGTTTCGCACCGATGAATGAAGTGTGGGCCGCCTGGCTATCGCCCGGTATGGCGCCGACACGCACCACCCTGCAGGCGGAACTGGCGCGGCCGAGTGTGCTGGTGGAAATCAGCGTGATTGCGGCACGTAAATAACGTTAAAGACCAACGGAGAATAACAATGAAAACAGTCCTGTTGACCGGCTGCACCCTGGGCCTTTTGCTGGGGGCACACGCCCATGCCAATCAGGCACCGCTGGAGGGTACGCTGGGCAAGATCGCCAACGCCAAGTCCATCACCCTGGGCTACCGTGATGCGTCGGTGCCGTTTTCCTACGTGGGGGATCACAGCGGCAAGCCGATGGGCTATTCGGTGGACCTGTCCGGCAAGATCGTCGAGCGTATCCAGCAGAAGATCGGCGTGGCCAACCTGAATGTGAAGTACAACCTGGTGACCTCTCAAACCCGTATCCCGCTGGTGCAGAACGGCACCGTCGACCTGGAATGTGGTTCCACCGGGGTGACCGCCGAGCGGCAGAAGCAGGTGGCATTTTCCTACGGGTTTATTTACGTGAAAGGCCAGTTGCTGACCGCTAAAGACAGTGGCATCAAGGGTTTCGCCGACCTGTCGGGCAAGAACGTGGTGACCACCGCCGGCACCACCAACGAGCGTTTTCTCAAGCGTTACAACGCTGAGCACAAAAGCAATATGTTCGTGATCAGCGCCAAGGATCACGGCGAGGCGTTCAAGATGCTGGAGACGGGGCGCGCGGCGGCGTTCTACATGGACGATGCGCTGCTCTACGGCGAACGCGCCAAGGCCAAGGACCCACACCATTGGGTAGTGGTCGGCGAGGAACAGTCGCGGGAGATCTACAGCTGCATGGTGCGCAAGGATGATCCGCAGTTTCTTGCGGTGGTCAACGAGACCCTGGGCGACCTGTACCGCTCGGGGGAGATCAACGGGATTTACCAGCGCTGGTTTGAACAGCCGATCCCGCCCAAGGGCTTGAACCTGGAATTCCCGATGACCAGTGAGTTGAAGGCGATCATTGCCAAGCCGGTGAGCGATCCGGTGGATTGATCACCCCTCCCACATTTAGAAGTCGCCCCAGAGTTGTTGGGCAACCGCCAACGCGACGACCGGTGCAGTTTCGGTGCGCAACACGCGCGGGCCGAGGCGGGCGGCGTGGAAGCCAGCGCCTTGGGCGGTGTCGACTTCGTTGTCGGTCAGCCCGCCCTCCGGGCCGATCAGAAACGCCAGGCTCGCAGGCTTGGCATGGCTGACCATCGGCTCGGCCACCGGGTGCAGCACCAGCTTCAGGTCGGCCTCGACCTGCTTCAACCAGTCCGCCAGCAGCAGCGGCGGGTGAATCACCGGCACCGTCGAACGCCCGCACTGCTCGCAGGCGCTGATCGCCACCTGGCGCCAGTGCAGCAGGCGTTTGTCGGCGCGTTCGTCTTTGAGGCGCACTTCGCAGCGGTCGCTGAAGATCGGCGTGATGGCGTTGACGCCCAGTTCGGTGGCTTTCTGAATCGCCCAATCCATGCGCTCGCCCCGGGACAGGCCCTGGCCGAGGTGGATGTGCAGCGGCGATTCGGTCTGGCCGGCGAAGCTTTCCGTCAGTTGCACGGTGACGCGTTTTTTACCGACTTCCAGCAGGCTGCCCAGGAACTCCTGGCCGGAACCATCGAACAATTGCACGGCATCGCCTTCGCCCATGCGCAGTACGCGGCTGATGTAGTGCGCCTGGGCTTCGGGCAATTCGTGGTCGCCGAGGCTCAGCGGGGTGTCGGTGAAAAAGCGGGACAGTCTCATTTCTGCTCTCTGGAAAAAGGTGTAGGTGTGCCGGCAATCAACCCGGATCGCGGAAGCCGGGGTGGAAGTCCTTCGGCACCGCCACGCTGACTTTGCTGTTGGTGGCGATGTCGATGCCTTCGCTGGCCACTTCGGCGAGGAAATCGATCTGCTCCGGCGTGATCACATACGGCGGCAGGAAATACACCACGCTGCCCAACGGCCGCAACAGCGCGCCGCGTTCCAGGGCGTGTTCGAACACCTTCAGGCCACGGCGTTCCTGCCACGGGTAAGCGGTCTTGGTGGCCTTGTCCTGGACCATCTCGATGGCCAGCACCATGCCGGTCTGGCGTACTTCCGAGACATGCGGATGGTCGACCAGATGCGCGGTTGCCGTGGCCATGCGCTGGGCCAGGGCCTTGTTGTTTTCGATGACGTTGTCTTCTTCGAAAATATCCAGGGTCGCCAGGGCCGCCGCGCACGCCAGCGGGTTGCCGGTGTAGCTGTGGGAGTGCAGGAAGGCGCGCAGGGTCGGGTAGTCGTCGTAGAACGCGTCGTAGACGTCATCGGTGGTGACCACCGCTGCCAACGGCAGGTAGCCGCCAGTCAGGGCCTTGGACAAACACAGGAAGTCCGGGCGGATGCCTGCCTGTTCACAGGCAAACATGGTCCCGGTGCGTCCGAAGCCCACGGCGATTTCATCGTGGATCAGGTGCACGCCATAGCGGTCGCAGGCTTCGCGCAGCAGCTTGAGGTACACCGGGTGGTACATGCGCATGCCGCCGGCGCCCTGGATCAGCGGCTCGACGATCACGGCGGCGACGCTGTCGTGGTGCTCGGCCAGGGTCTGTTCCATGGCCATGAACAGGTTGCGCGAGTGGTCTTCCCAGCTCATGCCCTCGGGCCGCAGGTAGCAATCCGGGCTCGGCACCTTGATGGTGTCCAGCAGCAGCGCCTTGTAGGTCTCGGTAAACAGCGGCACGTCGCCCACCGACATCGCGGCGATGGTTTCGCCGTGGTAGCTGTTGGTCAGGGTCACGAAGCGCTTTTTATTCGGCAGGCCACGGTTGAGCCAATAGTGAAAGCTCATCTTCAGCGCGACTTCGATGCACGACGAACCGTTATCGGCATAGAAGCAGCGGGTCAGGCCTTCGGGGGTCATCTTTACCAGGCGCTCGGACAGCTCGATCACCGGCTGGTGGCTGAAACCGGCGAGGATCACGTGTTCCAACTGGTCGACCTGGTCCTTGATGCGCTGGTTGATACGCGGGTTGGCGTGACCGAATACGTTAACCCACCAGGAACTAACGGCGTCGAGGTAGCGCTTGCCTTCGAAGTCTTCCAACCAAACGCCTTCACCGCGCTTGATCGGGATCAGCGGCAGTTGCTGGTGGTCTTTCATCTGGGTGCAGGGATGCCACAGCACCGCGAGGTCGCGTTGCATCCACTGGTTGTTCAAGCCCATCGGTGATCTCCTCGAAGCGGTCCTGCGGCTGCCGCAGGCGAAACAATCGCGCAAGCCTATGCAATGGCGGCCCGTGTCACAACCCATTGTGGGTAATTGGCAGTAAACGCAGGACGGACTGTCACGTTTCTTAGGAATAGTCCTTAATCCGTCGTTAACTTACTGTGCATAGGCTCCAGATCGTATTTCTCGATATTTCAAAGCAAAATTTTCCGCTTTAATTCGATAGGTAAATCGCTAGTCTTGGGCGCAGCTCTTACGGGATTAAGTACATGCAGCTACGTAACTCTCCAGCCCGGTATGGCTGGGTCAGTATGATTTTGCACTGGGGCGTGGCCCTGGTGGTATTCGGCCTGTTTGCCCTGGGCTTGTGGATGGTGGGTCTGGACTACTACAGCGCCTGGCGCAAAGAAGCACCGGACCTGCACAAGAGCATTGGCATCACGCTGTTCGCCATCATGCTGGTACGTATTGTCTGGCGCTTGATCAGCCCGCCGCCTCCGCCGCTGGCCAGTTACAGCCGCTTGACTCGCATCGGTGCCGCGTTCGGCCACGCGTTCCTTTATCTCGGGCTGTTTGCCGTGATGATCGCCGGTTACCTGATTTCCACCGCAGACGGTGTCGGTATCCCGGTGTTTGGCCTGTTTGAAATTCCTGCCGTGGTTTCCGGTCTACCGGACCAGGCAGACACCGCTGGCGTGGTGCATCTGTACCTCGCCTGGGTGTTGGTGGTCTTCGCCGGCTTGCACGGCGTGGCTGCGTTGAAACACCACTTTATCGATCGTGATGCGACCCTCACGCGAATGCTGGGGCGCAAAGCCTGATGTTCAACCTCGACTCACAAGGAATAGAAAGCATGTTGAAAAAGACCCTCGCCGCTCTGGCAATCGGTACAGCGCTGCTGTCTGCAGGTCAGGTGATGGCTGCTGACTACAAGATTGACAAGGAAGGCCAGCACGCCTTCATCGACTGGAAAATCAGCCACCTGGGCTACAGCTACATCCACGGTACCTTCAAGGACTGGGATGGTACGTTCAGCTGGGATGCCGCCAAGCCTGAGGCCAGCAAAATCGCAGTCGACGTGAAAACCGCCAGCCTGTGGTCCAACCACGCTGAACGTGACAAGCACATCGCCAGCAAGGATTTCCTGGACGTTGCCAAGTTCGCGGACGCCAAGTTCGTGTCCACCGCGGTTAAATCCACCGGCGAAAAAACTGCTGACGTGACCGGCGACCTGACCTTCCACGGCGTGACCAAGCCTGTGACCTTCAAGGCCACGTTCAACGGTGAAGGCAAAGACCCATGGGGTGGCGAACGTGCTGGCTTCAACGCCAAGACCACGCTGGACCTGAACGACTTCGGCATCAAAGGCCCAGGCCCGAGTTCCCAGACTGTCGACCTGGACATCTCGCTGGAAGGCGTGAAAGCGAAGTAACGCTTCGCAGGTAGGAGCGAGCTTGCTCGCGAAAAACGTAGAGACACCGCGTTTATTCAGGCTGCCAGCGTTATCGTTGACGACCTTCGCGAGCAAGAACTAGGCGTCCCCCTCGCTCCTACAGGCAAAAAAAACCCGTATCTCGCGATACGGGTTTTTTTTATGCTTCGCGGTTGCGGGTCAGCAGCGCTGGTTTTTCACCACGAGGACGGCCTGGCAGTTGATCCAACTGCTCCGGTGTCGGGAAGCGATCAGCCTTCGACTCCTTGTGGATGATCTTTGGCGCCGGGCCACCGCGCGGGTTCTGCACGGCAGGCTCTGACAAACGCGGCTGGTCGTCACGGGCCGGGCGGCGGTTGTTGCTGCGCGAGTCTTCGCGACGCGCCTGGCCGTCACGCGGTGCGCCGTTACGCGGGCCGCTGCGCTTGGCCGGCGGGGTGCCGGTAGTGCCGCCGCTGCTGTTGCGCGGGCCGTTCTGACGACCGCCCTGAGGCTGGCCGCCACGTGGAGCACCAGTGCCGGCAGCTGCGCCCGGCGCCGGAGCACCTGGACGACGGCCACGGCCTTGGGCCGGTTTGGCCTGGGGCACGTAGTCAACGCGGTTACCGAAGTTATCCACGTCGTCGTCGAGGAACTCGTCCGGGGCACGGTCAGCAGCGCGGGGCGGCTGGCTCGGCTGGCGCTGTTCGCGGGCCGGGGTGCCTTCGCGGGGCTTCTGCTCGCGGGCCGGGCGTTCGCCACGGCCGTTGGTTGGCGCTTTTTCCTTGCCGCCTTTGTCTTTGCCTTTGTCGCGACGACCACCGCCGCCACCGCCGCCGTTCGGGCCATCGCCCTTCGGACCGCGTGGGTTGCGCGGGTTGCGCACGTCCGGACGCTCGCGCACTTCAGGCTTCTCGGCCTCGACGGCGCTGGCATCGAAGCCCATCAGGTCGCCATCGGCGATTTTCTGCTTGGTCATGCGTTCGATGCTTTTCAGCAGTTTTTCTTCGTCCGGTGCAACCAGGGAAATGGCTTCACCCGAGCGACCGGCACGGCCAGTACGGCCGATACGGTGCACATAGTCTTCGTCGACGTTTGGCAGCTCGAAGTTGACCACGTGTGGCAACTGGTCGATGTCCAGGCCGCGTGCGGCGATATCGGTGGCAACCAGGATGCGCACTTCACCGGCCTTGAAGTCGGCCAGGGCTTTGGTGCGGGCGTTCTGGCTCTTGTTGCCGTGGATGGCGACGGCGGTGAGGCCGTGCTTGTCCAGGTACTCGGCCAGGCGGTTGGCGCCGTGCTTGGTGCGGGTGAACACCAGCACCTGTTCCCAGGCACCGGCGGTGATCAGGTGCGCCAGCAATGAACGCTTGTGGCTGGCGGCCAGGCGGAATACGCGTTGCTCGATACGCTCGACCGTGGTGTTCGGCGGCGTGACTTCGATGCGCTCCGGGTTATGCAGCAGCTTGCCGGCCAGGGCAGTGATGTCCTGGGAGAACGTTGCCGAGAACAGCAGGTTCTGACGTTTGGCCGGCAGGCGGGCGAGGACCTTTTTCACGTCATGGACAAAGCCCATGTCGAGCATGCGGTCGGCTTCGTCCAGCACGAGGATTTCCACGTGGGACAAATCGACGCTGCCTTGGCCGCACAGGTCGAGCAATCGACCAGGGCAGGCGACCAGCACGTCAACACCACGGGACATGGCCTGAACCTGTGGGTTCATGCCGACGCCGCCGAAGATGCAGGCGCTGACGAACTTCAGGTCGCGGGCGTACAGCTTGAAGCTGTCATGCACCTGGGCGGCGAGTTCGCGGGTAGGGGTCAGGACCAGTACGCGCGGTTGGCGCGGGCCGTGACGCTGGGATTTGTCCGGGTGACCGTTGGGGAACAACCGCTCCAGAATCGGGAGGGCGAAGCCGCCGGTTTTACCAGTACCTGTCTGAGCCGCGACCATCAGGTCGCGACCTTGCAACACGGCGGGGATAGCCCGCTGTTGCACCGGAGTAGGCTCGGTATAGCCCGCTGCCTCGATGGCGCGGACTAAAGCCTCGGAGAGACCGAGGGAAGCAAAGGACATGAGTAATCCTGTTTTAGTTAGGGCTTGGCCCAAAGGGATAATCTTGCCGGGCGTGAATGGCGCTTAGGGGAGCGCAATCCCGTCCGGTCCTGCTGCGTCTGGCGGGCACTCCACCGGCTCGCGCGGGCTGAAAGCTGCGCAGTAGCGGGGTTGGGTGCCTTTTTCAGGACCTCAGCGGCCGGGCGTAAGCCTGGCGGAAAGGCCGGAGTATAACAGAGCAATCACGGCGCGCCGCTTTCCTGCTGCTCAACGGTGTGTCCGGATGCTGTTTTGGCTTGGATTCCACCATATTTGGCGCTTAGAGCGGCGTAGGCCGGTTCCTGTTTGAAGCGCTTGAGTTCGGCGGCAAAGCGTTGCACCAGCAGGTCCATCCCCGCGCCACGGCGTACGGCGAGGTACTGCTGTTGACGGCTGACCACTACGGGGGCCTGGCTGACCTTGCCCTCCAGGCCCAGCGCCTTGATCACATGCAGGCCGACCCGGCGGTCGGTGATCACCAGGTCGATGCGCCCCAGCAGCAATTTGCCGAAGTTAGCCTCATGGCTGGGAGCCGGTTCGCGGTTAAACGCATCGGAGTCACTGAAGGGCGCGCCGTACAGGTAGCCTGGTGACGTGCCGACAGTCAGGCCACCAAGGCCGTCAAGGCTTTGGACCGGGTGAGGGCGCTCGTTGGCGTAGAACATCACGAACTCCACTTCCGACAACGGTTCGCTGGGGTAGAGCAGCAGGGCGTCGCGGTCGTGACTGTGGAAAATATCCAGTGCGCCATCGGCATTGCCCTGGTCAAGCATGGCCAGGCAGCGCTTCCAGGGCAGGAACTGCCACTGCACATCGACCCCCAGGCGCTGGAACACGATCACCGTGGTTTCGTAATCCAGCCCTTGCATGGCGCCGTGTTCCTCATACACATACGGCGCCCAGGGCTCGGTGACAATGCGCAATTTCTCGCCATAAGCGGCCAGGCTCAAGCAAGTGAAAAGCGCAGCGGTCAACAGCTTCAGAATGACGGGCATACCCTGAGGTTACGATGCCCGTGCGCTAAAGAGAAGCTCTGGCACGCGCGCCTTAGGGCGGCGCTACTTTGTCGGAGAGGTCATCAGGTGTTCATAGATGGCGGCACGACGCTCGCCAAGAATCAGGCGTACCACGGGGTTTGCAAACCAATGTTCGAGCTGGTGCGCGTCGACTGGGCTGTTTTGTCGCTCTTGCTGGTTTTGCAGGGCTTTGTCCCACCAAACCGGGCCACAGGCCTGGTCGAATTCATTTTCGTGCTCGTAGCAGCCGTAGAGGATTTCACGGATGAACTGCTGCTTGCGTTTGGGCAAGGCCAGGGTGATCAGCTTGTACATCAAGCGCTGCAGGCGCGGCGGGCGCGGTAGGTGGGCCGAGACCTTGCGGGTGTCGGCCAAGGCCAGGGCGCAGATGGGGTCTGTGGCGTGCTTGTTGATCCATGCCTTGACCTTGGCGCGGAACAACTGTTTACGGCTCCAGTAGTGGTGGATCAGGTCCGGGCACTGGCGCACGTTGAGCGTGCGGTACGCGGCCACCGACAGGCAGAACTCTTCCAGGGTATAGGCGCCTTGGGCCATCGGGAACAGCTCGTCCATCAACTCGATCGAGCGATCAAGGATGTGCGCGTCCTGACGGGTCAGGCCCATGACGCCCGAGTTGAGCAGCCACATGTCGTCGTCCGCGATGCCTTTGTCGGCAAGGTGCTTGGCCAGGGCTTCATACAACACGCTTTCGCGGTTATCGCCGTACTTGGCGTGGAACGCATTGCACAGCACTGTGCCGGGCGCGACGCGTTCGAACAGCGCCATGGGTGAGTCGTGGAAAAAGGTGTCGGTGTCGATCAGCAGCGCTCGCTCTGCCGTTTCCAGGACCTGGCGTAACAGCACATGTTTGGTGCGGAAATGGTAGCCGTGGGGCTCGCTCCAGCGTTGGCGCGTGGCGTTGTCCAGTGTATGGACCTGCACCGGCAAGTCACGGTAGGGGGCCGGGTTGTCGCTGAACACCTGGATATCCAACGGCATGTTCTGAGGGCCACCGAGGTGGGCCAGGGCGCTGGCGATGCTGAATACGGCTTCCTGATGGTAGGTCTCGGCGCCGAAGACCAGGTAAACCAGCTGCGGGCGGGGAGTCGGGGACGCTGTATTCATTTACTGCAGGCTTCCTTTCCGGGGATATGTAGACGAAAAAAGCCCCCGTGATAACGAGGGCTGGGTACAGCGATTAAACCGACCTAGCGTGGCAGTTTAAGGTTGTTCCAGATCGCGAGGCTCGGTTCTGCCTGGTTAAGGGTATAGAAGTGCAAGCCTGGCGCGCCACCTTGCAACAATTCTTCACACATGTTGCTGATGACCTGTTCGCCGAACGCCTGGATGCTCTTGACGTCGTCGCCATAGGCTTCCAGTTGCTTGCGCACCCAGCGTGGGATCTCGGCACCGCAGGCGTCGGAGAAACGCGCCAGCTTGCTGTAGTTGGTGATCGGCATGATGCCCGGCACGATCGGGATGTTCACACCCATGGCGCGTACACGCTCGACGAAGTAGAAATAGCTGTCGGCGTTGAAGAAGTACTGGGTGATCGCGCTGTTGGCGCCGGCATTGGCCTTGCGCACGAAATTCTGCAGATCGTCTTCGAAATTGCGTGCCTGGGGGTGCATCTCCGGGTAAGCCGCCACTTCGATATGGAAGTGGTCGCCGCTTTCTTCACGGATAAAGCTCACCAGGTCATTGGCGTAGCGCAGCTCACCACTGGCCATGCCCATGCCGGACGGCAAGTCGCCACGCAGGGCAACGATGCGCTTGATGCCGGCGGCTTTGTATTGGGTCAGCAGGCTGCGCAGGTCGGCCTTGCTGTCGCCCACGCACGACAAATGCGGAGCGGCGGGAATTTTGACTTCGCTTTCAAGCTGCAACACGGTGTTGATCGTACGATCACGGGTCGAGCCGCCTGCGCCGTAGGTGCAGGAGAAGAAGTCGGGGTTGTAGCTGGCCAACTGCTTGGCAGTCGCCATCAGTTTTTCATGCCCAGCATCGGTCTTGGTGGGGAAGAACTCGAAGCTGTAGCGACGGTCTTGGGACATGGTCATACCCTTTGAAACTCAGAAGCCGACTGTGCAACCCATCTGCACTGTAAGAGCGGGCTTGCTCGCGAAGAACGTCAACGATAACGCGTAGAAACAGGATGTACGCGGTGTCCTTGAGTTTTTCGCGAGCAAGCTCGCTCCTACAGGTGGAGCAGGTTGGGCTGATTACTTAGTAGCGGTAAGCGTGCGGCTTGAACGGACCTTCGACGGTCACGCCGATGTAGTCGGCCTGGGTCTTGGTCAGCTGAGTTACCACGCCACCGAAGCCGCGGACCATTTCCAGGGCCACTTCTTCGTCGAGTTTCTTCGGCAGTACTTCCACGGTCAGGCGCTCGGCTTTCTGGGCCGGCGACAGGTCGGCGTATTTCTGGCCGAACAGGAAGATCTGGGCCAGTACCTGGTTGGCGAACGAGCCGTCCATGATGCGGCTTGGGTGGCCGGTGGCGTTGCCCAGGTTAACCAGGCGGCCTTCGGCCAGCAGGATCAGGTAGTCGTCGTTCTGTGGATCGAAAGCGCCAGCGCCGGTACGGTGAACCTTGTGTACCTGTGGCTTCACTTCTTCCCATGCCCAGTTCTTGCGCATGAAAGCGGTGTCGATCTCGTTGTCGAAGTGACCGATGTTGCACACCACGGCGCGCTTTTTCAGGGCCTTGAGCATGTTGGCATCGCAGACGTTGACGTTACCGGTGGTGGTCACGATCAGGTCGATCTTGCCCAGCAGGGCCTTGTCGATGCTTGCTTCGGTGCCGTCATTGACGCCATCGATGAACGGCGAAACCACTTCGAAACCGTCCATGCAGGCTTGCATGGCGCAGATCGGGTCGACTTCGGAGACTTTAACGATCATGCCTTCCTGGCGCAGGGACTGGGACGAACCCTTGCCCACGTCGCCGTAGCCGATCACCAGGGCTTGCTTGCCCGACAGCAGGTGGTCGGTGCCGCGCTTGATGGCATCGTTCAGGCTATGACGGCAGCCGTACTTGTTGTCGTTCTTGCTCTTGGTCACCGAGTCGTTGACGTTGATGGCCGGGATTTTCAGCTCGCCCTTGGCCAGCATGTCCAGCAGGCGGTGCACGCCGGTGGTGGTTTCTTCGGTCACGCCGTGGACGCGGTCGAGGATCTGCGGGTACTTCTTGTGCAGCAGCTCGGTCAGGTCGCCGCCGTCATCGAGGATCATGTTGGCATCCCAAGGCGCGCCATCTTTGAGGATGGTTTGCTCCAGGCACCACTCGTACTCTTCTTCGGTCTCGCCTTTCCAGGCGAATACCGGGATACCGGCAGCGGCGATGGCGGCAGCGGCCTGGTCTTGAGTCGAGAAGATGTTGCAGGACGACCAACGCACTTCGGCACCCAGGGCAACCAGGGTTTCGATCAGCACGGCAGTCTGGATGGTCATGTGGATGCAGCCGAGGATCTTCGCGCCCTTGAGCGGTTGCTCTGCGGCATACTTGCGACGCAGGCCCATCAGGGCTGGCATTTCGGATTCGGCGATAAAGGTTTCGCGACGGCCCCAGGCGGCGAGGGACATATCGGCGACTTTGTAGTCGTTGAAATCTGCAGGCGTAATTACAGCGCTCATGAAGAGCCTCCATTCGTAGTGTGCGAATGGGCGCCGTTGTGCGTTTAGTATCAGGCCAGGGCAACCAGGCCGGACAACGCCCCATCCGAGCCTGACAGGTTGAACCTGCTGCAGCGCCCCTCGGACAGGTGGCGGGAGAAACGGTATCAACTGAAGATGACCGTTTTGAAGCGGGGGCGATTATAGCCGTGTACGCGGCACTTCCCAAGCCTTTCTGTCGGCGGCATGCAGATCGCGCATGGGGGTGATAGGCAATGGCGCATAGAGCTTGGGGGCAGGCTCTGCCATGATGTTGCCCATCATTCGGCAAGACGCTTTGGAGTGACCATGAACTTCCACACCCGCAAATGGGTAAAACCCGAAGACCTCAACCCCAACGGCACCCTGTTCGGCGGCAGCCTGCTGCGCTGGATCGACGAAGAAGCAGCCATCTACGCCATCGTCCAACTGGGCAACCAGCGCGTGGTGACCAAGTACATCTCCGAAATCAACTTTGTCAGCGCCTCGCGCCAGGGCGATATCATCGAGCTGGGCATCACCGCCACCGAGTTCGGCCGCACCTCCATCACCCTCACCTGTGAAGTGCGTAACAAGATCACCCGCAAAAGCATCCTGACTGTAGAGAAAATGGTCTTCGTCAACCTTGGCGAGGACGGCCTGCCTGCGCCCCACGGCCGTACAGAGATCAAGTACGTCAAGGATCAGTTCCAGGACGACGGCATCAGCGAGTAAACCTGCTCGGGGCCAGTGAACGCTCTTGATCAACCATAGGTCGTACCTGAACATCGCCCCCCGTTCAGGTATCACCATGGCTACGCAAGAAGATGGCAAGACCCCCAACCTGTCCCAGGAAGAGCAGCAGGACGTCGACAAGAACCAGCCGCCCCGCGCGGCAGTGCTGCATGAAATTATCCGCACACAGGGCGACCAGGAGCTGGAGCGCAGCGTCGCCGCGTTGTGGTGGTCGGCATTGGCAGCCGGGTTGACCATGGGCCTGTCGCTGATGGCCATGGGGTTGCTCAATTCGCGCCTGCCGGACGGCGAAGCCTTCAAGGTGATCGCCAGCTTCGGCTATTGCGCAGGCTTTCTCGCGGTGATCCTCGCGCGCCAGCAACTGTTTACCGAGAACACCCTGACCGCCGTGCTGCCGGTAATGAGCAAGCCGACCCTGGCCAATGCCGGGCGCCTGTTACGCCTGTGGTCGGTGGTGCTGGTGGGTAACCTCTGCGGCACCCTGCTGGTGGCGTACGTGATGCTGCACCTGCCGATCTTCGACACCAAGACCGACATGGCCTTCCTGGAAATCGGGCGCAAGATCATGGAAAACGACGCCGGCCAGATGTTCGCCAAAGGCATCGTCTCCGGCTGGATGATCGCCACCATGGTGTGGATGATCCCATCGATGGAAAGCGCCAAGATGTGGATCATCATTTTGATCACCTACCTGATGGCCCTGGGGGACTTCACCCATATCGTGGTGGGTTCGGCGGAAGTGTCGTACCTGGTGTTTGCCGGCGAGTTGCCGTGGAAGGATTTCTGGCTGGTGTTTGCCGGCCCCACACTGGCCGGCAACATCATCGGTGGCAGCTTCATCTTTGCGTTGATCAGCCATGCGCAGATTCGCAGCGAGGGTAGCTTGCCGGGCAAGAACGCTGCGGACCCGAGGCATCCGCAGCGGATCAACAAGGATCAGTGAACGTCAGGTGTGGCCTGGGGTTCGCCCTGGGTCACGCGCTTGACCAGCTTGCCGATGCTCAGGCCCTGCAACAGGATCGACGACAACACCACAATGTAGGTGATGCTCAGCAGCAGATCGCGCTCGGGGCCCAGTGGCAGGGCCAGCGCCAGTGCCACCGAAACCCCGCCGCGCAAGCCGCCCCAGGTGAGGATGCGGATGGTGCCGCGTGGCACCGTGCGCCAGCGGCGCAGCAACAGGATCGCCGGGGCCACGGTCAGCAGGCGCGACAGTAGGATCGCCACCGCCAGCAAACTGGCCGCGAAGACGTGCAGCCAGTTGAACGGCAACAGCAGCAGCTCCATGCCGATCAGCGCGAACAGTAACGCGTTGAGCATGTCATCGAGCAGCTCCCAGAAGCCGTCCAGGTAGCGCCGGGTCATGTCGTTCATCGCCAACTTGCGCCCCAGGTTGCCGATGATCAGCCCGGCCACCACCATCGCGATCGGCGCGGAGACGTGCAGCTCCGTGGCCATTGCCGAGCCGCCGATCACCAGGGCGAGGGTCAGCATCACTTCGATCTGGTGCTGTTCGATGCTCTTGATCATCAGGTACACCAGATAGCCGATCAGCCCGCCGAAGACCACGCCGCCAATTGCCTCATGGGCGAACAGCAAGGCCGTGGCGCCCACGGTAGGCGTCTCGCCCAACTGCGCGATGCCCAGCAATACGGTAAACACCACCACCGCCGTGCCGTCGTTGAACAGGCTCTCGCCCACAATCGTAGTCTTCAGCGGTTTCGACGCGTTGGCGGTTCGCAGTACGCCCAGTACTGCAATGGGGTCGGTGGGCGAGATCAGTGCGCCGAACAACAGGCAGTAAAGGAAGCTCACGTGCCAGCCAAACAGGGCGAAGATGTAATACGCCAGGCTGCCGATCACCACGGTGGCGATCAACACACCGAAGGTTGCCAGCAGGCCGATGGGCCAGCGGTAGCTGCGCAGGTCGTTCAAGTTGACGTGCAAGGCGCCGGCGAACAGCAGGAACGACAGCATCCAGTTCATCAGCAGGTCGCCGAAGTCGATCTGGCCGATCAGTTGCTGGATACGTTCCTCCAGGCCTGGGTAGCCGAGCAGGCTCAGGCCTTGCAGGATCAGGGAAAACAGCAGGGCCGTGACCATCACGCCGATGGTGGGCGGCAGGCCGATAAAACGGAAGTTCACATAGGTGAGCAGGGTGGTGAGGCAAATGAAGGCGGCGACAAGTTCAAGCATCCGGGGTCCTTGGAAGGTGGGGGGGTGGAGTGTGAATGGGGGATGGACCGCAGCAGCGGCGTGAGGTTGCAAGGCCTTGGGCGAAAGTGCGGTAGAACCTTTCGGTGCTGCGCGGCTCATAGCGGGTAGGTGCGATATGGGTTTTTTAGTGCTAGAACTCTAATCGCTGCATAAAACTACAAAAGGAGTGAGTGATGACGGCTGCTTTCTGGTGTGTGTTGATCGCGATTTTTCTGCCTTACCTGTGCACGGGGGTGGCCAAGTTCAGTGGCGGCAAGTTCGGGCCACGGCAGAACCACGACCCACGGGCTTTCCTGGAAACCCTCGATGGGGTCGCCCGGCGCGCCCATAACGCACAACTCAACAGCTTTGAAGTCACCCCAGCCTTCGCGGCGGCGGTGATTGTCGCCCATTTGGCCGGCACGGCCGAACTGGTGACCATCAATGTGCTGGCCGTGCTGTTTATCACCAGCCGCCTGCTGTACATCATCTGCTACCTGGCCGACTGGGCGATCTTGCGCTCGCTGGTGTGGGCGGTCGGCATGGCGTTGATTGCGAGCTTCTTCTTCGTCTCGATCTGAACCGGTTTCCGTAGGGCGAGCTTGCTCGCGAAGAACCAACAGACAACGCGGGCTGCCAGAAAGCGCTGCGTTATCGTTGACGTTTTTCGCGAGCAAGCTCGCTCCTACGGTGTGTTTTCGGCGAGTGTCAGGTTCCGGTGGGTGCATCCGGCACCTGCGGCAACGCCGCGCCCTTGGGCCATAGCATCCAGATTTGCCCTTGCTGCTTCATATTTCCCGCCAACTCTCCTGCTGCATCACCCGTGCCCCAGAACAGGTCCGCGCGTACTTCACCGGTGATTGCACCGCCGGTGTCCTGCGCAGCGACCGGGCGTGCCAATGGCGAGCCGTCGGGTTTGGTGGTCGACAGCCACAACAGGCTGCCCAGCGGAATCACCTTGCGATCCACCGCCACGCTGTAGCCGGCGGTCAAGGGCACGTTCAGCGAGCCGCGTGGACCCTCATTGCTGTCGGGGCGAGCGCTGAAGAATACGTAGCTGGGGTTGCTCGCCAGCAGTTCCGGGATGCGCTCGGGATGCGCCTTGGCCCAAGCGCTGATGGCGCCCATGGTCACGTCTTCTTTCTTCAGCTCGCCTTGCTCCACCAGCCAACGGCCGATAGGGCGATAGGGGTAGCCGTTCTGGTCGCCGTAACCCACGCGCAGCTGGCGCCCGTCCTTGAGTTGAATGCGGCCCGAGCCCTGGATCTGCAGAAATTGCAGGTCCATCGGGTTGGTCAGCCAGGCAATCGGCTTGGCGGTGGAGCCTTGGCCGTTGATCGCGCTGGCATCGTCATAGGGCTTGAGCACACGGCCTTCAAGGCGACCGCGCAGGCGCTTGCCCTTGAGTTCCGGGTAAATGCTTTCCAGATTGACAATGATCAGGTCGTCCGGCACGCCATACACGGGAACATGGGCGGTGGCGGTCTTGGTCAGGCTGCCGGGGTAGACCGGTTCGTAGTAACCAGTGATCAAGCCGTTGGGGGTGTTGTCGGCCGAACGCAGGCCGAACACATCCAGGCGCTCCTTGAGAAAACCACGCACCGCCACGGCATCGGCGGGCACGCTGCCCGCTGCGGCACAGGTCGCGCCCCATACAGGGTCTGCCTTGAGGCGTTGGCAGGCGCTGCGCCAGGATTCAAAACCGGCCAGCAAGTCGCTGTCGGAGACGCTCGGCAAAGCCTCCCAAGGGGCACTCACGTAGGTGGCCACAGCGTGAGGTTTTACGCTTTCATCTTTGCTGGCGTCTTTGCCAGCATCGCAGCCGGCCAGCAGTGCGATCATCGGCAGGGCCCACGCCAGGCGGGGGCTCCAGTGTTTCAAAGTGAGATTCATGCGCGCGATTCCTGAAGCGATTGCCTGCGCCGTAGCGCCGTTTGGCAACCCTTATTATTAATAGGGCTATTGGTCTTTGCGGGCGGGGCGAGGATACTGGCCGCCGTTTCCCGTGACCCTGAGCCACCATGACTTTTAAAAAAATGACGCTTGTACTGTTGGCCTGCCTGGCACTGTCCGCCTGCGGCGGCGTCGATCCGAATTCCCCCCTGGGCCAGCGCAAGGCGATCTTCAAGCAGATGCTCAAGACCGGCGAAGACCTGGGCGGCATGCTGCGCGGGCGCATTGCATTTGACGGTGCGAAATTCGCCGAAGGCGCGGTCAAGCTCGATGCGCTGTCCCATGAACCATGGAAACACTTTCCGAGTGTGCGCGAAGAGGATCACACCAGCGCCAAGGACGATGTGTGGCAAAAACAGGCGCAGTTCCAGCAACTGGCCCGTGACCTGGAAGCGGCCACCGGTGAATTGGTGATTGCCAGTCAGGTGCAGCCCTACAAGGCCAGCAACCTTACCCCTGCCGTACAGAAAGTCGAAGATGCCTGCAGTGCCTGCCATAAGCAGTTTCGCGATCACTGACCGGTTTTACTGGTCGAGTTCTTCCACGGCGTCCTGCAGTTCCTTGCGTGACTCGGCGAGCTTGTCCTTACGCTTGTTGATCTTGTCCGCGTCGCCCTTTTTCATCGCCTTGTCGAGGTCGGCCTGACGACGGCTGACGTCGTGCTTGGCATCGAGCACCTTGTTTTCGCGCTCCTTTCTCAAGGAGGCATCAGTGCAGTTGGCGGTGACTTCGCTCAGGGCTTTTTCCAGGCCGGCTTGCTGGTCGCTGTTGCCGTGGGCCTTGGCTTGTTCGATCTGGGTGCTGATGGCTTGGCGCTTGGCAGCGCAGCCGGTGAGGGCGGGGGCTTCTTCGGCGGCCAGCACTGGCGTGGCCATGAAGCTTGCGACGGTCAGCAAGGCAAGAGGGGCTAGAAATTTCATGTGGAACTCCAGGGTCGCAAATAGCAGGGTGAATTCTGCTGTGATTTGAAGGTGGTCGGGACGGGTTCAAAACCCGTCTATTCCGGCCACGCGTAATGTGTCAGCCAAGGTCTGTACATGTGGGTCGCGAAAAAAAGCGCTCAGTTGCGCTGCGCGACCCGGGCCTATGCCATCGATGGCCAGCCAGGCCTGTGTGTCTCTGGCGACCAGCGTCTGCCAGTTGCCCGCCAGGTCTGCGCGTGCCGCAGGCGGTACACCCAAGGCCTCGAGCCATTGTGCAAAGGGTCGCTGCCGAGCGCTGTGAAGGCTGTCGAGCAGCCGCGTACGGCTGCGCTCACCGAAGCCATCAATGTTAGCAAGCTCTGCCGCATCCAGGGTCAACCAATCGAGAAAGCCTGCGATTAGACCGGCTTCGATCAATACGTTCCACGTCTCGCGGCCTATGTGCGGCAATGCCAGGCCCTGGTTGCCGCTCAGCCAGGTAAGGCGTGCGAGTAACTGTTCTTCGCAGCCGGGGTCCAGTTGCCAGCAACTCAAGGCGTGAAAGTCACGAGGGTCCGGCACCGACAGGTCGATCCTCGTGGTGTTGCGCAGGATCACTTGGTCCAGCCGAGGGATCACTTGGCCCGCCAGGCTGATGGACACCTGGTCGCCCGGTCGAATATCCAGGGCTTGCCAGCGCCTCAAGGAGCCGACGCTTACCCGGCTGATCCGGCGGTCGTCCAGGCTTACCGGCTCCAATTCCAGAATGGGGGTGATGCGTCCGGTGCGGCCGATCTTGAACTGCACCTTGCGTACCACAGCCAGGGCGTTGGCCGTGCGGTACTTCCAAGCGACAGCCCAGTAAGGCGCACTGACCTGCCAGCGCTCGGCCGGTGCACGTAATGCCTGGTGCAACACCACCCCGTCGCTGGCGAACGGCAGGGGATGGTTGTACCAGTAGGTACGCCAGTGCACGGCTTCGGCGATGTTCTGCACGGGCTGGCTAAAGCGCTGGCTGTCGGTGAACCCCCAGCGAGCCAGGGTGGTCAGGCGTTCGGTAAAAGTCGCGGGGCCGTCCGGCCAGGCCCAGACAAACAAGCCGATGCCAGCGGCGTCAGAGTCGCTCAACTGTCGGCGATTCATCAGCCCCGCCACCTTGCTGCGGGCGTTGAGCCCGCCACGTGCCGATTGCACATGCTCGTCGAGGCGCCAATAGAGTTCGCCCTGCAGCACCAGATCAATGGGCTCCGGCAGTTGCTGGACAATGGCGGGGATCTTGCGCGCGGAGGTTGACCAGTCCTGGCCGAGGGCGCCATCGCCACGGCTGATCACCTGTTTCAACTGGCCCTGCCGATACACCAGGGTCACCGCCACCCCGTCGACCTTTGGTTGAATCCACACATCCTGTCGTGTGTCCAGCCAGGCGCCGACGGCCTGTTCACCCAGCAGTTTTTCCAGGCCTGTATGGGCGACCGGGTGCGCCAAGGTACCTCTGGCGCTGGCCAATGGGTGATCAGGTTCGAGGGCGGGTTGGGAGAAACATCGGCGCCAATGGTTCAGGCGCTGGCGGGCCTGATCGTAGAGTTCGTCGCTGACGGGGGATTGGCCGAGTCGGTGGTAGCTGTCATCCCACAAGCGGACCTGTTCGGCCAGGGGAGCGATCTGGGTTCGGGCCTCATCGGGGCAGTCCTCCGCCCAGGTCCAACCGGATAGCGCGGCAAGTAGACAAACAATCAGTAAGCGCATCATGAGCATCCTTGCTCGGAGTGGGCGCCCAGCCTAAAGGATCCACTCAGGCACAAAAAAGCCCCGACGCTGCGGGGCTTTTTACCGGGTGTTTCGGCTTACTTGAACAGGCCGCCCAGTGCTTTTACGGCATCAGGCTTATCGGCCTTGGCTTCCTGGGTTTGCTGCTTGGCGTCGGCTTTGGCCTGGGCTTGTGCGAGCTTGTCACAGCCTTTGTTGATCTGCTCTTGCGCGGCTTTGAAGGCCTTCACTTTCAAGGTGTCTTTGCTGGCTTCGGCAGCATCGATCTTGGTTTGCAGGTCGGCGGATTGCTTTTGGCAATCGCCGGCATTACCGCCACCCAACTGGGAGGTCAGAGCGCCACTCAATGCGCTCAGGTCAGCGGCGTGGGCCGGCAGGGCGAACAGGCTAAGCAGAAGGGCGGCAGGGGCGAGTGTGGAGATGCGCATGAAAAACCTCAATGTTCGATTGCCTGCGCACTTATGAATCCCGGGCTGGCGCAGGGCAATATCCAAATAAGGTGAAGGCCCGAGAGGGCGCGGATTCTAGAGGGCCATTATTGTGCCTGCAAGCTTTGGATCCAAAAAGTGTGAAGGCGGTCCCGCAGGCAATAAAAAGCCCCGCCGGGCAAACCCGGCGAGGCTTTATGTACCGTGAGCGATTACAGGCCGGCGGCAGTGCGCAGGTCGTTGGCGCGGTCGGTTTTTTCCCAGGTAAACGTGGTGAAGGTGTCGTCGCCGACAGTCTTCTGCGCAGGGGTGCGACCGAAGTGGCCGTAGGCTGCGGTTTCCTGGTACATCGGGTGCAGCAGGTCGAGCATGGTGGTGATCGCGTAAGGGCGCAGGTCGAAGATCTCACGCACCAGCTTGACGATCTTGTCATCGCTGATCTTGCCGGTGCCGAAGGTATTCAGCGAGATCGACGTCGGCTGGGCCACGCCGATGGCGTAGGAAACCTGAATCTCGCAACGCTCGGCCAGGCCGGCAGCGACGATGTTCTTGGCCACGTAGCGACCGGCGTAGGCGGCGGAGCGGTCAACCTTGGATGGATCCTTGCCGGAGAACGCGCCACCGCCGTGACGGGCCATGCCGCCGTAGCTGTCGACGATGATCTTGCGACCGGTCAGGCCGCAGTCACCAACCGGGCCACCAATGATGAACTGGCCGGTCGGGTTGATGTGGAACTGGGTGTCCTTGCTCAGCAGTTCGGCCGGCAGCACGTGCTTGACGATCAACTCCATCACGCCTTCGCGCAGGTCGGCGTAGGAAACGTCCGGGTTGTGCTGGGTCGACAGGACAACGGCGTCGATGCCAACCACCTTGCCGCCTTCGTAGCGGCAGGTCACCTGGGACTTGGCATCCGGGCGCAGCCAAGGCAGCAGGCCGGATTTACGCGCTTCGGCCTGACGCTGCACCAGCTGGTGCGAGAAGGTGATCGGTGCCGGCATCAGCACCTCGGTTTCGTTGCTGGCGTAGCCGAACATCAGGCCCTGGTCGCCGGCGCCCTGGTCTTCCGGCTTGGCGCGGTCGACACCCTGATTGATGTCAGGCGACTGCTTGCCGATGATGTTCATCACGCCGCAAGTCGCGCCGTCGAAGCCGACGTCGGAGCTGTTGTAGCCAATGTCGGTGATCACGTCACGAACGATCTGCTCGAGGTCGACCCAGGCGGTGGTGGTCACTTCGCCCGCGATGATCGCTACACCGGTTTTCACCAGAGTCTCGCACGCCACACGGGCGAACTTGTCTTCAGCAATGATGGCGTCCAGCACCGCATCAGAAATCTGGTCGGCGATTTTGTCCGGATGCCCTTCAGACACGGACTCGGAGGTGAAAAGGGAGTATTCGCTCATCTCGATGTTTTCCTGATATTTACCGATGGTGAGTGTCGCCAGTCGGTCGCTGAAAGTGGCGGACCTGGATCTGGAAACCATTACGTAAACCTACATAGAGGCTTTCCCCGGGAACGAGTCCCGCAGCGGTGGCCCAACGGGCCAGATCGTCCTGTTCAAAACCCAACCAGAGATCACCGCAGGCCTCCCTGGCCCAATTCTGGTTGTGGCTGCATAAATCCGTAACCAACAGGCTACCGCCGGGGTGCAGCAGCCCGGCCATTTGCTTGAGGGCGTCGGCGGGGGCTGCGAAATGGTGCAAGACCATGTTCAGCACCACGCAGTCGGCCTTGATCGTTGTACGGGTGAGTGCGTCAGCCAACTGCAGGCTGACATTGCCCAACGCCTCGCGCTCGCAGAGCTGGCGCGCCAGTTCGAGCATCGCCGGGCTATTGTCCAGCGCCGTGACTTGCTGAAAGCGGCGTGCCAGTTCCGGCAGGAAACCGCCATCCCCAGGCCCGACCTCCAGTGCCGTGGCCTCTTTACTGAAGCTCAGCTTGTCCAGCAACGCCAGCACGCTGTCGCGGTATTGGGCCAAGCCTGCGATCAGGTCCTGCTGGGCGCGAAATTTCTCGGCAACCCGTGCGAAAAAATCCTGGCTCGCAGCGGCACGTTGCCCGTGCACCTGGCCGATGCGTGACTGCACGTCGTGGGGCAGGCTCAGGCTATCCACTTCTTCAAGCAGGGCAGCGTGCAACTTGCCGCCGAGCAGGTCGGTGTGGGGCAGGGCGCGGCGGTAGAAAATCGCATTGCCTTCGCGGCGGGTGGCGACCAGGTCGGCCTGGGACAGCACCTTCAGATGGTGGCTCATGCCGGACTGGCCGATGGCGAAGATCTGTGCCAGTTCCAGCACGCCGAATGAATCGTTGGTCAGTGCGCGCAATACGTTCAGGCGCAACGGGTCGCCAGCGGCCTTGCACAAGGCTGCCAGGTCTTCACCGTCGTCAGGACGCAGGGAGGGCACGGGTAAGTTCATAAGGCCAGCAGTCTAGTGACGGGTTAGTATCCTCGCAAGGCCAATATCAAAAAGTTTTGATATTGGTCGATAAGTGGCAGTTATAAGCAACTGCTGTCTCCCTTAGACGAGCACGTAGCCGAGTTCTGCAAGCGATTGCCGCGTAAACCGCAGGAAAAACACCTTCAAGTGACTATCTGTCATTGCCCGCAGCCGGTGGCTGAGGGAAAATGCCGGTCCTTTTTTCCGTTTCTTTTAAGCAAACCCCAGGAGATCAGCGATGCCCAGCCGTCGTGAGCGTGCCAACGCCATTCGTGCCCTCAGCATGGATGCCGTGCAAAAAGCCAACAGCGGCCATCCCGGTGCCCCGATGGGCATGGCGGATATCGCCGAGGTACTTTGGCGTGACTACCTGAAACACAACCCGAGCAACCCGACGTTCGCCGACCGTGACCGCTTCGTGCTGTCCAACGGCCACGGCTCGATGCTGATCTACTCGCTGCTGCACCTGACCGGCTACGACGTCACCATCGATGACCTCAAGAGCTTCCGCCAGCTGCACAGCCGCACCCCGGGCCACCCGGAATTCGGCTACACCCCAGGCGTCGAGACCACCACCGGTCCCCTGGGCCAAGGCCTGGCCAACGCCGTTGGTTTTGCGCTGGCTGAAAAAGTCCTGGGCGCGCAATTCAACCGCCCCGGCCACGACATCGTCGACCACCACACCTACGTGTTCCTGGGTGATGGCTGCATGATGGAAGGCATTTCCCACGAAGTCGCTTCCCTGGCCGGCACCCTGGGCCTGGGCAAGCTGATCGCCTTCTACGATGACAACGGTATCTCCATCGACGGCGAAGTCGAAGGCTGGTTCACCGACGACACCCCTAAGCGTTTCGAAGCCTACAACTGGCAGGTAATCCGCAATGTCGACGGCCACGATCCGGAAGAGATCAAGACCGCCATCGACACCGCCCGCAAGAGCGCGCAGCCGACCCTGATCTGCTGCAAGACCACCATTGGTTTCGGCTCGCCGAACAAGCAAGGTAAAGAAGACTGCCACGGCGCCCCACTGGGTGACGCGGAAATCGCCCTGACCCGCGAAGCGCTGAAGTGGAACCACGGCCCGTTCGAAATCCCGGCCGACATCTACGCCGAATGGGATGCCAAGGAAAAAGGCCTGGCCACCGAAGCCGAGTGGGACCAGCGTTTCGCTGCCTACTCCGCCGAATTCCCGGAATTGGCCAACGAGCTGGTGCGTCGCCTGGCCGGTGACCTGCCTGCCGACTTCTCGGAAAAAGCCTCGGCCTACATCGCCGAAGTCGCGGCCAAGGGCGAGACCATCGCCAGCCGTAAAGCCAGCCAGAACACCCTGAACGCCTTTGGTCCGCTGCTGCCTGAGTTCCTCGGCGGTTCGGCTGACCTGGCCGGTTCCAACCTGACCCTGTGGAAGGGCTGCAAAGGTGTTTCGGCCGAAGACGCCAGCGGCAACTACATGTACTACGGCGTGCGCGAGTTCGGCATGAGCGCCATCATGAACGGCGTGTCCCTGCACGGCGGCCTGGTGCCTTACGGCGCGACCTTCCTGATGTTCATGGAATACGCGCGCAACGCCGTGCGTATGGCCGCGCTGATGAAGAAGCGGGTGATCCATGTCTACACCCACGACTCCATCGGCCTCGGCGAAGACGGCCCGACGCACCAGCCGGTCGAGCAACTGACCAGCTTGCGCACCACGCCGAACCTGGATTGCTGGCGCCCAGCCGACGCGGTGGAATCCGCCGTGGCCTGGAAGCACGCGATCGAGCGCAAGGACGGCCCTTCGGCGCTGATCTTCTCGCGTCAGAACCTGCAACACCAGGTGCGTACCGACGCGCAGATCGCCGACATCAGCCGTGGCGGTTACGTGCTCAAAGACTGCATCGGCGAGCCGGAACTGATCCTGATCTCCACCGGTTCCGAAGTGGGCCTGACGGTTCAGGCGTACGACAAGCTGACTGCCCAAGGCCGTAACGTGCGCGTTGTGTCCATGCCGTGCACCAGCGTGTTCGAAGCCCAGGACGCAGGCTACAAGCAATCGGTATTGCCGTTGCAGGTCAGCGCGCGTATCGCCATCGAAGCGGCTCACGCCGACTACTGGTACAAGTACGTGGGCCTGGAAGGCCGCGTGATCGGCATGACCACCTACGGTGAGTCGGCGCCGGCGCCAGCGTTGTTCGAAGAGTTCGGTTTCACCCTGGAAAACATCCTGGGTCAGGCTGAAGAGCTGCTGGAAGACTAAGTCAGTCTGCGTTGTCTGTACTGGCGCTATCGCGGGCAAGCCCGCTCCCACATTTGGATCTCGGTCTACTGTGGGAGCGGGCTTGCCCGCGATGGCGATACTGCATTCAACACCGAACTAACCTTGATCGAGAACCCCATGCCCCAACCGCGTCCCTACAAAGTTGCACTCAACGGCTACGGCCGCATTGGTCGTTGCGTCTTGCGTGCACTGTTTGAGCGAGGATCGGCGGCCGGGTTTGAAATTGTCGCGATCAACGATCTGGCCGACATGGCCAGCATCGAATACCTGACACGCTTTGACTCCACCCACGGCCGCTTCCCCGGCGAAGTGCGGGTCGAAGGCGATTGTCTGCATATCAAGGGCGACTGCGTGAAAGTATTGCGCAGTGCCACCCCCGAGGGCATCGACTGGGCGGCGCTGGGCGTCGACCTGGTGTTGGAATGCTCCGGTGCCTACAACACCCGCGCCGATGGCCAGCGTTTTCTCGACGCCGGCGCACCGCGTGTGCTGTTTTCCCAGCCGATGGCCAGCGAGGCGGATGTCGACGCCACCATCGTCTATGGCATCAACCAGGATTGCCTGACCGGCAATGAGCTGCTGGTGTCCAACGCCTCCTGCACCACCAACTGCAGCGTGCCGCTGTTGCGCCTGCTGGATCAGGCGATCGGCCTGGACTACGTGTCGATCACCACCATCCACTCGGCAATGAACGACCAGCCTGTGATCGATGCCTACCACCATGAAGACCTGCGCCGTACGCGCTCGGCGTTTCAGTCGGTGATTCCGGTGTCTACAGGCCTTGCTCGCGGTATCGAGCGACTGCTACCGGAACTTGCCGGGCGAATCCAGGCCAAAGCCGTACGGGTGCCGACGGTGAACGTGTCCTGCCTGGACATCACCATGCAAACCGTCAGCGACACTGACGCGACGGAGGTCAACCGGATCCTGCGCGACGCCGCCACCAGCGGCCCGCTCAAAGGCTTGCTGGCCTACACCGAGTTGCCCCACGCCAGTTGTGATTTCAACCATGACCCGCATTCGGCGATTGTCGATGCCAGCCAGACCCGCGTTTCCGGCCCGAGGCTGGTGAACATCCTGGCCTGGTTCGACAACGAGTGGGGGTTTGCCAACCGAATGCTCGACGTTGCGGAACATTATCTGCATATCGCCTCTAAACAACCTCAACAGTAACTCAGGAACTGCGACCCATGACCGTGTTGAAGATGACCGACCTCGATCTGCAAGGTAAGCGCGTACTGATCCGCGAAGACCTCAACGTCCCAGTCAAGGACGGTGTTGTCACCAGCGACGCGCGAATCCTGGCTTCGCTGCCGACCATCAAGCTGGCCCTGGAAAAAGGCGCAGCCGTGATGGTCTGCTCCCACCTGGGTCGCCCGACCGAAGGTGAGTTCTCCGCCGAAAACAGCCTAAAGCCGGTAGCTGACTACCTGAGCAAGGCCCTGGGCCGTGACGTGCCGCTGGTAGCTGACTACCTGGGCGGCGTTGACGTTAAGCCTGGCGACATCGTGCTGTTCGAAAACGTGCGCTTCAACAAAGGCGAGAAAAAGAACAGCGACGAACTGGCCCAGCAATACGCCGCCCTGTGCGACGTGTTCGTGATGGATGCCTTCGGCACCGCCCACCGCGCCGAGGGCTCGACCCACGGCGTGGCCAAGTTCGCCAAGGTGGCGGCTGCCGGCCCATTGCTGGCGGCTGAACTGGATGCACTGGGCAAAGCCCTGGGCGCTCCGGCCCAACCGATGGCTGCCATCGTTGCCGGCTCCAAGGTGTCCACCAAGCTGGACGTGCTTAACAGCCTGAGCCAGATCTGCAACCAGTTGATCGTCGGCGGCGGCATTGCCAACACCTTCCTGGCTGCAGCCGGCCACCCGGTGGGCAAGTCCCTGTACGAGCCGGACCTGCTCGACACCGCCCGCGCCATTGCCGCCAAGGTCAGCGTGCCGCTGCCGGTGGACGTGGTGGTTGCCAAGGAATTCGCTGAAACCGCCGAGGCCACCGTCAAGCTCATCGCCGACGTGGCTGCTGACGACATGATCCTGGACATCGGCCCGCAAACTGCAGCCAACTTTGCAGAACTGCTGAAAGCCTCCCAGACCATCCTGTGGAATGGCCCGGTCGGCGTGTTCGAGTTCGATCAGTTCGGCAACGGCACCAAAGTGTTGGCCAAGGCGATTGCCGAGAGCTCGGCATTCTCCATCGCTGGCGGCGGCGACACCTTGGCGGCTATCGATAAATATGGCGTCGCCGACCAGATCTCCTACATTTCCACCGGTGGCGGCGCATTCCTCGAATTCGTCGAAGGCAAAGTCCTGCCGGCCGTCGAAGTGTTGGAAACCCGAGCCAAAGGCTAAGGCTCGTGATCCGGAAAAGGAGCATTCCCATGATCAAGTCATTGGCACTGGTAATCGCAGCGGGCCTGTTGGTCGGCTGCGGCAGCACGCCAAGCGCAGCGCCGCAGGCAGGGAAACCTGCCCCGGAGCAGAAAAAAAGTTGCTACCAGGCTGACTGGCAAGCCGAAACCATGCCGGTGATCAATAAGCGCATCGGCAACGAACGGCTGGAGAAATACGACTCTGCGCCCAACGGTCAGGAACAGGGTTGTCCTTGACGGGTCTGATCAACTAACCGACGGCATCGGCGGCCTTTGGCCCCGCTGCGAGGATTGGCAATGAAAGGCGTTTTCGCCCTGGCAGCCCTGGCCCTACTGGCCGGTTGCAGCAGCATGAACATGTTCAACAAGGCAGAGCCGGAAGGTAAGTGGACCACCTGGACCTGCGACAGCAAGGCCGAGGTCAACTGGCGCTTCGCCAACCAGGCCCGCAGTGAGGTGGATGTACGCCTCGGCGGTTCCGACCAGGTTTATCGCCTCAAACAGGATGTGGCGGCTTCGGGCGTGCTGTACAGCAACGACCAGTTGGCGTTTCACACAAAAGGTGAGGAAGGACTGGTTTACTGGGTTGCCACCGACGATTTGATCGGGCGCGGCTGCAAGGCTCAATAAGATTTCAAATTTGATGCGATCCAAATGTGGGAGGGGGCTTGCCCCCGATAGCGGTTTGTCGGCACACCCATGTGCTGGCTGATCCACTGTCATCGGGGGCAAGCCCCCTCCCACATTAAATCCGGTTCCAAAGTGGCATAGGTGGTGAACCGGACGATGCAATAACGATTCAGCACGCCAGGCATGCAAAGCCTGACCTGCAATAACTTGAATAGCAGCCGCCGCTACGGCAGGCTTGCACGATTAACGACCCTCGACCGGGAGAGACAACACAATGGCACTTATCAGCATGCGTCAGATGCTGGACCACGCAGCCGAGTTCGGCTACGGCGTCCCAGCCTTTAACGTCAACAACCTTGAGCAGATGCGCGCCATCATGGAAGCCGCTGACAAGACCGACTCCCCAGTGATCGTCCAGGCTTCGGCCGGTGCCCGCAAATACGCCGGTGCTCCTTTCCTGCGTCACCTGATCCTCGCTGCGATCGAAGAATTCCCACACATCCCGGTGTGCATGCACCAGGACCACGGCACCAGCCCTGACGTGTGCCAGCGCTCCATCCAACTGGGTTTCAGCTCGGTGATGATGGACGGCTCCCTCGGTGAAGACGGCAAGACCCCTACCGACTACGAGTACAACGTACGCGTAACCCAACAAACCGTGGCCATGGCCCACGCCTGCGGCGTCTCGGTTGAAGGCGAACTGGGTTGCCTGGGTTCCCTGGAAACCGGCATGGCCGGTGAAGAAGACGGCATCGGCGCCGAAGGCGTGCTGGATCACAGCCAGATGCTGACCGACCCGGAAGAAGCTGCCGACTTCGTCAAGAAGACCCAAGTGGACGCCCTGGCGATCGCCATCGGCACCAGCCACGGCGCCTACAAGTTCACCAAGCCACCGACCGGCGACGTACTGGCCATCGACCGCATCAAGGAAATCCACAAGCGCATCCCTAACACCCACCTGGTGATGCATGGTTCTTCCTCGGTACCGCAAGAGTGGCTGGCGATCATCAACCAGTACGGCGGCGACATCAAAGAAACCTACGGCGTACCGGTTGAAGAAATCGTCGAAGGCATCAAGTACGGCGTGCGCAAGGTCAACATCGACACCGACCTGCGCCTGGCGTCCACCGGCGCGATGCGTCGCCTGATGGCCACCAACCCTAGCGAATTCGACCCACGTAAATTCTTCGGCGCCACCGTGACCGCGATGCGTGATGTGTGTATCGCTCGCTACGAAGCCTTCGGCACCGCCGGTAACGCTTCGAAGATCAAACCGATCTCGTTGGAAGCGATGTACCAGCGTTACTTGAAAGGTGAGTTGAACGCTAAGGTGAACTAAGCCTCAGGCGCTAAAAAAGAAGCCCGCAGTGATGCGGGCTTTTTTGTTTATGGAATTTGATCAGGCGACGGTGGAGCTGTCGAAACCCCGGTGTTCAATCACCCGGAATACATCGCTCACGTCCTGGACGAGAATACGTGCGGTATTGGCCACGTTATTCAGATCACGCTCGGCGAAGTCCGGCAGGCTGGAGCAGGCGATCAGGTTGAGGTGTTCAAGGGCGGCGTTGAGGCGTTCACGCAGGCAGGCGTGAAGGTCGAGCAGTGGGGCGTTGCTGTCGATCAGGAGCACGGGGTAATCGGTGGCGGTTTCCGTGCAAGGGGTGAAGCGGCGGGGTGGTAGTTGATCGTTCATGGCAAATATTCCTCGTATCTAAAAAGGACTACCGCCGTTCGCTGCGAAACGAAAGGGTGGCAGCTGTGTGCGGGTTCGCAGACCGAGGATACGAGGAACCCGGCAGACCCGAAGGTCTCCCACACACAGCCACCATAAAGTGAACGCCGGACGCAGAAGCGCTCGTCGTTGCATTCATGATGCTTGGTTGCACACGTATCGTTAGGGCTGCGAAACCCCATCGCCGATCAATACCAGCGACGGGGCGAACTATAAGCGGCGAGTAGGCTTGCTGCAACGGCCGCGTAGGACGAGCACCGAATCCTCAGCCTGCACAGAACAAGGGAGAGGGCAGCCCTAATACCGATCAGTTAAGCGTACTTGCCTTCTGTAGGAGCGAGCTTGCTCGCGAAAAACGTCAACGGTAACGCGTGCATCCTGGATAAATGCGGTGCCTGTGAGTTCTTCGCGAGCAAGCTCGCTCCTACAGAGGGCGGTGGTGGGTTTAAGTGCTTGGATTTAGCAGGGAATCAGCCTTGCACTCATCAGACAATGCCTACTCGAAATGAGGCCAATCCATTCACTCGTGACCATAAGCGCTATCGAACTTTTGTTATCAAGTGCTTTATTGGGTATAAATTTAATTTCGAAACCCTCTAAAAAACTGTCAGTTATAACAGGTGTTTTTGGGGAGGGTGTTTTCTATTATAGGTGCGGCAATTGATTTGCGGTTTTTGAAGTGTCCCATGTTTTCAAATTATAATTTTTTATTTTCATGGAGGTGTTTTATGAGCTCTTCTGATGTCGAACAATCATTTACCGGCCGATTGAAGTATATGTATGCCAGTGACTCAAAGAGGGCGGCGGTTACTTTCAAAACGTTGGTGGCGACCAGTAATCCCGATGGTTCGAATGCACTTGCTCAACCGAAAATTAGTGAGTATTTGTGTGCTAATACGTTTGAGAGTGAAGGTGCGCTTCTCTATTTTCGCTGTGTTGAAGGGGCCTATGTCATTTATAGTCGCGATCAAAATCAGCAGTATGGAAAATGCATAGGTTTATATAAAAAATACCTTTGTGTCGGGGACACTACAAGTAATTTTGATATTGCGACTTATGATGAATCCTATAAAAATCAAGTTAAATTTGATTTGACGAAGGTTGATGCTGGTGTGAGCACTGTAAAAATCAGCTTGAACTCTTTAAGTGAAGGAATAGTGGGGGTGTATGAGCAGGTTGATGTTGCAGGCTGTTGGTGGGGGTATTTATATGCCCAAGGTCGCAGAGGGGGCGTGGGGTTTGAATTGACCATCGTTGAGCGGAATGTCGACTGGGTATCGAAATCGCAGTGATCGATTGTCTGTTGAGTGAGTAGGGCGTTCGTTCTGGCAGCAAACCCTTTCGCCAGTCAATACCAGCGACGGGGCGAACTATAAGAAGCGGCGAGTAGGCTTGCCCTATTGCCGATCAGTTAAGCGTACTTGCCTTCTTCTGTAGGAGCGAGCTTGCTCGCGAAAAACGTCAACGGTAACGCGTGCATCCTGGATAAATGCGGTGCCTGTGAGTTCTTCGCGAGCAAGCTCGCTCCTACAGAGGGCGGTGGTGGTTTAAGTGCTTGGATTTACCAGGGAATCAGCCTTGCACTCATCCGACAATGCCTACTCGAAATGAGGCTAATCCATTCACTCGTGATCAATATCCAACTTCGCAAACGTCACCTTTGCGCCTTCCTTGCTATTCCCGCTGTTGTCCTGCACATAAGCGCCCGCCTTGAAGTACAGCGGCTTGGCCGCCCACGCCGCACCGATGCGCTCGTTCCACTCACTGTCGGCGGCGTACACGCTGAGCAGGCCGGCCTTGTTGAGGTTGATCACGTAGGTGAAGCTCTTCTCCAGAGGCACATTGGACGCGACGATGATCACGCGGCTTTCATCTTCATCCGGGCGCATGCGCACTTTGGCGACGATGTTGCCGGTCTGGGTCTTTTCCTTGAACTGGTATTCGAGCTTGATCAGCGGTTTCTGGCTGTCATAGGCGTGGATCTGGCCGATGACGATCTTGCCGCTGGAGGGCACCTGGTTGACTGCGAGGGTGGCGCGCAGGAAGTTGTCGGCTTCAGGGTAGGTCCAGTTGCGCAGGCGGCCGTCGGCGTAGGTTTCGCGCAGTTCGCTGCGCGGGTACACGGCGTTTTCGGTACGGGTGCCGGTGACGGGTGTCCAGAATTGCACGTTGCTGCCTTCGGCCTGGAAGTATTGGTCATTGAAGCCGCTGAGCAGCTTTGGCGTGTCGATGGTCGCGGGGGGCGAGCCGACCGGAATGCTCAGGTTCCAAGTAGAGAGGTCGATCATGGCATTGGCCTTTTACAGGGGGGTGAAGGCTTTGGCCCGGGGGCCTGACAGGTTCTTTATAGGCGGTGGTCGGCCAGTTGTTAAACGTTTGCTGGCAATTTATTGGCGCCAAGGGAATGCCAAAAAGCCATGTTTCCCATGAACCGTGGGCTGTAGAGGTTGACCGTTAGTCGGCTGACTGAACTTTGGCGCAATGATGGCATCCACGTCACTTCTGATTTTCAGGATCCAGGGCTAGAGTGAGGCCTCAATGTTTGTCCGGGTTTTCTCTCAGAAGTGACCGGAGTAGACCCAAGGAAGAGACCCAGCATGGAATGCGCTCCACCTCATGGCGATGGCAGTTCGGTTCTTCTGGTGGTCGATGACTACCCAGAAAATCTGATCAGCATGCGTGCGCTTCTGCAACGTGATGATTGGCAGGTGGTGACCGCCGCGTCCGGGGTGGAAGCCCTGGAGTTGCTGCTGCAGCATGACGTCGACCTGGTGCTGCTGGATGTGATGATGCCCGGCATGGACGGCTTCGAAGTCGCCCGCTTGATGCGCGGCAGCCACCGAACGCGCATGACCCCGATCATCTTTCTGAGTGCCAACGCCCAGTCGCCCGCCGCGGTGCTGGAAGGCTACGCCAGCGGCGCCATCGACTACCTGTTCAAACCCTTCGACCCGCACATTCTCAAGCCCAAGGTCCAGGCGTTGCTGGAGCACCAGCGCAACCGCCGGGCCTTGCAGCGTCTGAGCCATGATCTGGAATCCGCCCGGGCTTTCAACGCGTCGGTGTTGGATAACGCCGCCGAGGGCATCCTGGTGGTGAGTGAAGAGGGAGTGATCGAATACGCCAATCCGGCGATTTCACGTCTGCTCAATGCCACGATCCAGGAACTGCAAGGCCAGGAGTTCCTGAATTTCCTGCAAAAGCCCCATGTACCCACCTGGCTGGAATCGCAGATGTACGCCGGCTACTGCCGCGGTGAAACCTGGCGTTTGCACGACGCGCTCCTGCGCACCGGCCGTGGTCAGCAAGTGCCGGTGGCATTGTCCTGCGCGCCGCTGCCTGCTGAGCAGAAGGCCATGGTGGTGACGGTGCTGGATATGTCCGAAGTGCGCCACCTGCATCAACAATTGGAGTTCCAGGCCGTGACCGATCCGCTGACCGGGCTGTTGAACCGGCGCGGTTTTTACCAGGCGGTGGAGAACACCTTATTGCGCGGCGAGCGGACAGAGCTGTCCCTGGTGTTGCTGTACCTGGACCTCGACGGCTTCAAGCGGGTCAACGATTCCCTTGGTCATGATGCCGGCGACCGTGTACTGCGCTGGGTCTCTGAGCAATTGCAGGGCTGTCTGCGCTCCTACGACATTATCGGCCGCATGGGCGGCGATGAATTCACGGCGTTGCTGGAACTTGAGTTCCCGGAGCAGGCGGCAAAAGTTTCGGAAAAACTGATCGAACGGGTCTCGGCGTGCCAGCAGGTCGACGGTTTGGACGTAATGCTCGGCGTCAGTATCGGCATTGCCACCTTTCCCGACTGTGGCTCGGATTTGAACGGTTTGTTGCGTGCGGCCGACATCGCCATGTACGAAGCCAAGCGCGCGGGCCGTCAGCAGTATCGCTATTACGACCAGGAAATGAACGGGCGCGCCCGCTCGCGGCTGATGCTCGAAGACAGCGTGCGCACGGCGATTCAAAACAAGGATTTCACCCTGGTCTATCAGCCTCAGGTCTCGCTGGTGGATGGGCGTTTGCGCGGCGTTGAGGTGTTGTTGCGCTGGCAACACCCCAGTGTCGGCGATGTGCCGCCGGGGCTGTTTTTGCCGTTGCTGGAAGAGGCGCGGCTGATCAGCCAACTGAGCGCGTGGATTTACCAGCAGGTCGCCGCCCAGCGCCAGGCATGGCAAGCCACGTTCGACGATGAATTGGTGCTGAGCGTGAGCCTCAGCAGCAGCCAGTTCAATATGCCTAACCTGGCCAATCAGTTGCAGCAGATGCTGGAGCGACATGGGCTGCAGGGGCGCCAGTTGGAGGTGGAAATCGGCGAGGACTGCCTGATGAGTAACCTGGAGGAGGCCGCCAAGCAGCTCAAGTTGCTGCGCCGCATCGGGGTGCGTATCGCCCTGGATGACTTTGGTTCGGGGCAGTGTTCCCTGGCGCATCTGCGCGACCTGGCGTTCGATACGCTCAAGCTTGACCCGCAATTGGTCGCGCGACTGCCTGGCTCGGCAAGGGATGCGGCGTTGGCGCGCAGCATTATCGAGCTGTGCGGGCATTTTGAGGTGGTCGTGGTGGCCGAAGGTGTAGAGACCCAGGAACAGGCCCAGTGGCTCAAGGCCCAGGGTTGTGCGTTTATCCAGGGACCATGGGCGGCGCAGCCGTTGATGGCTGAAGAAGTGGTCGACTGGTCACGCGCCCGCGTGCGCTGAATTCGCTACACTGGCGCCCATCCGAATCCTGTTGCAGACCCCAATGACCGCGCTGAAATACCTCCAGGCCTACCCCGCAGCCCTCCAGGAGCAAGTCCGCCAACTGATCGCCAAGGACCAGTTGGGCGCCTACCTGGAGCAGCGTTACCCCGATCGCCACGGGGTGCAGAGCGACAAAGCCCTGTACGCCTATGCCCAGGCCTTGAAGCAGGAACACCTGCGCAACGCGCCGGCCATCGACAAAGTGCTGTTCGATAACCGCCTGGACCTGACCCACCGCGCCCTTGGCCTGCACACCACGATCTCGCGGGTGCAGGGCGGCAACCTCAAATCCAAGAAAGAGATCCGCATTGCCTCACTGTTCAAAGAGGCCGCGCCGCAATTCCTGCGCATGATCGTGGTTCACGAGCTGGCGCACTTCAAGGAATCGGACCACAACAAGGCGTTCTACAAACTCTGCGACTACATGATGCCCGGCTACCACCAGGTGGAATTCGACCTGCGGGTGTACCTCACGTATCGCGACCTGCAGGGCAAACCCTGACCGCACAAGGCGACTGACCATGGATGTGAGCAAGACCAAAAGCAGCTTCTACCGCCGCCTGTACGTGGCGTACCTGATCGACAGTGGGCTGGCCAGCAGCGTCCCGGCGCTGACCGACGTCACCGGCATGCCCCGGCGCACCGCGCAGGACACGATTGCGGCGCTGGCCGACCTGGATATCGTGTGTGAGTTCGAGCAGGAAGATGGGGCCCGCAACCATGCCGGGCACTATCGGATTCGCGATTGGGGCGCGATTGATCGGGGGTGGATCGAGGTGAATCTCAGCCAGATCAAGCGGGTTCTGGATTACCCCTGAGTTCAGCGGTGGCTGGGCCGACGCTATCGGGAGCAAGCCCCCTCCCACATGTTGACTGTGTTCACAAATCAAAACTGTGGGAGGGGGCTTGCTCCCGATAGCGTCCTCAAGCGCGCCGCATCCCTATATGTGGAATGTCATCCTCCAGGTATTCCTCACCCGCCACCACAAACCCATACCGCCCGTAATACCCCTGCAAATGTGCCTGGGCTGACAGGAAGATCGGCGTCTCAGGCCAGATCTCGTCAATCTGCCTGAGGGTTTCTTCCATCATCTGGTGCCCAAGCCCGGTACCCCGTGCAACCGGCGCTACGATCACGCGGCCGATCACCACATCGCCGCCCTGGGACTCCGGGTCCAGCAGGCGCAGGTAGGCCACCAGCTCATCGTCTTTCCAGGCCATCAGGTGGTGGGTATCGCCCTCCAGGTCCTGCCCGTCGATGTCCTGGTAGATGCACTTCTGTTCGACAACGAAGACCTCGCCGCGCAAGCGCAAAATGGCGTACAGCTGCTCCTTGCCCAGGTCAGTGTGATGCTTGCAGACCCAATCGACTGTCATGGTGTGATCTCACGTAAATGTCTGTTCTGGATAGTAAGCGCGGCGAGCAGCGGTGTCTAAATCAACTATTTTTGTGAGTGAAATCAATTTGCCATCATTGAGTGCGTTCGCCGCCCGTTACTTTGTGTAATCTGAGCTAATGTTAGAACCTCAGGCGCTGCCTGAGCTAAGGCCACCGCCTGCCCGCCAAGGACTTTGAGCATGCCGCGATTGTCTCGTGCCGTTGCTTTGATTGGAGTGTTGTTGCTGGCAACGCCTGTGTTTGCACAGCGTCTGCGCCTGGTCGCGGATGCCTGGCCGCCCTTTACCGATGCCACCTTGATCAATGGTGGCTTGGCCACCGACATCGTCAGTACCGCCCTGGCCCGTGCGGGCTATGCCAGTGACTTCGAGCAAGTGCCCTGGGCTCGCGCGTTGATGGGCGTGGGCGACGGGCGCTATGACGTATTGATCAACGCCTGGTACGACGAGGCTCGTACGCATTTGGGGCAGTTCTCCGGTGAATACCTACTTAATCGCGTGCGTTTCATCAAGCGCCGTGACGATCCCATTGAATTTCAGAACCTGGAACAGTTGCACGACTATCCCATTGCGGTGGTGCGCGGTTATGCCTATTCGGCGCCGTTCGATGGGGATGCGCAGTTGCAGAAAATCCCGGTGCATAACTTCGCCATGGCCGTGCGCATGCTGGCGGCGCAGCGGGTGCGGTTGACGGTGGAGGATGAGTATGTGGCGCGCTATTACCTTTCGCGCGAGTCGGCGCGGGTGCGCAATGCGGTGGAATTCTTACCCACGCCGCTGAGCGAAAACAGCCTGCATATTCTGGTCAGCCTGAAGCACCCTGAGCATGCGCAGATCGTTGCCGGTTTTGACCGCGAGATTGCCAGGATGAAGGCGGATGGCAGTTATGCGCGGTTGATGAAGGCCCATGGCATGTAGTGCCTGTGCGGGCCTCATCGGGAGCAAGCCTAAGCCGCGCTGGTATCTTTGATCAAATGCGCCGCCAAGGTGCGCAACGGCCCCAACTGCCGACAGATCAACGCCAACTGTGTCTGCACCAATCGCTGCCCTTCATCAATCTCATCCGGCATCTGCTCCAGATCTGCCGCCAAGGCCTCCTCGGCATCGCTCTGAATCGCAATCGGCTGCTTGTTCGCCAGCCCCGTGGCGATTTCATCAATGCTCGCCGCCAGGCTGTTACCGGCACCATCGATCAAATGCTCGCGCACCTCGGCCGGCAGCTGGGTTTCGCGGTGTGCACCGAGCCCCGAGAGGTAGCTGAGCAAGGTGTGCGACAGCACCAGGAAGCGGAAGCCCACATCCGCTTCCTTACGGAAATGCCCAGGTTCCATCAGCATATTCGCCAAGGTGGTGGACAGCGCCGCATCGGCGTTGTGGGCATTGCGTCGGGCCAGACGGTAGGCCAGGTCGTCGCTCTTGCCGGCGGCGTATTGCTGCATGATCTGGCGCAGGTAGATGCTGTTGCAGGTCAGGGTGTTGGCCAGCACTTTGTTCAGGCGCCGACCTTGCCAGTCCGGCAGGAACAGGAAGACCGCCAGGCCTGCAATCAAACTGCCGAGCAGGGTATCGAACAGGCGTGGCAGGAACAGCCCGTAGCCATCGCCCACCTGGTTGAAGCAGAACAGCACCATCAAGGTGATCGCCGCCGTGGCCAGGGTGTAGCGGGTGGTGCGGTTGATAAAGAACACCAGCCCGGCGGCGATGGCGAACATCGATTGCACCAGGGGGCTGGGGAACAGGTCGAACAGCGCCCACGCCACGGTGAGGCCGATGGCGGTGCCGATGATCCGCTGGCCGAGCTTGCGCCGGGTAGCGCCGTAGTTCGGTTGGCAGACAAATAATGTGGTGAGGATGATCCAGTAACCCTGGGAGGCGTGGATCGCATGCAGCATGCCGTAGCCGACGGTCAGCGCCAGGGACAGGCGCAGCGCATGGCGAAACAGCAGCGACGTCGGCGTCAGTTGCGTGCGCAGGCGCGTCCACATTTCCTTCAGGTTGCGCGGGGCGCGGTCCAGCAGGTTGCTGTCGGTGGCGTCGGCCAGGGCATCGGGATTGCTGGCGTCGCCGAGCAGGCGGTCGAGGGTGGACAGGTTGGCTGCCAGCGCCCGCAACGAACGCAGCAGGCCGCGCCAGGCCGGGTTGCTTTGGACGCGCAGGTGTTCCAGGGAGGCATTCAAGTCGCTGAGGGCTTCGGCGAAGCTGTCGTCATAGATGAATGGCTGGCGCAGCTGGATCGACTCGGCCAGGGCCTGGCAGGCCTTGCCTTGCTGGCGTAGCAGGCGTTGGCAGCGGAACAGCACATCGCTGTGGAAGAACGCATCGGCCAGGGCGTTGTAAGGGTAGTGGGACGAGCTGGCGCGTTCGTGGATGTCCTGGGCCAGGAAGTACAGCTTGAGGTAGCGACTGACCTTCGACCCCGGCCGGCCATTGCCGACGCGGTGCAGGATGATTTCCTTCGCCGCATTCAGCGCCGCCACCACCCGGCCATTTTGCTGGGCCAGTTCCAGGCGACGAGCTTCCACGTCCAGTTGGCGAATCGGTTCGAATAACGATGATTTGAGCTTGAGGTAACGCCCCAGTTCGCGGAACAACCGCGCCAGGCTCTGCTGCACCGGCTGATTGGAGAACAGCGCCTGCCACAGCACCGACAACGCGCCATACCAGGCGGCACCGGCCACCAGCAGCAACGGCTCATGCCAGAAGTCGCTGACGGCGCCCCCGCGCTGGTCTACGCCGATCATGGTGTAGACCGACAGGATCAAGGTGGCCGAGGCAATCGCGCCATAACGTTCGCCCAAGGCGCCGAGCATGGTCAGGCAGAACGTTGCCAGGGCCAGGGAGATGGCGAAAATCCAGGGGTAGGGGAACAGCAGCTCCACCGACAGCGCGGCGATGCTGAAACACACCAGCGTCACCGCCAGGGCGTTGAGGCGGCCTTGCCAGCTGTCGTCGGTCTCGGCCAGGGCGCTGGCGATAATCCCCAGGAACAGCGGGATCAGCAGCGTCATTTCATCCTGATACCAGCACAGCGCCATGCTGCCGGTGAGGGCGATGAACACCCGAATGCTGTAGCTGAATTTATCCAGCGCCCACAGGCGCCGCATGGACTGCTTGAACGAGGTCGATGACATGAAGTCTGGAGTCTTCCGGGACGATGCCGCTAAATTGAGCCATCAGTGACGCCACGGCAAGGGTGGTGATCACATCTGGCAGCAAATTATTCCCAGGCATACCGTAAATCAAATGTGGGAGGGGGCTTGCTCCCGATTGCAGTGTGTCAGTCAGAACATCTATCACTGATACACCGCTATCGGGAGCAAGCCCCCTCCCACATTTTTTACTGCGTCGTGTCAAACAAACTGCGCGGCCGCATAACCCGACGCCCAGGCCCACTGGAAGTTAAACCCGCCCAGGTGCCCGGTCACATCCAGCACTTCGCCAATAAAGTACAAGCCTGGGCTTTTCAGCGATTCCATGGTCTTGGACGAGACTTCCCGCGTATCCACCCCGCCCAAGGTCACCTCAGCCGTGCGGTAGCCTTCGGTGCCGGCAGGCACCAGCTGCCAGCTCGACAGTTTTTGCGCGATGTCGGCCACTTCGGCGTGGGTGTATTGCTTCATCGGCTTGGACGCGAACCAGGTGTCCGCCAGCAGGTTGGCCATCTTCTTGGTGAAGATTTCACCCAGCAGGGTTTTCAGCTCGCTGTTGGGGCGCTCGACCTGTTGCTGTTGCAGCCAGGTGTGGGCGTCGTGGTCGGGCAGCAGGTTGATCTCCACCGTGTCGCCGGACTCCCAGTAGGAGGAAATCTGCAGAATCGCCGGGCCGCTGAGGCCGCGATGGGTAAACAGGATGTTCTCGCGAAAGCTCTGGCCGTTGCAGCTGACCAGGCAATCCACCGAGGTACCGGACAACTCGCCGCACAACTCCTTGAGCTGGTCGGTGATGGTGAACGGCACCAGCCCGGCGCGGGTCGGTAACAGCTCGTGGCCGAACTGCCTGGCCACTTGATAGCCAAAACCGGTGGCGCCCAGGGTCGGGATCGACAGGCCGCCAGTGGCGATCACCAGGGATTCGCAGCGCAGTTCACCCAAGGTGGTCTGCAACTGGTAGCCGCCGTCGACCTTGGCGATTTCTTCAATCGAGGTGTCCAGGTGCAGGCTCACGCCGGTCTGGATGCACTCGTCCAGCAGCATGCCGAGGATGTCACTGGATTTGTTATCGCAGAACAGTTGGCCGAGTTTCTTCTCGTGGTACGGCACACCGTGCTTGGCCACCAGCCCGATAAAGTCCCACTGGGTATAGCGGGCCAGGGCCGACTTGCAGAAGTGCGCGTTGTGCGAGAGGAAGTTGGCGGGCTCGGTGTACATATTGGTGAAATTGCAGCGGCCACCGCCGGACATCAGGATCTTTTTGCCGGCCTTGTTCGCGTGGTCGATCAACATCACCTTGCGCCCACGCCCTGCGGCGGTCAGTGCACACATCAGGCCTGCGGCGCCGGCGCCAATGATCACAACTTCGGTCGAGCGCACAGCAATGTCCCCATACAAATTCTGAATTGGAATGCAGTTAATGTGGGAGGGGGCAAGCCCCCTCCCACATTGGATCTCCATATAGGTTGGAGGTCGTGTTACAGGATCCGCACACGCAACGAACGGCCTTTGATCTTGCCGTCGTTCAAACGCTGCAACGCCTGCTTGGCGATGCCGCGTTCCACGGCCACGAAGGCCTGGAAGTCGAAGATCGCGATCTTGCCGACCTGGGCACCCGGGATGCCGGCTTCGCCGGTCAATGCACCCAGGATGTCGCCCGGACGCACTTTGTCTTTACGGCCAGCAGCGATGCACAGGGTGCTCATCACCGGCAGCAGCGGACCACCGCTTTGCGGCTTGAGGTTATCCAGTTGGTCCCAGTTCAGCGGCGACTTCTGCAGTTGCTCGATGGCTTGGGCGCGGTGTGCTTCGGACGGCGCCACCAGGCTGATGGCGATGCCGGTCTCGCCGGCGCGACCGGTACGGCCCACGCGGTGGATGTGGATTTCCGAGTCGCGGGCCAGTTCGACGTTGATCACCATGTCCAGCGCGTCAATGTCCAGGCCGCGGGCGGCGACGTCGGTGGCCACCAGCACCGAGGTGCTGCGGTTGGCGAACATCGCCAATACCTGGTCACGGTCGCGCTGTTCCAGGTCGCCATGCAGGCCGACAGCGGAGATGCCCTTGGCCGTCAGGTGATCCACGGTTTCCTGCACTTGCTGCTTGGTGAAGCAGAACGCCACGCAGGAGGCCGGGCGGAAATGCGCCAGCACCTTGGTCACGGCGTCCATGCGCTCTTCCGGGGAGATCTCGTAGAAACGTTGTTCGATCTGATCGTCGGAGTGGAACGCTTCGGCCTTCACTTGCTGCGGCGCGCGCATGAACTTCGAGGCCAGCTGCTTGATGCTCACCGGGTAGGTGGCCGAGAACAGCAGAGTCTGGCGGCGCGGCGGGGTCTTGCTGATGATGTCTTCGATGGCGTCGTAGAAGCCCATGTCGAGCATGCGGTCGGCTTCGTCGAGGATCAGGGTGTTCAAGCCGTCCAGCACCAGCGAGCCTTTACGCAAGTGTTGCTGGATACGGCCCGGGGTGCCGACGATCACGTGGGCGCCGTGCTCCAGGGAGGCGATCTGCGGGCCGAGGGACACGCCGCCGCACAGGGTCAGGACCTTGATGTTGTCTTCGGCGCGGGCCAGGCGGCGGATTTCCTTGGCGACCTGGTCGGCCAGCTCACGGGTCGGACACATCACCAGGGCCTGGCAGCCGAAGTAGCGCGGGTTGATCGGGTTCAGCAGGCCGATGCCGAACGCAGCGGTCTTGCCGCTGCCGGTCTTGGCCTGGGCAATCAGGTCCAGCCCCTTGAGGATCACCGGCAAGCTTTGCGCCTGGATCTGCGTCATCTCGACATAACCCAGTGAGTCGAGGTTAGCCAGCATGGCGGCGGACAGGGGCAAAGTATTAAAAGCGGTGGCGATGGTAGTCACGGGACTGGCTCTGCAAAACAAAATGTCGCGCAGTGTACCAGCCCTGTGGGAATTTCCCCGCAAGTTCTAGACGAGACGCCCGTTAATGCTCGATATGCTGCTCCGGGCTGGCCGCCCGTTTGCCGTCTTGGGGCGACAGTTGCAGGAAGATCGCCGCCGCCAGCATCGCCATGATGCCCACGGTGAGGAAGGTCAGCTGGAACGCGCCGAGCACCGTGCTCACGCCGTCGTTGCCCGATTCGGCGGTAAACCCGCCGAGCAGCGCACCGGCGCAGGCCACCCCCAGGCTCAGGGACAGTTGCGCCACCACCGACAGCAAACTGTTGCCGCTGCTGGCCTGGGCGTCGTCGAGATCGATCAGGGTGACGGTGTTCATCGCGGTAAATTGCAGCGAGTTGATTGCCCCCAGCACCGCCAGCATGGCCAGCAGCAGCGGGTAGGGCGTCTGCTCGCTGACCAGGCCCATGCTCGCCAGCATGATACCCAGCGCCAGGGTGTTGCCGGTCAGCACGATGCGGTAGCCCACACGCTCGATCAGCGGCCGGGCGATGGACTTGGCAAACATTGCCGCCGCCGCCAGGGGCAGCATGCTCATGCCGGCCTGGGACGGCGAATACCCCAGGGCCACTTGCAGCAGCAACGGCACCAGGAACGGCAATGCGCCGCTGCCCAGGCGCGCGAACAGGTTGCCGAGGATGCCCACGGCAAAGGTGCGGGTCTTGAACAGTGCCGGCGAAAACAGCGGATTATCGATATGCCCGGCGCGCAGCCAATACGCCGCGAGGCACGCCAACCCGCCGAACAGCAGCAACATCACCCGCAGGTGCGGCAGGTGCAGTTCACCCAGGCCTTCCATGGCAATGGTGATCAGCACCATCGCCGCGCCGAACAGCAGGAAACCGATGCCATCGAAGCGCGTACGTTCGCTGCCGCGCAGGTCGGGGATGAATTTCCACACGGCATAGCAACCGATCATGCCCACCGGCAGGTTGATCAGGAAGATCCAGTGCCACGTCAGGTACTGCACCATCCAGCCGCCCATGGTCGGGCCGAGCAAGGGGCCGAGCAGGCCGGGGATAGTAATGAAACCCATGATCCGCACCAGCTCGGAGCGAGGGTAAGCGCGTAGCACCACGAGTCGGCCGACCGGCAGCATCAGTGCACCGCCAAGGCCCTGGATGACCCGCGCGCCCACCAGCATGGTCAGGGTACTGGACAGCGCACACAGCAAGGAGCCGATGCTGAACAGCATGATCGCGCCGAAGAAGATTTTCTTGGTGCCGAAGCGGTCGGCGATCCAGCCCGAGGCCGGGATCAGCAAGGCGACGGTGAGCATATAAGCGATCACCACCCCTTGCATGCGCAGTGGGTTCTCTGCCAGATCCCGCGCCATCGCCGGCAGTGCGGTGTTGAGAATCGTCCCATCCAGCGATTGCATGAAGAAGGCAATCGCTACCACCCAGGGGAGCCAGCGGGCGGTCTTGGCATCGAGAGGGGCACGATCTGGCATGGGGTACCTTTTTGTTAGCCGGCTATGTGTCGGCGATTATGCGCCATTCGTCGCTCCTTTTCCCACTGGCGGTTCGTCTAAATCCGACAAGTTCGCGTGCTCTCCCACCAGGAAATCCAACAACGCACGGTGCACCGCCAAAGCCGCCTCGCGGGACTCCAGGTCCAGTAAATGCCCGGTGTGTTCGGCCACGGCAAAGCTGCTGCGGTCGACGTAGTGCTTGAACAGTTGGGCATCCGCGGCGGGGGTGTATCCATCCAGTGCGCCGTTGAGAAAGTGCACCGGGGTTTCGATCTTTTGCAGTGCCGGCAGGTAGTTGCCATCGCCCAATGCCAGCACCTGATGGATATGAAAGCGCGCCTGGCGGTACTCGGTGGTGGCCATGTTCGACAGGTGCCGATGGTTATTACGCTTGAGGCGCGGCGACAGGTATTGGCCGACGGTCTCGTTGAGCAGGTGCCCGACGGCGGATTTGTCATCGGCCTCGATCAGCACCCGCACGCGCTCCACATAGTCGAGCATCGCCTGGTTGAGGTTGGGCGCCAGGGCCATCACCACTGAGCTTTCGATGGATGGCGGGTTGTGCGCCAGGGTCAGCAGCGTGGAGATGCCGCCCCATGAGGCCGAGACCAGGTGATTGACCTGGAAGCGCTCGACCAGGGCGCGCAGGATTTGCACCTCGTCATCCTTGGTCACCAGGTCGAGGTCGGTGTTGTGTTCGCGGGAATAGCCCGAGAAGGGCAGATCGAACAACAGCACATTGAAATGCTCGGCCAGGCATTTACTGGTGCGGGCGAATGAGCGGGTGGTGGACAGTGCGCCGTTGACCATCAAGACGGTCTTCTTTTGCGAATCGTTTCCTAGTTGCTCAACATGAACGTTGTAGTGCTTGAACAGCTTTTCTATGACAAAACTTCCATGGTTCATGTCAACGCTCCAGCTTGTCCTTCCCGGACAAGGTCGTGCTCTCGTGGGTGAGGTGGCGTGGTGCCACTAACCGTTATAACGAGGTTTTTTGCAGGCGACAACAAGCTGCCCGTGCAGACTGGGAGGAAGAGAATTTACCGTAGGACGGGCCGAAACCGAGCTGTCTGAAATCAGCGCAAGACAATGCGGGAGGGGGCAAGCCGCCCTCCCACACGGGTTTTGTATTTACAGGGTCAGGGTCAGGCGTTTGACCAGGGCACCCGGCAACAGGTTGGACGCGGTATTGCGCTGACTGTAGGTGCTGGCCGACAGCAGCAGTTCGCGCTCAGCCGTCAGCGCTTCCAATTGCGACCCGAGCAACTGGTAGACGCTGTCATCAAAACGCATGGTGCTGACCGGCGCCTTGATCTCGCCGTCTTCCACCCAGAACGTGGCGAAGCGCGTCATTCCGGTCAGGCGTGCGGCGGGCAGGTCGGAGTAGTTCAGGTACCACAGGTTACTGATGTAGAGCCCGGTGCCCAGTTGCTTGAGGATATCGGCCTGGGCCAGGGTGCCCGCCGCAATCTGCAAGGCGCTCGGTGACTCATCGCCGCTGGCGCCGTTGGCGCTGAGGCCATATTCGGCGGCGCTGCGCGAGTTCACCAGTTGGCCTTCGGCCTGGCCGGCGTTGATCAGCGTGACGTCACTGCGCGGGTAGCCTTCGCTGGAGAACGCCTGGCTCAGGGAGTCGGTGATGTGTTCTTTCACCGTTACCAGCGCGCTCAGGGACTGTTCACCGGCATACAGCCGTTGCAACGAGCTGCCTTTGCTGGCGATGGCCTGGGCGGAAAAACCACCCCAGGTGATGATGCTGAGGATTTCTTCCAGCGCCGCCGGGGCGAGGTAGGCGCGGTATTGTCCGGGCGCCAATGGGTGCAGCGGGCGGCCGAGGAACTCCAGCTGTTCACGGGCGAGCTGGAAGCGCCGGGCGAACTCGGCGCTGTCCCAGGCGTCGCCGGCGTAGCTGGCTTTTACCGCCTCGCCATTGGCGTGGAACAGGCTGAAATCGAAGTTGAAGCTATTGGCCTGATGCCAGCCAAACGCGCCGTCCGAACTGGCAAAGCCCCGGCTGATCGGACCGGCGGCATAGAAGCCGACCAGGTCGACGCCATCGGCCGCCTGGCTGATTTCTTCCAGTACCTGGGCCAGGTCGGGCAGGGGGCGGGCCTGTTCGTTGTGGCTTTGCCAGGCGTTGTGGTTGAGCAACAGGTACGGGTCATGCGGCAGCAGCGGCAGGGTTTCGCGCAGTTGCTGCAGACCGTCGGCGAGACGCTGACGATCCAACTCGGGCTCGCCGGCCAGGGTGATGCCGAGGTCGGCATGGCGGCCATCGTTGATCAGCTTGAGGGTGAGGCTGGCCTGCTGCACCTGCCCGGCCTGACGCACCTTGGCGTGGTTGAAGCGCACGAACTCCGACGATTCTGCCGCGTAGCCCAGGTGAAATTGTTCCTTGTCGGTGATGGCCTGCTTGAGCCACTGCACCAATGCCTTGAAGTTGTTCATCAGGCATCTCCCCCAAATACGTCAACGTTGCTGAACACACAGGCCGGCGACGCATGGCCGACGCGGATCACCTGGTTGGGCTCGCCCTTGCCGCAGTTCGGCGTGCCCAATACCTTGAAGGTACTGGCGTCGCCCACGGCGCTGAGGTTGCGCCAGAACTGCGCGGAAATCGCCCGGTAGTTAGGGTTTTTGACCACGCCCTTGAGTTCGCCGTTTTCAATCAACTGGCCCCACTCGCAGCCGAACTGGAACTTGTTGCGCGCATCGTCGATGGACCACGAACGGTTGGTCGACATCAGGATGCCGCTTTCGATGCCGCCAATCAGTTGCGCCAGGCTCTTGTCACCGGCTTCGATATTCAGGTTGGCCATGCGGTCGATCGGCGGACGGTTCCAGCTGCTGGCGCGGCTGTTGGCCACGCCGCCCATGCCGGCGCGGAACTGCGACAACGCCCCACCCAGCGGCTTGAGCAGCAGCCCTTCGCGGATCAGGAATTGTTTGCTGGCCGCGGTGCCGTCGTCGTCATGGCCGTAGCTGGCCAGTTGCTCGGGAATGTCCGGGTCGAACGTCACGTTCAACAGCTTGGAACCGTATTGCAGCTGGCCGAAGTCGCTGGCCTTCACAAAACTGGTGCCGGCGTAATTGCGCTCGTCGCCGAGGATGCGGTCGAGTTCCAGCGGGTGGCCGATGGACTCGTGGATCTGCAGGATCATCTGGTCGGGCATCAGCAGCAGGTCGCGCGGGCCCTGGGGCGTGTTTGGCGCCAACAGCAGTTGCAGGGCTTCGTCGGCAATGCGCGGCGCGGCGCCGACCAGGCCGAAGCGGCTGATCACGTCAAACCCGCCTTGCTGGCCGAAGTTGCTGCCGCCGAGGGTGCGCGACTGGCTGTCGTTGCCGTCGTAGGCGGTGACATTGATGCCAGGGAACACAAACCGCTGGGCCTGGCGCAGTTCGGCGCCGGCGCTGTTGAGGTAGATCTGCTCGACGTGGGTCAGGCCGAGGCTGACTTCCCAGTTCACCAGGCGCTCGTCCTGGGGCACCGCAGAGGACTCATCGCCGAGCAGTTGGTAGCAGTCGCTCAGGGACGGGAAGGCTTGCTCAATATTGGGCGACAGGTAGTCGGCGACGTCGCTGGACACCTGTTGGTCGCGCAAGTCGAGCAGGGCATGGGGTTTTATCAAGCGGGCTTGCTGTTCGGCGCGCTCAAGGGCGGCTTGCAGGCCGGCGAGGGAAATATCGTGGGTGGCGGCGTAGGCTTCTGCACCGTTGACACGCACGGTGAGCATGACGCCTTCGTCGTGGTTCAGGTGGGGCGGTTCGGCGACGTTCTTGCGCACCGACAGGTACTGGCCGGATTCGCGCACGTAGCGCAGGGAGAAGAACTCGGCGGTGGTGCGCAGGGCACTGAAATGCTTTTTGAGTGTGGCGTGGTGGTCGAACATGGGGCCTTCCTTGTGGGCGGCTCAGCGCGGGCAGGCAAACAGAGTAGGCCTGGGCTGGGGGCTGATCAAGGAGAGGTGATTCTTTGTGGCAAGTGCCCCTGTGGCGAGCGGGCTTGCCCCGCGTTGGAGTGCGTAGCGCTCCCAAGATTTTTGGGGCCGCTGCGCAGCCCAACGCGGGGCAAGCCCGCTCGCCACAGGGAATGGGTTACTGCGCAGTCGGCCCCACTTCACGCAACGGCTTGCCACGCACCGGCGCATCGCCCGCCACGTAGTAGTCGGCGATGCTGCGCGGCAGCGGCTGGCGGCCACGGATCTTGTCGGCGATTTTCTCGGCGATCATGATCGTCGGCGCGTTCAGGTTGCCGGTGGTGATGATCGGCATGATCGACGCATCGACTACGCGCAGACCCTGCATGCCATGCACGCGGCCTTCGCCATCGACCACGGCCATCTCGTCGTCGCCCATTTTGCACGAGCAGGACGGGTGGAACGCGGTTTCGGCGTGCTCGCGGATGAACTTGTCCAACTGCTCATCGGTTTGCACCTCGATGCCCGGGCTGATTTCGCGGCCACGGTACGGGTCCAGTGCCGGCTGTTGCATGATTTCACGGGTCAGGCGGATGCCGTCGCGGAATTCCTGCCAGTCCTGCTCGGTGGCCATGTAGTTGAAGAGGATGCTCGGGTAGTCCCGTGGATTCTTCGACTTCAGTTGCACGCGGCCACGGCTTGGCGAGCGCATGGAGCCCATGTGCGCCTGGAAACCATGCTCTTTCACACCGTTGCTGCCGTTGTAGTTAATCGCTACCGGCAGGAAGTGGTACTGGATGTTCGGCCATTCGAATTCTTCACGGGTACGGATAAAACCGCCCGCTTCGAACTGGTTGCTGGCGCCGATGCCGGTGCCGTTGAACAGCCACTCGGCACCGATGGCCGGCTGGTTGTACCAGAGCAGCGACGGGTACAGCGACACTGGCTGAGTGCACGCATATTGCAGGTACAGCTCAAGGTGGTCCTGCAGGTTTTCGCCGACGCCAGGCAGGTCGTGGACCACTGGGATGTCGAGGCTTTCCAGCAGTTTGGCCGGGCCCACGCCGGAGCGTTGCAGCAGTTGCGGCGAAGCGATTGCACCGCTGCACACCAGCACTTCTTTACGCGCACGGGCTTCAACGCGCTCTTCGGCGGCACCGATCAGGTAACGCACGCCCACGGCACGCTTGCCTTCGAACAACACTTTGTCGGTGAGGGCGTGGGTGACGATGGTCAGGGTCGAACGCTTCTTGGCCGTGTCCAGGTAACCGCGCGCGGTGCTGGCGCGACGGCCGTTCGGCGTGACGGTACGGTCCATCGGGCCGAAGCCTTCCTGCTGGTAGCCGTTCAAGTCTTCGGTGCGCGGGTAACCGGCCTGCACGCCCGCTTCAACCATGGCGTGGAACAGCGGGTTGTTGCCGGCTTTAGGCGTGGTCACGCTGACCGGGCCATCGCCGCCGTGCCAGTCGTTCGGGCCGATGTCGCGGGTTTCGGCCTTGCGGAAATACGGCAGGCAATCCAGGTAGCTCCAGTCTTCCAGACCTGGCAGCTTCGACCAGTTGTCGTAGTCCATGGCGTTGCCACGGATGTAGCACATGCCGTTGATCAGCGAAGAGCCACCCAGGCCCTTGCCGCGCCCGCATTCCATCCGGCGACCGTCCATGTGTGGCTCTGGATCGGTTTCGTAGGCCCAGTTGTAGCGGCGGCCTTGCAGCGGGAAGGCCAGGGCGGCGGGCATTTGGGTACGGAAGTCGAGACGGTAGTCGGGACCACCGGCTTCCAGCAGCAGGACGGTGACGCCTTCGTCTTCGGTCAGACGGGTCGCCAGGGTGTTACCGGCGGAGCCGGCACCCACAATGATGTAGTCGTATTCTTGGGACATAAATGCACCCTCTTTGATGTGTGGTCAGGTCGGGCCTCATCGGGGGCAAGCCCCCTCCCACATTTGATCGGGTTTACACAGTCAAAGGTGGGAGGGGGCTCGCCCCCGATGGCGGCCTCAAAGGCAACGCAAGGCTCGGGTCTTAGAACACCGAGGCGTAGTCGCCCAGCTCAACCTGTACCGATTTGATGCGGGTGAAGTTGTTCAGCGAGCTGATGCCGTTCTCACGGCCCACACCGGATTGTTTGTAGCCACCGACCGGCATCTTCGCGTCGGATTCGCCCCAGGCGTTGATCCAGCAGATGCCCGCTTCCAGTTGATGAATCACGCGGTGCGCGCGGTTCAGGTCCTTGGTCACTAGGCCCGCAGCCAGGCCGAAGTCGGTGTCGTTGGCGCGGCGGATCACTTCTTCTTCGGTTTCGTAGGTGAGGATGCTCATTACCGGGCCGAAGATTTCTTCACGGACGATGGTCATCTCGTCGGTGCAATCGGTGAACACGGTCGGGGCCACGTAGGCGCCTTTGGCCAGGTCGCCGTCGGTCAGACGGTCGCCGCCGCACAGCACGCGAGCGCCTTCTTCCTTACCTTTGGCGATGTAGCCCAGCACGCTTTCCATGTGGGCGAAGCTGACCAGCGGGCCGAAGTTGGTGTTGTCGTCCTGCGGGTCGCCAACGCGGATGCGCGCAACACGCTCAACGATCTTGGCTTCGAACGCCGCTTGCAGGTGCTTGGGCACGAACACGCGGGTGCCGTTGGTGCAGACCTGACCGGAGCTGTAGAAGTTGGCCATCATCGCGATGTCTGCCGCACGATCCAGGTCGGCGTCTTCGAACACGATCAGCGGCGACTTGCCGCCCAGTTCCATGGTCACTTCCTTGAGCGAAGAACTCGACGCGCTGGCCATGACTTTCTTGCCGGTGTCGGTGCCGCCGGTGAACGAGACTTTCTCGATGCGCGGGTGCTCGGTCAGCCAGGTGCCGACTTCACGGCCGCTGCCGGTCAAGACGTTGAACACACCGGCTGGAACGCCGGCTTCGGTGTAGATCTCGGCCAGTTTCAGGGTGGTCAGCGAGGTGACTTCGCTTGGCTTGAAGATCATCGCGTTACCGGCGGCCAGGGCCGGTGCGGATTTCCACAGGGCGATCTGGATCGGGTAGTTCCAGGCGCCGATACCGGCGACCACGCCCAGCGGCTCGCGGCGAGTGTAGACGAACGAGGTGTCGCGCAGTGGGATCTGCTCGCCTTCGATGGCCGGCACCAGGCCTGCGTAGTATTCCAGCACGTCGGCACCGGTGACGATGTCGACGTACTTGGTTTCGGAGAAGGCTTTACCGGTGTCCAGGGTTTCCAGGGCGGCCAGTTCATCGTTGCGCTCGCGCAGGATGTCGACGGCACGACGCAGGATGCGCGAACGCTCCATGGCGGTCATGGCGGCCCAGATTTTCTGGCCTTTTTCAGCGCTGACCACGGCACGTTCAACGTCTTCTTTCGTTGCGCGTTGCACTTGGGCGAGAACTTCACCGTTAGCCGGGTTGATGGCTTCGAAGGTGGCATCGCTGCCAGCGTCGCTGTAGCCGCCGTCAATGTAGAGTTTTTGCAGGTCGAAACGGGCCATAAAGTCCTCGCAAGTGCATAAGTGGTTGGCGTTACCCGCCGCAAAGTGGGCCATAAGGGTGTGGCAACACTGAGCGGCAGACGTTCAGGGGTTGAGCGTTTGTAAGGGCTCTAACTCACCTGCTTGGCCAATTGGAAATCCATGTATTCGTAAGCGATCCGTTGCGCCTGCGCCGTGTCGAAAGCGTCTCCCGACAGGGCGCCGCGCAACCACAAACCGTCGATCAACGCCGCCAGGCCCCGGGCCGCGCTGCGGGCTTCAGGCAGCGGCAGCTCCCGGCGGAACTGGCAGCACAGGTTGGAATACAGACGTTGATCGTTGATCCGCTGCAACCTGTGCAAAGACGGGTGGTGCATGCTGGCGGCCCAAAAGGCCAGCCAGGTTTTCATTGCCGGGCCATTGACCTGGCTGGCATCGAAGTTGCCCCCGATGATTACCTGAATGTGTGCCCGTGGGCTGTCATCTTCCAGCGCCAGCCTGCGTTCATGAACGTTCTCGATCAGCACGTTCATCAGGTAGCGCATCGTCGCGGCGATCAGGCCGTTCTTGTCCTGAAAGTAGTGACTGATGATGCCGTTCGAGACCCCGGCCAAACGGGCGATCAGCGCAATGCTGGCGTCTCCCATTCCGACCTGATCGATGGCCGTCAACGTGGCTTCGATCAACTGTTGGCGGCGTATGGGTTGCATACCGACCTTGGGCATGTAGCACCTCTCCTTAGGCCTGCCGACGGGTGATGCACGTTCGTCGACTTGAAGGCCAGTCTATTTTGTTTTGATTGAACGTTCAATCAACAAAGAATAAGCTCTGCGACAAATGGTCGCTGCCTACAGGTATTTCCTACATGAGGGCGGCGACATCTGACACCTGCAAAAACCTTTGAAACAGGCGGTATCAAGGCCTGCCCACTGCCTGGTGGGGCTCAAGAATTTTCGGGGTGTCTTTATAACACCCGTCCGTCGACTGCCGAAAAATCGATAGGCCGGGATAACCGTTGCCTTGTGTTTCTCTCTCGCACTGCCTGGAGCATCTGCGCCATGAGTTCTGCCTCTCTTATAAAGACCCCGCCGGAAAAGGTGCGGGTCAACGGTTGGGTGTTCTACACCTCCACCGCGCTGATTCTGTTGTTGACCGCCATTCTGATCATCGCCCCGCAGGAGGCCGGGCGCATGCTCGGCGTAGCTCAGGCCTGGCTTTCCAAAAGCTTCGGCTGGTACTACATGGTGGTCATCGCCGCTTACCTGGTGTTTGTGGTCGGCCTGGCGTTTTCGTCCTACGGCAAATTGAAACTGGGCAGCAAGGACGACACCCCGGACTTCAGCTACGGCGCCTGGGCCGGCATGTTGTTCTCGTCGGGCATCGGTATCTCGTTGCTGTACTTCGGTGCCTCCGAGCCGCTGGATCACTACTTCAACCCGCCCGAAGGCGCCGCCGCCAGCAATGGCGCAGCCCGCCAGGCGTTGCAGTTGACCTTCCTGCACTGGGGCCTGCATGGCTGGGCGATCTATGCGCTGGTCGGCCTGGCCGTGGCGTACTTCGCTTATCGGCATAACCAGCCGCTGGCCTTGCGTTCGGCGTTGTACCCGCTGGTGGGTGAGCGTTGGGTGAAAGGCGCGGCCGGTCACGCGGTGGATGGTTTCGGCATGTTCGTGACCCTGTTGGGCCTGGTGACCAACCTGGGCATCGGTTCGATGCAGGTGTCGTCCGGCCTGGAAAACCTGTTCGGCATGCAGCACAGCAACACCAACTTGCTGATCGTGATCATCGTGATGAGCACCGTGGCGACCATCGCCGCCGTGTCGGGCGTGGAGAACGGTATCCGCCGCCTGTCCAACCTCAACATCGTGCTGTTCAGCGGTTTGCTGATCTTCGTGCTGCTGTTCGGCCCGACCCTGCACCTGCTCAACGGCCTGGTGCAGAACACCGGTGACTACCTCAACGGCATCGTGCTGAAGACCTTCGACCTCTACGTGTACGAAGGCGACGGTGACAAAACCGAACGCTGGATGGGCCTGTGGACCCTGTTCTACTGGGCCTGGTGGATTTCCTGGGCACCGTTCGTGGGCATGTTCATCGCGCGTATTTCCCGGGGCCGCACAGTGCGTGAACTGGTGGCCGGCGTGCTGCTGATTCCCCTGGGCTTCACCCTGGCGTGGCTGTCAATCTTCGGTAACTCGGCGCTGGACCTGGTGTTGAACCACGGTGCGGTGGAGTTGGGCAAGACGGCGCTGGAACAACCGTCCATGGCCATCTATCAATTGCTGGAGCATTACCCGGCGTCGAAAATCGTCATCGGCGTGTCGATCTTCGTGGGCTTTGTGCTGTTCCTGACCCCGGCGGATTCCGGCGCGGTGATGATGGCCAACCTTTCCTGCAAGGGCGGCAATGTGGATGAAGATGCGCCGCACTGGCTGCGCATCTTCTGGTCGGCGGTGATCACCCTGGTGACCATCGGCCTGCTGTTTGCCGGCAACTTCGAAGCCATGCAAACCATGGTGGTGCTGGCGGGGCTGCCGTTCTCGGTGGTGCTGATTGTCTTTATGTTCGGTTTGCACAAGGCGATGCGCCAGGACGTGGCGATCGAACAGGAGCAGGCGCAACTGGCTGAACGCGGGCGTCGTGGCTTCAGCGAGCGTTTGACGGCACTCGACCTGCAACCGAGCCAGGGCACTGTGCAGCGCTTTATGGACAAGCACGTCACGCCGGCGCTGGAAGAGGCGGCGGTCGCGTTGCGTGAGCAAGGGTTGGAAGTGCAGACGCTGTTGGGCAAGTCCAAGCGCTGCATCGGTGTGCGCATCGAGATGGAAGAGGGCAACCCGTTCGTTTATGAAGTGAGCCTGGATGCTTACTCGTCGGCGCCGAGTGACCTGCCCGAAGAAGAACGCACCCGCTATTACCGTGCCGAGGTGTACCTGCACAACGGGCCTCAGGAATACGACCTGATGGGCTTCGCCCAGGAACAGATCACCCGGGACGTGCTCGATCAGTTTGAAAGCCATCGGCAGCTCCTTGGCCGTGTCTATAGCTGATGCGTTGAAAGCCCGGTGGTGTCACTGACGCCACTGGGGCAAAAAATGTGGGAGGGGGCTTGCCCCCGATTGCAGTGTGTCAGTCAGTCCATCTGTTACTGATCCACCGCTATCGGGGGCAAGCCCCCTCCCATATTTGTTATGCAGTGTGGTTAGCCCAGGTTTTTGCCCAGCAGGGCGTGGTAGAGCTCACTGTCGCCGAGGATGCCCACCACCTGGTTGTTGTCATGCAACACCAGCTTGTTCCCCGTCTGATAACGAATCTGCAGCGCATCACGCATGCCGATATTCGAATCCACCAGTGTCGGTACCCGACCCAAACCTTCCACCGGTTGCCCCGGTGCCCAGTTCTGCAGGTTCATCACCACGCCATTCTGCCGCGCGCCCTGGATGGTGTTGCCTTCGGCCAGGTCCAGCCACGAGTCGCCGCCCGGATCCAGGCACACCGAACCGTTGACGCGTTTGCAGTTGTCCAGCGTGCGCATCAGGCTGCGGCCGCACAGTACGTTCAGCGGGTTGGTATGGGCGACGAAGGTGCGCACATAGTCGTCCGCCGGGTTCAGCACGATCTCTTCCGGCACGCTGTACTGGATGATCTTGCCGTCTTTCATGATCGCGATGCGGCTGCCCAGCTTGAGCGCCTCGTCGAGGTCGTGGCTGACGAACACGATGGTCTTGCTCAGCTTGCTTTGCAGTTCCAGCAACTCGTCCTGCAGGCCCTGGCGGATCAGCGGGTCGAGGGCGGAGAAGGGTTCGTCCATCAACAGGATGTCGGCATCCATCGCCAACGCGCGGGCCAGGCCGACGCGCTGCTGCATGCCGCCGGAGAGTTCATCCGGCTTCTTGTTGCGCCACTGGGTCAGGCCCACCAGCTCGAGTTTTTCATCCACCAGCTTGCGCCGTTCTTTCTCCGGGCGGCCCTGCATTTCGAGGCCAAAGCTGATGTTCTCGCGCACCGTCAGCCAGGGCATCAGGGCGAACTTCTGGAACACCATGGCGATGCGTTTGGTGCGCATCATTTTCAGCTCGGCAGGGGTGCAGGAGGCGATGTCGATCTGGCGACCTTCATGCTCCACGAACAGCTGGCCACGGCTCACGGTGTTGAGGCCGTTGATGCAGCGCAGCAGGCTTGACTTGCCGGAGCCCGACAGGCCCATCAGCACGCAGATCTCGCCTTTTTCCACATCCAGGCTGGCTTTTTCAACGCCGACAATCTGCCCGGTTTTTTTCAGGATCTCGTTACGGCTCATGCCCTGGTCCAGCAGCTTGAGCGCTTCGCGTGGGTCTTTGGAGAAGATCACGTCGACATTGTCGAATCGGATAATGCTCATGCATCACCCCCTACTTTGGCGTCGGGTTGTTTGCAGATGCGGTCGAGCATGATGGCCAGCAGCACAATCGCCAGGCCGGCTTCAAAGCCCAGGGCGATGTCGGCGGTGTTCAGCGCGTTGACCACTGGTTTGCCGAGGCCGTCGGCACCCACCAGGGCGGCGATCACCACCATCGACAACGACAGCATGATGCATTGGGTAATACCGGCAGCGATGCTCGGCATGGCGTGGGGCAGTTCAATGCGCGAGAGCAACTGACGGCGCGAGCAGCCAAAGGCCTTGCCGGCGTCCATCAACTCTTGCGGTACGTCACGGATACCCAGGTAGGTCAGACGGATCGGCGCGGCAATCGCGAACACCACCGTGGAGATCAAGCCAGGCACCACACCCAGCCCGAAGAGGGTCAGGGTAGGGATGAGGTAGACGAAGGTCGGTACGGTCTGCATCAGATCGAGCACCGGCCGCATCAGGGTGTAGAACATCGGTTTGTGCGCGGCAACAATGCCCAGCGGCACACCGATGACCACGCAGACCAGCGTGGCGAACAGCACCTGCGCGAGGGTCTCCATGGTTTCCTGCCAGTACCCCAGGTTGAGGATCAGCAGGAAGGAGGCGATGACAAAAACAGTCAGTCCCCATTTACGTTGAATAAAGTGAGCCAGCAGCGCAATCAGACCGATCAATGCCAGTGGATTGAACCAGGTCAGCGCGAACGTCACGCCGTGGATCATCGTTTCCAGTGTCGATGCGATTGCGTCAAAGTAGTTGGCACCGTGTTGGGTCAACCATTCGACGAAGGCAGCGATGTACTGGCCTAGTGGGATTTTCTGTTCAGTCAGCATGGTAGTGAATGTCCACATGCGAAGGGGAAAACATCCCGAGGCAGCGCACCGCCCCGGGGTCAGCAGTTACTTGTTCAGATACGCTTTGACGGCTTCCAGACCGGGTTTGCCATCGACGGTGGTGACACCGGCGAGCCAGGTGTCGAGTACTTGCGGGTTCTTCTTCAGCCAGGCTTTCGCCGCAGCGTCGGGCTTCATCTTGTCGTCCAGGACGTTACCCATCAGGGTGCTTTCCATGTTCAGGGTGAACGACAGGTTTTTCAGCAACTGACCGACGTTGCTGCATTCCTGGGTGTAGCCCTTGCGGACGTTGGTATAGATGGTGGCCTGGCCGTAGTTGGGACCGAACGAATCGTCACCCCCGGTCAGGTACTTCATCTTGAAGCGGGTGTTCATCGGGTGCGGTTCCCAGCCGAGGAACACGATGGCCTGGTCGCGCTTGGAGGCGCGTTCCACCTGCGAGAGCATCCCGGCTTCGCTGGATTCGACCACTTTGAAACCGGCGGTTTTCAGGCCGAAGGCGTCTTTGTCGATCAGCGTCTGGATGGTGCGGTTGCCGTCGTTACCCGGCTCGATGCCGTAGATCTTGCCGCCCAGTTCATCCTTGAATTTGGCGATATCGGCGAAGTCTTTCAGGCCTTTGTTGTACAGCGCCTCGGGGACGGCCAGGGTGTACTTGGCGTTCTCCAAGTTGGCGCGCACGGTTTCCACGGTGCCGGCATCACGGTACTGCTTGATGTCGTTTTCCATGGTCGGCATCCAGTTGCCGAGGAAGATGTCCATGTTCTTGCCGTCGGCCAGGGACTTGTAAGTCACAGGTACCGAAATCATCGTGGTGCGCGGCTTGTAGCCCAGGCCCTTGAGGACTTCGCTGGTGGTCGCGGTAGTGACGGTGATGTCGGTCCAGCCGACATCGGAGAAGTTGACGGTCTTGCACTGTTCCGGTTCTGCGGCGTGCGCCATGACTGGCAGACTCAGCATGGCGGCCAACAACAACGAGGGTGAACCTTTCATCTGGGTAGACTCCTGTGTTTTTTCTGGCGGCAGTTGCCGCGCTTTATAAGTGTTGCGGTTGGAGCGTGCGACAACAGCTCTGCCACGGTGCCTTGCAAACGAGTCGTGACTGATCATGTACCAGTGAAAATCTGACGCCTACAGGGGGCGTCGTATCCAGTACAGGGAGGGTCGTATCCAGTGTCGGTGACGTCGCTTACAGGTTTTCCCCAAGGCAAAACGGCTGTTTTTGCCCATCTGCACCGCTAAAAACGGCCAAAACGCCTGTTCGCACGGGGGCGGCGTTAGTGAGCATGGTTACGTCGGTGTGAGACGTCGTGACGGCGGATAAAAGCTTGATGATGCCGCCATCTGGGCGATCTGAGCGTAGCACCTCGTTCAAGCCTGGCCGTGCTTATCGAGGAGTTCTACCGCAATGGCTATCAGTGTTTTCGACCTGTTCAAGATCGGCATCGGGCCTTCTAGTTCTCACACCGTCGGCCCCATGCGCGCCGCGGCGTTGTTCGTTCAAGGGTTACGTGAACGTGAACTGTTGGAACAGGTCAGGCGTGTCGAAGTTCAGCTATACGGCTCATTGTCGGCTACCGGCATCGGCCACGGCAGCGACACCGCCACCATCATGGGCCTGATGGGCGAGTGGCCGGACGCGATCGATCCGTCGCAGATCGGCCTGCGTATCCACACCCTGCGTGAGACCGACACACTGCTGCTCGACGGGCGTTTGCCCGTGCCGTTCCTGTGGGCCCGCGACATGCGCCTGCTCGACGAAAACCTGCCCTTTCACCCCAACGCCATGACCCTGGTGGTGTTTGGCGATGACGGCGAGCTGCACCGCGACACCTACTACTCGGTGGGCGGTGGGTTTGTGGTGGATGAAGCCCAAGCGCAGAGCGGTGTGGCGGACATGGACCGCACCGAACTGCCCTATGATTTTTCCAGCGCCGTGGAGTTGTTGCAGCTGTGCAAGACCCACAACCTGCGCGTTGCCGAGTTGATGCTGGCCAACGAAAAAGTCTGGCGCTCCGAAGACGAAATCCGCAGCGGGCTGATGAAACTCTGGCGTGCCATGCAGGCGTGCGTCGAGGAGGGCCTCAAGCACGAAGGCATCCTGCCTGGCGGCCTCAACGTGCGCCGCCGCGCCGCCAAGTTGCACCGCAGCTTGCAGGAGTTGAACAAGCCGAATGTGATCGGCTCGACCTTGAGCGCGATGGAATGGGTCAACCTGTTCGCCCTGGCGGTGAATGAAGAAAACGCCGCCGGTGGACGCATGGTCACGGCACCTACCAACGGTGCGGCGGGGATCATTCCGGCGGTGCTGCACTACTTCATGAAGTTCAGCGACGAAGTCACCGAAGCCAACGTGGTCGACTACCTGCTCAGTGCGGCGGCGGTGGGGATCCTGTGCAAGAAGAACGCCTCGATCTCCGGAGCCGAAGTCGGTTGCCAGGGTGAGGTGGGTTCAGCCTGCGCCATGGCCGCTGCCGGGCTGGCGGAGATCCTTGGTGCAACCCCGGAACAGCTGTGCAACGCCGCCGAAATCGGCCTGGAGCATAACCTCGGCCTGACGTGCGACCCGGTGGGTGGCCTGGTGCAAGTGCCGTGCATCGAGCGCAATGCGATTGCAGCGGTCAAGGCGATCAACGCGGCGCAGATGGCCCTGCGCGGTGACGGCCAGCACTTTATCTCCCTGGACCGGGTGATCCGAACCATGCGCGATACCGGGGCGGATATGCATGACAAGTACAAAGAGACATCGCGGGGTGGGTTGGCGGTCAGTGCGGTGGAGTGCTGAGACCGAGTCGCCTGTATCGGGGGCTTGCCCCCGATACTGTAATCCAGACGATACTGCTCAAAAAGTGAACACTCCAACCAAAAGCGCCACCTTTTAGCGCGTCGCAAATAGATAAGTAGCTTCCGAACGATTTCCCCTCCGACCACCCGTTACCTGTGCGTGTGGTGACAGACTTTTCCTACGCGCTGAAAGCGCCTTCCCACAAGTGCTACCGAACTGCTCACACACCTTGAGCAGGCGTCTCCTACGTCCATTTTCATCCATATCCCGCACGTCCCGCACGGGCTTATTTAGACGCGTCATAAGGTCGTTTTCAGGATTTATTGAATGGCCATTCAAACTTAGGCATGGCATTTGCTCTATACAATTCAAAGCCTCTCGCCTTGCCGGATGAAGAGCGCAATAACAAGAGCCTCGCCTGAGGCCATCACCCGCTTTGTGTGAGGAGATATCGCCATGACGTCGTTCAACTCCGGGGCTCAACCCCAGAACCGTGCGCCTCAATCCATCGGCTTTTTGCTGCTGGACAATTTCACGCTGATTTCCCTGGCTTCGGCCGTGGAACCGCTGCGCATGGCCAACCAGCTGTCCGGCCGCGAGCTGTATCGCTGGACAACCCTGAGTGTCGACGGCAACCAGGTGTGGGCCAGCGACGGTCTGCAAATCACCCCCGATGCCTCCATGCACAAAGCCCCGGCCCTGGACACTGTGATTGTGTGCGGCGGCGTGGGTATCCAGCGCACCGTGACCCGTGAACATGTGTCGTGGCTGCAAAGCCAGGCGCGCCAGTCCCGTCGCCTGGGTGCAGTGTGCACCGGCAGTTGGGCCCTGGCCTGCGCCGGGTTGCTCGACGGTTTTGATTGCAGCGTGCATTGGGAATGCCTGGCGTCGATGCAGGAAGCCTTCCCGCGTGTGTCGATGAGCACCCGTTTGTTCACCCTCGACCGCAACCGCTTCACCAGTTCGGGTGGCACCGCGCCGCTGGACATGATGCTGCACCTGATCAGCCGCGACCATGGTCGTGAACTGTCGGCAGCGATTTCCGAGATGTTTGTGTACGAGCGCATCCGCAACGAACAGGATCACCAGCGTGTGCCGCTCAAGCACATGCTTGGCACCAACCAGCCTAAGTTGCAGGAAATCGTCGCGCTGATGGAAGCCAACCTCGAAGAGCCGATCGACCTGGACGAACTGGCGGTGTACGTCGCCGTGTCGCGCCGCCAACTGGAGCGGCTGTTCCAGAAATACCTGCACTGCTCGCCGTCGCGCTACTACCTCAAGCTGCGACTTATTCGCGCGCGGCAGTTGCTCAAGCAAACGCCGATGTCGATCATCGAAGTGGCGTCGGTGTGCGGCTTTGTGTCCACGCCGCACTTCTCCAAGTGCTACCGCGAATACTTCGGCATTCCGCCACGGGATGAGCGCGTAGGCTCCAACACCACCCAGCAGGTGGCAATGATGCCGATACCGCAGGCGCTGGTGTTGTCACCATTGTCGGGGCCGCTGTCGGCATTAAGCCAGGCGCGCAATGAGTCGACTTTCGCGAGTGTACGGCTCTAAACCAACCTCTAAACCAACCTTGTGGCGAGCGGGCTTGCCCCGCGTTGGGCTGCGAAGCGGCCCCAACACCTGCAGTTGAGGTCTGCCTGATACACCGCATCGCTCAGATTGGGGCTGCTGCGCAGCCCAACGCGGGCAAGCCCGCTCGCCACAGGGGATTGTCAGGCGCCAGAGTTCTGCTTGAACTGCATCAGCGCCGGTAACAACTGCTTATCGATCGCCTGACGCACTGCCGGCAAAATCGTCGCACTGCCGGTGTACATCTGCTCAACCATACCCTTGAGCGCCTTGGCCCGTGCCGGGTTCAAACCGCGTACCGCGCACTCACATGCCTGCTCGGCGCTGGCGCCGCTGGACACCTCGAAACCCAGCGAGCGCAGTTGGCTCAGCAGGTCATCCTGGTCAATCAAATCCGCGTGCATCATGACGTTTATCCTGGTGAAGGGAGCGGTAGCGACTTGGATTCTGGTAGCCCCCCAGCCGGTCGGCAAGGGCAGAATGCACGAATGGCTCAGATGGCTATGAACGTGTCGTTTTCGGGTCATTTACCCATTGAAGTAATAGGCACACTGGCTACCAGCAAACAGCTTGAAGGTTTGGTCACCCTCGGGATGTACGGCTCACACACAGCACTCTGCCCCGCTCCAGTCACGGCTGGACCGGGGCTTTTTTTCGCTATCTTCTGGTTGGCAATCCAATCACCCGGCCCAGAAGAGCAGGGCGTGGCAGGTCAGCGTGTTCAGCGCAGATGGTTGCGAGTTTTTCCAGCGTTACGTCGGTAAACGGCGCCGAATGTGGACCGGCCAGGTCGACGTGCAGCAGCATCTGTTCGTTGCCGGCGAGTTCTTTCTCATCGCCCACTAAATGCAGGCTGTGATAGAGGTGCAGGCGCTTGGCGTCGTGGGCGATCAGTTGTGTATGCACCTCCACGTCGGCGCCGAGTTTCACTTCGTGCAAGTAGTTCAGGTGCAGTTCGAGGGTGAACAGCGAATGGCCACTGGCTTCGCGGTTTTCACTGTCCAGGCCCAAGGTGTCCATCAGCGCGTCGGTGGCGTAGCTGAAAATCAGCAGGTAGAACGCATCGCGCAGGTGGCCGTTGTAGTCCACCCAGTCGGCAAGGACTGGGGTGGTGTAGGTGGTCAGTGCAGGCATGGTGAGGGTTCCGTTATTCGGCGAAAGTCATGCCGTGCTTGGCTTTGGTGGTTTTCACCGCTTCGAGCACCGCCAGCAGGCAATCATCACGATAGCGCTCCAGCGCCGAAATGCTGTGTTTGCCCAGTTGCTCGCTGGTGCCATCGACCACATCGTCGATCAACTTGTCGGTCAATTCCGGTGCCGGCAGGTAGGTCCACGGCAACTGCAACGCCGGACCGAACTGCGCCATGAAGTGCCGCATGCCCGCATCACCGCCCGCCAGGGTGTAGGTGAGGAAGGTGCCCATGAACGACCAGCGCAGGCCGGCGCCAAAACGGATTGCGTCGTCGATCTCGCCGGTGGTGGCCACGCCGTCATTCACCAGGTGCAGCGCCTCGCGCCACAGCGCTTCGAGCAAGCGGTCGGCGATAAAACCGGGGACTTCCTTGCGCACATGCAGCGGGCGCATGCCGAGAGATTCATACACCTTGATCGCCGCCTGGATCGCTTCCGGCGCGGTGTGCTTGCCGCCGACCACTTCCACCAGCGGCAACAGATAAACCGGATTGAACGGATGGCCGACCACACAGCGTTCCGGGTGGGTCGAACCCTCATAGAACTCACTCGGCAACAGCCCGGAGGTACTCGAACCGATCAGTGCATTGGGCTTGGCCGCGGCGCTGATCTTGCTGTGCAATTCCAGTTTCAGCTCCAGGCGTTCCGGGGCACTTTCCTGGATGAAGTCGGCGTCTTTCACGCATTCTTCGATGGTGGGGACAAAGCGTAGGCGGTCCTGGGATGCGCCGGGCGCGAGGCCCTGTTTTTCCAGAGCGTCCCAGGCATTGGCGACACGTTTGCGCAGCGCCGCTTCGGCACCCGGCGCCGGGTCCCAGGCGACCACGTCGAGGCCGTGGGCCAGGGCACGGGACACCCAGCCGCTGCCGATGACACCGCTGCCGAGGGCGGCGAAGGTTTTGATCTCAGTGATAAAGCGCATGGCAAATTCCTAAAGCGTTCGGTGATTCCCTGTGGGAGGGAGCAAGCCCCCTCCCACATTTTTTGATTCGGTCAGCCGCGTTTGGTCAGGCCCATCTTGATGCGGCCTTCCGCCGGGCTCATGACCCGCGCGCCCAGGCGGCTGAGGATTTCACTGGCGCGTTCCACCAGTTGGCCGTTGGTGGCGAGTACGCCCTTGTCCAGCCACAGGTTGTCTTCCAGGCCGACCCGCACGTTGCCGCCCAGCAGCACCGCTTGCGCGGCCATGGGCATTTGCATGCGCCCGATCCCGAACCCGGCCCACACCGCGTCGGCCGGCAGGTTGTCGACCATGGCTTTCATGGTGGTGGTGTCGGCCGGCGCGCCCCACGGGATGCCCAGGCACAGTTGGAACAGCGGGTTGTCGAGCAGGCCTTCCTTGATCATCTGCTTGGCGAACCACAGGTGGCCGGTGTCGAAAATTTCCAGTTCGGCTTTGACGCCCAACTCTTGGATGCGCTTGGCGCCCGCCCGCAGCTGCGCCGGGGTGGAGACGTAAATCGTGTCGCCATCGCCAAAATTCAGGGTGCCGCAGTCCAGGGTGCAGATTTCTGGCAGCAGTTCTTCGACATGGGCGAGGCGGGTCAGCGGGCCGACCAGGTCGGTATTGGGGCCGAACTCCATCGGGTTCTCGCCGCCGCCGATTTCCAGGTCGCCGCCCATGCCGGCGGTGAGGTTGACGATGATGTCGATGTCAGCCTCACGGATGCGCTCCATCACTTCGCGGTACAGGGCGACGTCGCGGCTGAACTTGCCGGTCTCGGGGTCGCGCACATGGCAGTGCACCACGGTGGCGCCGGCCTTGGCGGCTTCCACGGCGGCGGCGGCGATTTGTTTGGGAGTGACCGGCACGTGCGGGCTTCTGGCGGTCGTGTCGCCAGCACCGGTGAGTGCGCAGGTGATGATGACGTCGTGGTTCATGGGGCGGTTCCTTACAGGCGTGGTGGTGCCGTTCGCAGCTGATGCGAGCTGCGAAGCGGTGATTTAGATAGGGTTTATTTGCTGGTCAATTGCAGGTTGGCCGCCGCCGGTTTGCCGTCGAAGGTGGTCACGCCTTCCAGCCAGCGCGCCTGGTCCTGCGGGTGATCCTTGAGCCACTGCTTGGCGGATTCGAGGGCGTCCTTGTGATCCAGCAGCGGCTGCATCATCCGGCTCTCGTCGGCGGCGGTGAAGGTCAGGTTGGTCAGCAACTTGTGCACGTTGGGGCACTGTTGGGCGTAGGTCGGCGCGGTGACCGTCCACACGGTGGCCATGCCTTCGTTCGGGCCCAGGGCGTCATCGCTGCCGGTGAGGTAAGTCATCGCGACGTTGACGTTCATCGGGTGCGGTGCCCAGCCGAAGAACACCACGGCTTCCTTGCGGCGTACCGCACGGTCCACGGCGGCAAGCATGCCGGCCTCGCTGGATTCCACCAGTTGGAATTTGCCCAGGCCGAACTGGTTCTTGGCGATCATCGCCTTGATCTGGGTGTTGGCACCCGAGCCCGGCTCGATCCCGTAGATCTTGCCGCCCAGCTCCTTGTCGAACTTGGCGATGTCGGCGAAGGTTTTCAGGCCCTTGTCCGCCAGGTACGTCGGCACCGCCAGGGTCGCGCGGGCGTCTTCCAGGCTGGGTTTGTCGAGGACTTTGACTTGCTTGGCGTCGACAAACGGCGTGATGGTCTGGGTCATCAGCGGGTTCCAGTAGCCAAGGAACAGGTCCAGGCGCTGGTCGCGGATACCGGCGAAGATGATTTGCTGGGAGGCGCTGGTTTGTTTGGTCTTGTAGCCGAGGCCGTCGAGCAACACTTGGGTCATGGCGCTGGTGGCGATGACGTCGGTCCAGTTCACCACGCCCATGCGCACGTTCTGGCAAGAGGCCGCGTCGGCCGCCAGTACGTTCGTGCTCAAGATGGCGCTGGCGCTGAGTGCAAGCACGCAGTGGCGAATCAGTCGGTTCATGGTGGATCCCTCGGCAGGTCGTTATTGTGGGGTCCGGCGTCTTTGTGCGCCGTGGGATCACGTTACGGAGCTTTGGCCCCGCCGAAACGCACGGCGGCGACCAGCTCTTGCACTGCAGCGACCTGTGCTCTTGAATGGCCCGTGGAACTGGCGTATCACAGTGACCACGCTGCCCGTCCTACGAGAGCGCCACCATGTCCCAGGATTTCTACTTTCTGCTGATGCCGGGGTTCTCGGCCATTGGCTTTATTTCTGCGCTGGAACCGCTGCGCGTGGCCAACCGCTTTCGCGGCGAGCTGTACCGCTGGCATGTGCTGAGCGCCGATGGCGGCGCGGTGCTGGCGAGCAATGGCATGTCGGTCAACGCCGACGCCGCGCTGGAGCCGCTGAAAAAGGGCGCGACGCTGCTGGTGGTGGCCGGCTTCGAACCGCTGCAGTTCGCCACGCCGGCGCTGGAGCACTGGCTGCGCCGCCTGGACAATGATGGCGTGACCCTCGGCGCCATCGACACCGGCGCCTGTGTCCTCGCCGAAGCCGGCCTGCTCGACGGTCACCGCCTGACCCTGCACTGGGAAGCCATTGACGCCTTCAAGGAGTCGTACCCGCACCTGTCCGTGACCCAGGAACTGTTCGAGATCGACCGCCGCCGCATCACCTGCGCCGGTGGCACGGCCTCCATCGACCTGATGCTCGACCTCATCGCCCAGGCCCACGGCGCGGACCTGGCGATCCAGGTCTCCGAACAATTCGTTCTTGGCCGCATCCGCCCGCGCAAAGACCACCAGCGCATGCAGATCGCCACGCGCTACGGCATCAACAACAAGAAACTGGTGCAAGTGATCGGCGAGATGGAGCAGCACACCGAACCGCCCCTGAGCACCTTGGCGCTGGCCGAAGCGATCAAAGTCACCCGGCGCCAGCTGGAGCGGCTGTTTCGCTTGCACCTGAACGACACACCGAGCAATTTCTACTTGGGATTAAGGCTGGAGAAAGCCCGGCAACTGCTGCGTCAGAGCGATATGAGCGTACTGGAGGTGAGCATTGCATGCGGGTTTGAATCGCCGTCGTATTTCACCCGCAGTTACCGGGCGCGGTTTGCCAAGTGTCCGAGGGAGGATCGGCGACGGGAGGTGGTTTGACGGGCAATTATAGTGAATTATACTCGATACTATAATTTATAGTCCTTTCCATAATTGAGTATAAATCCATGTCCAAGCACAGCGGCTTTGTATTCCGCCGCCCCACCCTGGCAAGCAGTATTGCCGATGGCCTGGTAGGGGCCGGTCTTCAGGATTTCACCTCTGGCCTGTTTTTGGCGGCGCCCCGTCGCACCGGCAAAAGCACCTTTCTGCGCGAAGACCTGATTCCGGAATGTCAGCTCCGGGGCTGGCTGGCGGTGTATGTGGATCTCTGGGCCGACAAAGACAAAGATCCTGCAGAGTTGATTGCCAGTGCGATTGCTGCTGCTCTGGTGCCCTATGAAAAGGGCATTCGCAAACTGGCCAAGAACATTGGCATCGAGAAACTGAGCTTTCTGCGTACGCTCTCCTGGGACTTTACCAAGCCACAATTGCCTGTCGGTGCGACGCTGACCCAAGCCCTGGAATTGCTCCACAGTGCTGCAGAAAAACCCGTTGTGCTGGTGATTGACGAAGCGCAGCACGCGTTAACCACCGAGTCAGGTATCAATGCGATGTTCGCGTTGAAGGCTGCCCGGGATCAGCTCAACCAAGGCCGTGACGAGGAGGGCAGCGGCTTGCGCCTGGTGTTTACCGGCTCCAACCGCGACAAGCTGGCCCATTTGGTACTGGGCAAAAGCCAACCGTTCTTCGGTTCCAGCATCACGCCGTTCCCGTTGCTGGGCAGGGAATTCACCCAGGCCTACACCGCGCATCTCAACGCGCACCTGGCCGAGACCAACCAGTTCAACGCGGCTGATATTGATGAGGCGTTTGAGTTGGTCGGCCGTCGCCCCGAGATGCTGCGCACCATTATTGGTGAAGTCGCACTGGAGTTAGGCGAGGCAAGCAACCTGGGCCAACTGCTGCACAGTCGTGCCGAACTGCTGCGCGCAGGCGTGTGGACCGAGTTCGAAAGCGCCTGGAACGCCCTGACCATCCCGCAGCGCGCCGTGCTGGAGGTAATGGTGGAGCGTTCTCAAAACAACCAACCCTTCGCGCCATTCACCGACAGCACTCTCACGGCTGTCAGCAAGGCATTGGAAGAGATGGGCAGCGACGTGGTGCCGGGCACCCAGACCATCCAGGCCTGTATCGATGCCTTGCGCGACAAGGAGTTGGTGTGGAAGTCGAGTCGGGGCGGTTATGCCCTGGAGGACAAAACGTTCGGCGACTGGCTGCGGCACAAGCGCCATACACCCCACTGAACACACCACAGACCCAGTGTGGGAGGGGGCTTGCTCCCGATAGCGATATGTCAGCCAATGCATGAGCAAGCTGATCCACCACCATCGGGAGCAAGCCCCCTCCCACAGTGGATTTCGGCGTGGCTTATTTCTTCAGCAGGGCGGAGCATGCGGTCTTGAAGGCCTCATGCTGATACTTGTTCAGCGTCGCCGGCAGATCGAAGTTGTGCTTCTTGTTCTGCGCATTGAGGGTCTGCGGCGACAGCAGTGTCACCTCGACCCCCTCCAGCAACTGAAACACCCCTTCGATCTTGAACGTGGTCGGGCCACCGGCGAATTCACCTTTCTTGCTGCGCTTCTTGATGGCGATGCGCTGGATGGCGTTTTCCTGCACGAACGCCTTCACCTGCGCGGCGAAGGCTTTGACGTTGGCGGCTTCATCGTCGTCTTCAAGGGCGATTTTCTTGGTCGCCAGGGCGACGTGGGTCAGCGCCTGGTTGTCCAGGGAGGCGAGGGCGATGATGGCTTCGCTGCCTTTGATTTCGATGCCGCAGATAGTCATGAAGGGCCTTGGTTCAAAGAGAAAGTGGCGGGGATTGTCGCTTATTCCTGGCCAATCGACTCCAAAAACTCCGACCGCTCATCACTCATCCGCGCCAAACAGTCATTCTGATCAATTGCATAGGCCTTGGTCCCGTTCACGGCCGGGAAGGTGTCCACCGCGCAATCGGCGTCACGCAGTTTTTCCCACTTCTGCTGGGCATCCTTCAGACGAGCGGTAATGTCGGCCAGCTTGGTCTTGTCGCTGCCATAGGTCGAACCCATGCGTTCCAGCAGGCCCTGGTAGTTGTCTTTCAACAATTGTTCGGCGGTGGTTTTGTTGTAAGTGGCGCATTCCAGGGTTTGTTTGTCGTTTTCGATGCCATCGCATGGCGTGCTGTCAGTGTCTTCTGCCGCGTGGACGCCGGTTGCGATGAGTGCCAAAGCCAGGAAAATCGATTTCATTGCGCCGTCTCATATCAGGTGATGCAGGAATTCTGGCTCAAGCGTAAGACAAAGAACAGTCACCAGTCAGAGCAGTCTTGTAGGCCTTTGTCGCGGATTGACGCTTTCGGCAATTCCCCTGTCGTTTTTGCACCCGGTTCTGTCGGCCCCTGGGCATATGCTGGCCCCAAAGCGCCGGCAGACGATTCGGCGCATGAATCGCCAATAAGGGGACGCCTGATGAGCCCAGCCGAATTGCACGCCGACAGCATCGTTATCGACGGGCTGATCATTGCCAAGTGGAACCGCGACCTGTTCGAGGACATGCGTAAAGGTGGCCTCACTGCCGCCAACTGCACCGTGTCGGTATGGGAAGGGTTCCAGGCCACGATCAATAACATCGTTGCCAGCCAGACCCTGATCCGCGAGAACAGCGACCTGGTGATCCCGGTGAAAACCACCGCCGATATCCGTAAGGCCAAGGAGCAGGGCAAGACCGGCATCATCTTCGGCTTCCAGAACGCCCATGCGTTTGAAGACCAGCTCGGCTATGTGGAGATCTTCAAGCAGCTCGGCGTGGGTGTGGTGCAGATGTGCTACAACACCCAGAACCTGGTCGGCACCGGTTGCTACGAGCGCGACGGCGGCCTGTCGGGCTTTGGTCGCGAGATCGTCGCCGAGATGAACCGCGTCGGCATCATGTGCGACCTGTCCCACGTCGGCTCCAAGACCAGCGAAGAAGTCATCCTCGAATCGAAGAAGCCGGTGTGCTACTCCCACTGCCTGCCGTCCGGTCTTAAAGAGCACCCGCGCAACAAGTCCGATGAAGAACTGAAGTTCATTGCTGACCACGGCGGCTTTGTCGGCGTGACCATGTTCGCGCCGTTCCTGGCCAAGGGCATCGATTCGACCATCGACGACTACGCCGAAGCCATCGAATACACCATGAACATCGTCGGCGAAGACGCCATCGGCATCGGCACCGACTTCACTCAGGGCCATGGCCAGGATTTCTTTGAAATGCTGACCCATGACAAGGGCTACGCCCGCCGCCTGACCAGCTTCGGCAAGATCATCAACCCGCTGGGCATCCGCACCGTGGGCGAGTTCCCCAACCTCACCGAGACCCTGCTCAAGCGCGGCCACCCTGAGCGTGTGGTACGCAAGATCATGGGCGAGAACTGGGTCAACGTCTTGAAGGACGTTTGGGGCGAATAAGCCAAATATCCACGGGCAACACCACAACGAATTTTTCTGGAGTTAAGTTTCCATGGCCAAGATCGCCCCGCAATTGCCTATCGAAGTCGACAGCGAAACCGGTGTCTGGACTTCCGACGCCCTGCCGATGCTGTACGTGCCGCGCCATTTCTTCGTCAACAACCACATGGGCATCGAAGAAGTGCTGGGCGCCGAGGCCTACGCCGAAATTCTCTACAAGGCCGGCTACAAGTCCGCCTGGCACTGGTGTGAAAAAGAAGCCGAATGCCACGGCCTGGAAGGCGTCGCAGTGTTCGAACACTACATGAAGCGCCTGTCGCAACGCGGCTGGGGTTTGTTCAAGATCCAGGACATCGACCTCGACAAAGGCACCGCCAGCGTCAAGCTCGAACACTCGGCATTTGTCTACGTGTACGGCAAGGTCGGGCGCAAAGTCGACTACATGTTCACCGGTTGGTTTGCCGGCGCCATGGACCAGATTCTGCAAGCGCGTGGCAGCAACATCCGTACCGTGGCCGAACAAGTCTACGGAGGCTCCGAAGAGGGCCACGATGACGGCTTGTTCACCGTCAAGCCGTTGTAAGCCGAGGACCGTGCCATGGCTTTCGAAGCAATGTTCCAGCCGATCCAGATCGGCAAACTGACCATCCGCAACCGCGTGCTCAGTACCGCCCACGCCGAGGTGTATGCCACCGACGGCGGCATGACCACCGACCGCTATGTGAAGTACTACGAAGAGAAAGCCAAGGGCGGCATTGGCCTGGCGATCTGTGGCGGTTCCTCGGTGGTCGCCATCGACAGCCCCCAGGAATGGTGGAGTTCGGTGAACCTGTCCACCGACCGCATCATCCCGCACTTCCAGAACCTGGCCGACGCCATGCACAAGCATGGCGCCAAGATCATGATCCAGATTACCCACATGGGCCGTCGCTCGCGTTGGGATGGCTTTAACTGGCCGACCCTGATGTCGCCGTCCGGCGTGCGTGAGCCGGTGCACCGCGCCACTTGCAAGACCATCGAGCCGGAAGAAATCTGGCGTGTGATCGGCAACTACGCCAGCGCCGCCAAGCGCGCCAAGGCCGGTGGCCTGGACGGTGTTGAACTGTCCGCCGTGCACCAGCACATGATCGACCAGTTCTGGAGCCCACGGGTCAACAAGCGTACCGACGAATGGGGCGGCACCTTTGAGGGCCGCATGAAGTTCGGCCTGGAAGTGTTGAAAGCCGTGCGCGCCGAGGTCGGTGACGACTTCTGCGTGGGCATGCGCCTGTGCGGTGACGAGTTCCACCCGGACGGCCTGTCCCACGAGGACATGAAGCAGATCGCCAAGTATTACGACGACACCGGCATGCTCGATTTCATCGGCGTTGTCGGTTCGGGCTGCGACACTCATAACACCCTGGCCAACGTTATCCCCAACATGAGTTATCCACCGGAGCCGTTCCTGCACCTGGCGGCCGGTATCAAGGAAGTGGTCAAGGTCCCGGTGCTGCACGCACAGAACATCAAGGACCCGAACCAGGCCACGCGCATCCTCGAAGGCGGCTATGTGGACATGGTCGGCATGACCCGTGCGCACATCGCTGACCCGCACCTGATTGCCAAGATCAAGATGGGCCAGATCGACCAGATCAAACAGTGCGTCGGCGCCAACTACTGCATCGACCGCCAGTACCAGGGCCTGGATGTGCTGTGCATCCAGAACGCCGCGACCTCCCGTGAATACATGGGCGTGCCGCACATCATCGAAAAATCCACCGGGCCGAAACGCAAGGTGGTGGTGGTCGGTGCCGGCCCTGCTGGGATGGAAGCCGCCCGCGTTGCCGCCGAGCGCGGCCACGACGTGACCCTGCTCGAGAAGAAAGAATTTATCGGCGGGCAAATCACCACCGCTTCCAAGGCGCCGCAACGCGACCAGATCGCTGGCATCACGCGCTGGTTCCAGCTGGAGCTGGCGCGCTTGAAAGTCGACCTGCGCCTGGGCGTGGCCGCCGATGCCGAGACCATCCTGGACCTGCGTCCGGACGTGGTGGTGCTGGCCGTCGGCGGGCATCCGTTTATCGAGCAGAACGAACACTGGGGCGCTGCCGAAGGCCTGGTGGTGAGCAGCTGGGACGTGCTCGACGGCAAAGTTGCGCCGGGCAAGAACGTGCTGGTCTACGACACCATTTGCGAATTCACCGGCATGTCGGTGGCGGACTTCCTGGCCGACAAAGGCTGCCAGGTGGAAATCGTCACCGATGACATCAAGCCGGGCGTGGCCATCGGCGGTACGTCGTTCCCGACCTACTACCGCAGCATGTACCCCAAGGAAGTGATCATGACCGGCGACATGATGCTGGAAAAGGTCTACCGCGAGGGCGACAAGCTGGTGGCGGTGCTGGAGAACGAATACACCGGTGCCAAAGAGGAGCGGGTGGTCGATCAGGTTGTCGTCGAGAACGGCGTGCGTCCGGACGAAGCCATCTACTACGGGCTCAAGGAAGGCTCGCGCAACAAGGGCCAGATCGACGTTGAAGCCCTGTTCGCGATCAAGCCGCAGCCGTGCCTGAGCGAGACGGGCGATGGGTACTTGCTGTTCCGCATCGGTGACTGTGTGGCGCAGCGTAATACCCACGCTGCCATCTATGACGCCCTGCGCCTGTGCAAGGATTTCTGACACCACAGGGCCCGGATGTGGGAGGGGGCAAGCCCCTCCCACATTCGGGCCAGTTTCGCATTAGATTTGTGTGGTCTGTGGGAGCTTCACCATGTTGAACACCTTGCTGCCTATTCTCTTATTCGCCGCCCTGGGCCTTGCCGTCCTTGGCGTCCTGCGCCGGGTGAACATGTGGCGTCGCGGGCGTGCCTCCAAGGTCGACCTGCTGGGCGGTCTGCTGGCCATGCCCAAGCGCTACATGGTCGACCTGCACCACGTGGTCGCCCGCGATAAATACATCGCCAACACCCACGTCGCCACGGCGCTGGGCTTTGTGCTGTCGGCGCTGCTGGCGATCCTGGTGCACGGCTTCGGCCTGCATAACCGTATCCTCGGCTACGCCTTGCTGCTGGCGTCGGTGTTGATGTTTGTCGGCGCCACCTTCGTTTACCTGCGGCGGCGCAACCCGCCGTCGCGCCTGTCCAAGGGCCCGTGGATGCGCCTGCCGAAAAGCCTGATGGCGTTCTCGGTGAGCTTCTTCCTGGTGACGCTGCCGGTAGCCGGGATCCTGCCCGCCGACTTCGGCGGCTGGCTGTTGGCCGCGCTGCTGAGCGTGGGTGTGCTGTGGGGCGTGTCCGAAATGTTCTTCGGCATGACCTGGGGCGGCCCGATGAAACACGCCTTCGCCGGTGCGCTGCACCTGGCCTGGCACCGTCGCGCCGAACGCTTTGGCGGCGGCCGCTCCACCGGTTTGAAACCGCTGGACCTGAGCGACAAAACCGCACCCCTGGGTGTGGAAAAACCCAAGGATTTCACCTGGAACCAACTGCTCGGTTTCGACGCCTGCGTGCAGTGCGGCAAATGCGAAGCCGCGTGCCCGGCGTTTGCTGCTGGCCAGCCGCTGAACCCGAAAAAGCTGATCCAGGACATGGTGGTCGGCCTGGCCGGCGGCACCGATGCCAAGTTCGCCGGCAGCCCTTATCCAGGCAAGCCGATTGGCGAGCACAGCGGCAACCCGCACCAGCCGATCGTCAACGGCCTGGTGGACGCCGAGACCCTGTGGTCGTGCACCACCTGCCGCGCCTGTGTGGAAGAGTGCCCGATGATGATCGAGCACGTCGACGCCATCGTCGACATGCGCCGCTACCTCACCCTGGAAAAAGGCGCCACGCCGAACAAGGGCGCCGAAGTCCTGGAAAACCTGATCGCCACCGACAACCCCGGCGGTTTTGCACCGGGCGGTCGCTTGAACTGGGCGGCCGACTTGAACCTGCCGCTGCTCAGCGACAAAGGCAGCGCCGACGTGCTCTTCTGGGTCGGCGACGGCGCCTTCGACATGCGCAACCAACGCACCTTGCGTGCGTTCGTCAAAGTGCTTAAAGCCGCCAAGGTCGACTTCGCCGTGCTCGGCCTGGAAGAACGCGACAGCGGCGACGTAGCGCGACGCCTGGGCGATGAAGCGACCTTCCAACTGCTGGCCTCGCGCAATATCCAGACGCTGGCCAAGTACAGCTTCAAACGCATCGTCACCTGCGATCCGCACAGTTTCCATGTGCTGAAAAACGAGTACGGTGCCTTCAACGGCAACTACCACGTGCAGCACCACAGCACCTTCATGGCCGAACTGATCGGCGAGGGCGCGCTGAACCTGGGCCAGCACAAAGGCAACAGCGTGACCTACCACGACCCTTGTTACCTGGGCCGCTATAACGGCGAATACGAGGCGCCGCGCGAAGTGCTGCGGGCGCTGGGTATCGAGGTCAAGGAAATGCAACGCTCGGGCTTCCGTTCGCGCTGCTGCGGCGGTGGCGGCGGCGCGCCCATCACTGATATTCCGGGCAAGCAACGTATCCCCGACATGCGCATGGAAGACATCCGCGAGACCGGTGCCGAGCTGGTGGCGGTGGGTTGCCCGCAGTGCACGGCGATGCTCGAAGGTGTGGTTGAACCGCGTCCGTTGATCAAGGACATCGCCGAGCTGGTGGCCGACGCCTTGCTGGAAGACGTCGCACCGGCCAAAGCTCCCAACAAGCGTGAACCTGCGGAGGTGCACTGATGAGCGACATTATCCGCCGCGACCCACGGGCCGAATGGATTGCCCGCAACCGCCTGCACCCGCTGCATGCGGCGATGCAACCGGTGCAACACAGTTGGATGGGGCCGAACGGTGTTATCCGCAAGAACGTGCATGGCGTCGGTTTTATCGGCCCCAACGGCATCAAGCGCATCGACCGCAGCGGTGCCCAGCAGGGCGGTGCGGCCAAGCGTACGGCGGCGGTGGAGGTGCAGTTGCCGCTGCATCAGGTGCCTATGCCGGCGTTCTACATCAACGTGGTGCCAGACATGGTCGGCGGCCGCTTGAGCAGCCACGACCGCGACCTGCTCGGCCTGGCGCGGCAACTCGCCGGCAGCGACGGCGCGGTGCTGGCGGTGGTGTTTGGCGAACACAAGGAAAGCGCGTTTGCCACAGCTGGCGTCGATCGCCTGCTGGTGCTGGACGGCCATGAGTTCGACGGTTATTCACCGGAACAACGGGTGCAAGGTTTGCGCGCTGTGGATAACCAATTCAACCCGCGCCATTGGTTGCTGCCCGACAGCCGCAGCGGTGGCGGCGAGCTGGGTCGGCGTTTTGCCGCCAGCCTCAAGGAGCGCCCGGCCACTCGCGTGTGGCAGATCAAGGGCGAGGCGTGCATCGGCCGTGCCGGTGCCGGCCAGGAGGACCTGGCCCGGCCACTGGCGCGCCTGATTCTCGCGGCGGCCGAATGCGCCGATCCGGTCAGCGACACACGCCATGAAGTGCTGCCCGTGGAGTTATCCACAACCCTGGCGCGCAGCCTGCCGCGTATCGAAGACCTCGGCGCGGTGGCGGTGGACCCAGCGGCGATCCCCATGGCCGAGGCCGAGTTTATTTTCTCCGGCGGCAACGGCGTGAAGGACTGGGCGCTGTTCCACCAGACCGCCGCCGCATTGGGGGCCACCGAAGGCGCCTCGCGGGTGGCGGTGGACGACGGCTTCATGGCGCGTGATCGCCAGGTCGGCGCCAGCGGTACCTGGGTGACGGCGCGGGTGTATGTGGCTGTGGGGATTTCCGGGGCGATCCAGCACCTGCAAGGCATTGGCGCCTGCGACAAGGTGGTGGCGATCAACCTCGACCCGGGCTGCGACATGATCAAGCGTGCCGACCTGTCGGTGATCGGCGAAAGCGCCGCGATTCTGCAAGCCTTGATCGATGCGGTCGAGGCCTACCGCAACGGCGCCAAGCGCGATGCGGCTTGAGGACATGACCATGACCACGAATGTAATCAGCCTGGTGTCCATCGGCGCCCATCCCACCTCCGGGCGGCCGCGCCGCGCCGAACAGGACGCACGCGCCGTCGAACTCGGCCTGCAAATGGCTGGGGATAAGTTACAGGTGCTGCATGCCGGCAACATCGCCGAACCGACCCTGCGCAGTTACCTGGGCATGGGGCTGTCGCACCTGCATGTGCTGGAACAACCGGCGGGTAGCGACGCCTTGCCGGTACTCAGTGACTACCTGCGCGAGGCGGGTGCCCAGGTGGTGCTCACCGGCAGCCAGGCGGAAACCGGCGAAGGCTCGGGGATGTTGCCGTTCCTGTTGGCCGAGCAGTTGGGCTGGCCGCTGATCGTTGGGTTGGCACAGGTGGAGTCCATCGACGGCGGGGTGGCCCATGTGCTGCAAGCCTTGCCCCGTGGTCAGCGCCGACGCTTGAAGGTGCGCCTGCCGTTTCTGGCCACAGTGGACAACGCCGCGCCCAAGCCGCGGCAAAGTGCCTACGGTCCGGCTCAGCGCGGTGAACTGGCGGCCCATGAGGTCGAGATCGAAGAAGACGAGTTGTTCACCGCTGCGCTGCTGCAACCGGCCAAGCCCCGGCCCAAGCGCCTCAAGGTGATCAAGGCCAAGAGCGGCGCCGACCGTATGAAAGCGGCCACGGCCAAGGCCAGTGGTGGCGGTGGGCAAGTGCTCAAAGGTGTGAGCGCCGAGGAAGGCGCCCAGGCCATTCTCAAGTTGCTGATCGAAGAAGGCGTGGTGCGCTAACCCCATAAACACTGCAAAACCAATGTGGGAGGGGGCTTCATTGGGGCGCAGGTTTGGGCACCAGATCCGGCAGTGGTGGCGGCAAGGGTTGCCAGGTGGCATCCGGTTGCTGCATCGGCGGGGGCAGCGCCGGTGTGGGGTCGCCCCCAATGGGCTTGAGGATCATTTTTTCGGTGGTGTCGCGCAGGATCATGCCCTGGGTCGAACTGCGCGCCTCGGTGCCGCTGTGGAAGGTGCTGATCTGGGAAATCGGCAGGTCCAGGTTGCGTTCGATCCTCGGGGTCAGCAGCAGGATGATCTCGGTTTTCTGCTGGGTATTCTGGTTGGTGCCGAACAGCTTCTTGCCGATCCACGGGATCTGGCTCAACCATGGCAACCCCGAGCCCTCGTCGACGTCCGACGTGCGGATCAGCCCCGAGACGATCTGGGTTTCATTGTTGCGCGCAGTCAGCAGGGTCTTGGTGGACCGTGAGCCGAGCTCGAACGTCGCCGGTACGTTTTCCGAGCCGGGAATGCGCTTGGTGATATGGCTCATTTCCACGTTCAACTCCAGGTTCACCTCATCGCTCAGGCTGATGTTCGGCTTGACGGTGATCTGCAGCCCAACGTCCTGGTAGGACACCGACGAGGTGGTGATCTGGTTGGCAGTGGTGGTGGTGACCACCGGGATCTTGTCGCCGATGTTCACCTGGGCTTCTTCGCGATTGCGCACCCGTACCCTGGGGTTGGCCAGGGTGACGGTGTTACCGCTGCGTTGCAGCATATTGATGCGTGCCGAGGTGCTGCCCGAATCGAGCAGGATGTTGTCGCCATTGATCCCCCGTAACGCGCTGAGCGGAGTGCCCGCCAGCCCGGCAGGTACGTTGGCGAAGTTGCCCACGGAGAGGCCGATGCTCTCCGGGTACTGAATGCCCAGGTTCAGTTCGTCGGTCAGGCTGACCTCCAGCACCTGGATATCGATGGTCACTTCCGACTGTGCGATATCAATGGCTTCCACCAGTTTTTCCACCGCGCTCAAGGTGTCCAGGCCATCGCGCACAATCACCGCGTTCAGGCGTTCATCGACCAATACCTCCTTGGGTTTGAGCACCTGTTTGATCTCGGCGGCGATGACCTTGGGGTCGCCATGGCTGAGGTAGAAGGTGCGTACGGCCAGCTCGCGGTATTCCCGTTCTTTGTCCGGGCGTCGGGGGTAAACCAGGATGGTGTTGGCGTTGAGGACTTTCTTGTCCAGCCCCTGGGTGGTCAGCAGCAGGTTCAGCGCGTCTTCGGCGGTGGTTCGGCTGGCGGTCATGCTCGCGGAGGCGCTGGGATTGACGTCTTTGTCGATGACGAAATTGACCCCCGACAGGCGAGCAATGGTCTCGAAAATCGTGGTCAGGCTTTGCGCGCTGAATTCCAGGCTCAAGGGTTTGCGCATCGCCTCGGAGAGGTCGGCGCTGAGGTAGTCGGCGCTCACCAGCTCGCGGGTCAGAGCATTGCGAAAGTCCAGGGCCTCTCGGTAGTTGGGCTTTTGCGCGATGATCCGGCGCACCAGGTTGAGCGCCTCCACCGGGTTGGCGCGCTTCATTTCGTAGGCCTGGGCCAGTTGCGGGCGCAGCTGTTTCATGGCCTGGATGCTCTGGATTTCCTGGCGTGCGCCGAGGTTGCTGGGGTCGTATTTGAGGATGGTTTCCAGGGCGCGGATGGCGCCGGCGTCGTCGCCACGCATCAGTGCAGTGCTGGCTTCGCGGCTGTATTGGGCGACCAGCAGTTCCAGCTTGCTGAAATTGGCGGTGCGTAATTGCACATCGTCAGGGGCTTGTTTGGCTTCGGCTTGCAGCACTTCGACCGAACGGATGATGTCGCCCTTCTGGCGCAACTCGTCGCTCTCCTTGATGGCCCGCTGGGTCTGGCAGGCGCTGAGCAGGGCCATGGCCAGGCTCAAGGGAATCCACGTACGTTTGGCCATGATCGTGTCCTGCCCCGGTCAGTGAGTGTCCAGCCGTAAGGTGCTGGTATGCCTGAGCGGCATGTAGGTCAGCACCACGGCAGTGTCGGTGACCTTGTCCAGCCGGTAATGGGCGTCGAGCATCTTGCCGGGCACGATGCGCCCGGGTACCGAGCAGCGGTGGCACAGGGTGTACTGGCTGCCATTGCCGCTCAGCACGACAATCTTTGCCTGGTTTTCGTAGCGCCATTGCGCACTCACCGTGAAGGGCAGTGGCGGCGGCCTGGGCGGCGCCGGGTCGAGCGTGGCGGGCGGCGGCGTTGGCGGTGCCCAGGTCTGGGCGGGGAACAGGTCGATAGGCACCAGCGTCGCGGCGGTGACGGTGGCAGACACTGGCGGCGCCTCGACCGGCCGGGTCACCACAGGCGCTGGCGGTTGTGTGGGGCTGTCGGGTGTGTCCTGCCAGAACAGCCAGCCACAGCTGACCAGGGTCAGCAGTAACAGGATGCGCAGATACAGCGGCAGTTTCATTCCACCACCCCCAGCAGGCTCAGTTTGAGGTCGATATTCAGCATGCCGCTGGCGATGTCCTTGCGCTCCAGCGTCAGGCTTTCGATACGCACGGCCGGCTCGCGCGCCACCTCGGCCAGGGCTTCGCGCAGCAGGCTGTAGGGCCCGGTGAGCGGAATCTGCGCGTCCAGGCGTTGCAGGCCGGTGTCGCCCGGCGCGGAGTAGGCCAACTGGGTCTGGGCGATGATGAAACCGTGGCGTGTGAGCAGGCCCAGCAGTTTTTCCAGGCGCGGCGCGAAGTCGGCGGCGGTGGGCAGTTTGTCCACCACCGCAGGCGTGGTGACTTGAACCTGCTGGGGCTGTTCGGCGATCCCGGCTTCAAGTTCCTGACGTCGCTGGGTGTCGGCGAGATTCGCCGGTCGAATCACCGCCACTTCGATCAACAGCGCCGCCGCGATCACGCCCAGGGCCAGCAACCCCCAGAAACCCAGGCGTTGCTGGCACTGCAGCCATTGCCAGCGCAGGCGTGGCAGGTAGCGAGTGAGGGCGTCCATGGGCGGCTACCCTGCGCCCACGCTGAGTTTGATCTGCACCGGGTGCTGCGGGTCGGTGCTCTTGAGCGCACTTTGTTGCAGGTTTACCCGCACGCCGGGCTGGGCCTGGAGTCGTTCCACAAAACGGAAGGCCTCGCCGAGCGCCTTGGCTTCCAGATCCAGGTGCACTTGCTGGGTCTGGGTATTGACCTCGACACGGGTCAGCGCGACCTCCCCGGACCAGGCCCGGGCCACGGTATCCATCAACGCGAACGGGGTGACCGACTGTCGGGCGAAGGCGGCCAGTTGCTGTTTTTGCCGGGGCGACAGGCGAATCGCAGCCTGGATCAATTGCTCCTGACGGCGGGTCAGTTGGATGAATTGCTGCTCCAGTTCGTCGGTCTGCACTTGTCGTTGCTCCATGCGTTGCCAGTGCTGCCAGGTACTGAACAGCAAGGCTGCGGCGACCAGCCATAACCCGCTCACCGAGGGGCGGTGCGTCGCGTTGGGACGCTGGAAATCCACGCCCGGCGCCTGGGGCGCGCGTAGCCGTTGCCAGTGGCCGATCAGCCTGGATGTCATGCCGGCGCCTCCTCCAGCCACGGGTGCACAGGCCCCAGGCGCTGTTCGGCGGGACCGTTGGTGACCACCCGTGTCTGGGGCGCGTGCCGCTCCGCCAGGAGGTCGGCGGTGAACAGGTTGTCACTCAAGGCGCTGCCGGGTTGGGTGTGGATCACACACACTTGGTTGACCATGCCGTGCTGTCGATACAGGCAACTGAGGCTGTCGCTTTCGGCGACCGCCAGCACACAGTCGTCAGGCAACTGCCGCCAGTACTGCTGGGCCACCGCCGTCAGCAGGGGCATGCAGGTGAACAGGGGCAAGCGGTGCAGCTTGAACAGCTCGCGCAGGTCTTGCAGCAGATCCCGTGGCGTCGCGACCGCCAGGCGTTGCTGGCCGAAGGCGCTGTTGGCGAGTTGCACCAGCCAACGCTCAGGGTCGAGGCCCGCCTGTTGGCCGAACGTGGCTTCGGCAAAGTCCTGCCAGTCAGCCTGGCTGTACAGGCCGGTTTGCCAGGGCAGCATCAGGTAGTGCACATGGGGAAACCCCAGCAGCACCGTGGCCCGGTCGAGGAAGCGCACTTGGCTGCGGGGCGTCTGTTCCAGCAGTTCGGCGCACACTGCCAGGGGCTCGCCTTGCTGCTGCGCACGCCAGATGCTTGCCCCGCGCCACCGCGCGCGCGCGGCCCACTCGGCGCCGGTGCTGTGCAGCCGCACCACGTGTTCAATAAAGGGAAATGACACGGTGGATCTCCTTGAGGGTGGTGTGGCCCTGGGCGGCGTGGGCCAGGGCGATATCGCGGATGAACACATGACCGGCCTCGCGTGCCAGTTCGCGCAAGGTGGACGCCGAGTTACGGTTGAGCAGGCCTTCCTTGATCGGGTCAGTCATGTTCAGCACTTCCGCAAGCGCCAGGCGGCCGCGATACCCCGTATGGCGACAGGCCTCGCAGCCCTTGCCCACGCGGTATTGAGCCTGGTCGAGCAGGGCGTCGGGCACGTGGGCAAGGCGGACGATTTCCGCATCGGGCTCGGCGGCTTCGCCACAGTCCGGGCAGATGCGCCGCACCAGGCGCTGGGCGACCACGCCGTTGAGCGCTTCGACGAAACTGGCCGGGTCGACGTTCATATAGGTGAAGCGCTCCAGCACGTTGAACGCGCTGTTGGCGTGCACCGACGACATCACCAGGTGCCCGGTCAGCGCGGCCTGTACGGCGATGCCAGCGGTTTCACCGTCGCGTATTTCCCCCACCAGGATGGTGTCTGGGTCATGGCGCAGGATTGAGCGCAGGCCACGGGCGAACGTCAGGCCCTTCTTGTCGTTGACCGGAATTTGCAGGACACCGGGCAGCTCGTACTCCACCGGGTCTTCGATGGTGATGATTTTTTTCTCGCCGGTATTGGTCTCCGACAAAGCGGCATACAGCGTGGTGGATTTGCCGCTGCCGGTGGGACCGGTCACCAGCAACATGCCGTAGGGTTCGCTGGCCAGCACGCGGATGCGCTCGATGGTGTCGGCGGCCAGCCCGAGGTTGGCCAGGCTCAGGGATTCGCCGCGCTGGGATTTGTCGAGAACCCGCAGCACCGCATCTTCGCCGTGGATGCTGGGCATGATCGACGTGCGAAAATCCACCTCGCGGCCCTGGATCTTCATCTTGAACCGACCATCCTGGGGCACGCGCCGCTCGCCGATATCCAGCTCCGACAAGACTTTGATGCGCGACAGCGCCTGCTCCGCCATGTCCATGCCGCTGGCTTGGCCCATCTGCTGCAACACGCCGTCGATACGGTACTTGATCACCAGGCCCTGGGGCGTGGTTTCCACATGGATATCGCTGGCGCGACTCTGCAGCGCATCGAACAGCATGGAGTTGACCAGGCGCACCACCGGGTTGTCGTCCCTGGCGATACTGCTCAAGGAAATCTCCTGGGCGGTCGGGCTGACCTGGGCATTGTCGCCGGCCTCGCCGAAAGGTTGCATGACCCGCTGGCTGGCTTCGGCCTGGCTCAGTTGGGCCTTGACCGCCCCCGGCAGGCTCATCCCCAGTGGCAGTTGGCGCAAGATGGCAGAGGACTGCAGCCAGTGGCGGCTGGCCAGGGTGAACGGGTCGCCCAGCACCAGGCACGGTTGGCCCTGGTATTCCACCGGCAACACGTTGTGGATCAGCGCCTGGGGCAGGGCCAGCAGATCGAAGCGCCAGTGGTCACTCAGGTCTTGCGGTGCAATGGCGAGCAGGCCCAGGGGCTGGGCGATCGTAGCCAACTGTTCGGGCGCCTTGTGCAGCACCTCCAGCAGGTAATTGGACAAGCTCAGCCCGCGTTGCTCTGCAAGGGCCTGCCATTGCCGTGTCTGTTCGCTCATTGCGCTACCCCTGTATGGAGCCTGCCAACTCGAAAATCGGCATGTACAGCATGAACACGATCAGGCCGATCAGCCCGCCCACCACCAGCATCAACAACGGCTCAAATACCTTGCTGAACAACTCGATAGCACGCTCCAGCGCTTCATCGTGAAATTGCGCGATGCGCTCGCACATCGTCGCCAGTTCACCACTTTGCTCGCCCACCCGGAGCAGGCGTTCGGCGACGGCGGTGGTCAGTCGGTGGCGGGCCAGGGCGGTGGACAACGGCTGGCCGGCCTGGATATCAGTCAGGACCTGGCGCAGGTCGGCTTGGCGTTCCATGGGCAGCAGCGCACCGGATAATTCCACGGCGGTGACCACCGGCATTCCGCCCATCAGCAACATGCCGGCCGTGCGATAAAACCGCGCGAGGATAAACAGCGTGCGCTGGGCGCCGAGGGCGGGGATTTTCCAGAACAGCTGGGCCGCCTGGCGTTTGAACGCTGCGCTGCGAAACAGCAACGCCAACCCGATAAGCGCCGCCACCAGGCCAAACAGCAATGCCATGCCGTGTGCCTCGACCAGTGCGCCCCACCACACCATAAAGCGCGCGGTGGCGGGCAGATCGGTGACCGCGTCGAACACCGAAGCAAAGCGGGGGATCACGAAGAACAGCAAGAACAACAGGATCAACGCACCCACGCTGAGCACCACCAAGGGGTACATCAGGGCGCCGCTGACACGCTTTTTCACGGTTGCCAAATGCGCCTCGAAATGATGGTAGCGGCGCAAGGCCACGGCCAGTTGGCCGCTGTGTTCCGAGGACGCCACCGTGGCGATCAACAAGGGGGGAAACGTCTGTGGCTTGAGTTGCATCGCCTTGGACAGCGAGTTGCCCTCGTACATCGAGGCGAGCAGATCGCTCATGACCTGTCGGTTGATGCCTGCGGGTGCCTTGTCGCGCAGGGTTTCCACGGCTTCGACCAGTACCAGGCCGGCGTCCAGCAGCACCACCAGTTCCTGGATAAACAGGCCCAGGGCAAATGTGGCACGACGGCTGGGTAAGGTCAGCGAGCGCCGCACCTTCAGGGAGATGACCTGGGCACCGTCGGCCTGCAACTGTTGACGGGCCTGGCTGAGGTCCGAGGCCTGCATGCGCAGGGTCTGCAAGTGGCCGTTGCGGATAATCCGCGCGTTGATGTCGATCATGGGGTCTGCCTGGCCAGTTGTTGGCGCTGTTGCAGCAACTCACTGTAGTAGCGCCAGACCGCCAGGGCGTAGCGTGAGCGCCGCGCCTCCCGCTCCGGTTTGGCCCCGGCGTTATAGGCGCCCACGGCCTGCCAGCCATAACCCTGCTGGCGAATAAACCCGGCGAGGACCCACGCGCCCACCATGACGCTGGTGCAGGGTTGCGTGAGCAGGTGCTGTTCGGTGATGCCAAACTGGGCCAACGCGGGCAAGTGGCGGCTATTGATTTGCATCAGGCCGATATCCTCGCTGCCATCGCTGTTGAGATTGCGCGCAGTAGGGTTGAGGCCGGATTCGACCTTGGCGATGGCGTAAAGCAGGAGCGGGTCGACGTGGTAGCGGCTGGCTGCCAGTTGCCAGCAGTTGGCCTGTGCCGTCCCCGCGAGGCACAGCAGCGTCAGGACCAGCCGCAGCGTGTGCATGTCAAAGGCCGTACACAATGTCGGCGTAGGTGTTCACACCGCCGGCCTTGCCGTCACGGCCCAGGCAGATGATTTCTGCATCGTTGGGCGGTGTGCCGGGGTTCTTGTAGAGATACGGGTTGCCCCAAGGGTCGGGCGGCAATGTCTTCACATAAGGGCCCTGCCAATGGTTCGCGGTGGCGGGTCGGGTGGTGAGGGCGTTGAGGCCGAGGGTTTCGTCGGGGTAGTTGCCGTTGTCCAGGCGGTACTGGTTCAAGGCATCGGCGAGGGCTTTCATCTGGCCCTGGGCGGTTTGCACCTTGGCCAGTTCCAGGCGGTCGAACATCTTCGGGCCGACGTAGCTGGCGAGCAGGGCGATGATCAGCAAAACCACCAGCAGTTCCAGCAAGGTGAAGGCGCGCTGAGGGCTGTGGATACATGAGTGAATGCGCATGGAGATACCCTGTTGGGAGTGCCAAGGTAGGGCGGTTATGTGCAACTCTCCCGGCCCGCAATCAAGCGGGCACCGCCGGTAGAACTTCGTTGGATCATTTCCAGTTCAGGTACATCTTCAACTGTAGCGTTGCTCGATATAAGGCGCCGTGAGGCGCCCTATAACGTTTGGCTCTTATGCTTATCCAGTAACTGAATATGGTTTTGAATGGGTCATTGGGCTTCCTCCCAGGCCTGATCCCAGGCCGTGCCCGTCCCTGGTGCGTACGCCCATTCGGCGCCTGCGCACCACGCGGTGTAGGGGTGAGGTTTGCACTTATAGTTTTTGCCGTTATTGCTCACGATGTCGCCGGCTTTGTAGGGCGTGCCCTCTTTGTAAGCTGGGTATTCCTCACCGCCTCCGGGTGGCGTGACCGTAAAGGCCACCTCAGCCTGGTCGGTCTTGCCATTTTGCTGATCGCGAACCTTCAGCTGTGCCGTGAATGTCGTCTCTTGCGCGACGGTGTAGGCAGTGCCGCTGACGGTCGCTCCATTCTGTGCACCCACCATCCCTGGAACTGTCCACAGATAGAGCAAGGGCCCGTTGCTGCCTGACGATCCCGCGCCGCTGAACGTAAAGGCTTGCCCCGACTTCAATGTGCTCGGCCCCGTTATGCGTGCCACCGGTTGCGCCGGATTGACCGGGCCTGGGCCTTCGCCGGTAATGATCGACATGGCTTGGCTGTAACCCTTGGCGGTGGTGTAGACCGAGTTGGCGCTGGAGTCGGTGGGGTTGAATACGATCGTGTTGCCCTTTTTCTCCCCCACTCTGGCAATGGTGGGATTGATCCTGTCCGCCAACTGCTTGCCCCAGATGTTGGGGGCCAGGTTGTTCGCGCTGATCGGCAGGGTAATGTCCACCACTTCCTTGGCCGCCGGTGAGTTATCGAGGATGCGGAAGTGCACCGAGTCACCGGCTTTGAGGGTGTTCATGATCGAATCGATGAATTGGCCAAGATTGACCCACTGCTCCGGAACCCCACCGCCGATGATGTTGATGTCACTGCAGTTATAGAACCCTTCGCCCGCTGGATCGATACGCTGCCACTGCACGAACAGCGTGGCTTTGCCCGTTTGCGTCGAAGGAATCGGCACAGGGAACTTGAAGTACCCAAAAGCGCCGGAAATGGTGGGAGGATCGTTGCCCCAGTTGGTTTGTGCGACGCTGAACTGCTCGGAGTGGATGAGTGTCAGGTCATTCCAGGTCAACGGCGACTGGGTCGGGTCAAAACCCGGTTTTGTGAGAAAGACCTTCACAAAGCTGGGAACGTGTGGGGCCGTACCGATGATGCGTACGTCCATCATGCCGTTGGAAGGTGTTACGTCAGTACGGTACCAGTCATCCGAGACATTGTTCAGGCCATCCTTCTTACTGTCGGCCGCCGAACACAGTTGGCCGTCGGGCACTTCTCTTTTGACGATCTCCGGATCGTTGTAACCAGGTGCCTTGATCAAATGGGCGACTTCATTCCATTGCTGGCCTGGATACTGTCCACTTTTTGCAGACAGGGCCGCGCACCCCTTATCGCTGGGGCTTCCCGACCAGAAATCCGGCAGGGTCTTGCAATAGACCTGTCGTGCCATGGGTTTGTCCACGGCACCGTGGGCCATGACCAGCGTCGGTGCCAACAAGACCGCCGCTAACAACCATTTCGTTAAGCGCTGTAAGTTACTCATGCTTGGTCCACCTCAATTCAGATAAACAAGTTCCGAACTGCTGGAACGATCAGTGTGCTCATTCAATTGGCGTCATCGTTTGGCTGATCTCCCAGGGGAGCGACGCGGGTTGCAGGGTTGTTCTGCCCAGGGCCAAACAGAAACACCCACCCTTGATAACTGCCTTGTCCTGTAAAGCGTTGGTTGATGACTGAGAAGTTGCCTTGCTTGAACGGTGTGCCCTGGGCGGTGCTGAACACGCCCATGAGGGTTTCGCCTGGGCCCGCCACCACGCCCCAGTCGGCGCTGCCGGTCAGCGGGTCGGCATAGGCACGGCGCAGGTAACGCTTGATGGTCGGTTGGCGCCGGTCGAGTACCAGGTCTTCGAGGGACGTGGGGTAGGTGTTGCCGGCGGCGTAGTACAGGCCGATCGCGCGGCGGATTTCATTGCCCCGCGCAAGCAATTCCAGCTCGCGTTCACGCTGCAGCACGCTGGACCACAGGGTGCCGACTTCCATCAGCATCACGGCCACTACGGCCACGGTCACCAACATGCCCATGAACACCGAGCCCTGCTGGGCTTGTCTACCAGTCGGCATAGGCGCTCCCGTTGGTGTCGGTGCCGGGGGCGCCGCTGCGCACATCGCCCAGGCCTTGTTCGTCCGATGGTTGCAGATGCCAGGTGTCACGCCTGCCGGTCAGCGGGTCCGTAGGGACCTCGCGCAGGTAGCGGCGGTCGACCAAGGCTTGCAGGGAATCGGGGTTGGCGCCGTGGTCCTCGCGGTATTGGTCCAGGGCCTGGCGAATCGAGGACAGGTTGTGGCGCAGCACGGTTTCCTGCGCCTTGGTGTGCTGGCGGAAGTACTGCGGGGTGACCAGGGTCATGAGGGTGGCGATGATCGCCATGACCACCAGCAACTCAATCAGGGTAAAACCCCGATTACCATTGGCTGTATGACGTTCCATTCAAACTCTCCCGGGTGCTTCGGGATGAAACGTCGAATACATCTTCTCCCTCTTGTGGATTATCCGCAGTGCTTTTGTAGCTGCGCAGTTGCCAGGTTTCTGCGGGCGCACGTTCAGGGCACTCGCACACGGGATCGCGGGGAATTCGTCGCAGGAAATAGAGTTTGTTGCCCTGAAGGTTGGTCTTGTCCGTCACCCCCTCGACCAATACGTGCAGGGAGGGTGGATAACCGCTGTCAGTGATGCTCTTTTCAATGCGGCCATCGTCACTGGCGTCTTTGTAGGCATCGATCGCACGCCGGATTTCCCGCAATGAACGTTGCAGGTCCAGTTCTCGATCACGTTTACCCATCAATGCTGTCAGCGGATAAGCCACTGTCGCAAGCGTGGCCAGCAGGGCCAGCGTCAGTAGTAATTCAATCAGCGTAAAACCTTTGGCGCAGTGATGGCTGGGCTTACCCTGCCACATCACCGTTCTACCTCCCTATCAGGCTGCCAAGGACTTCCGCGTTAACCCAGGCCATGGAATTGACTGCAAGGGTGAGTGTAGATGCTGGGTGTTTTTTGTACAGGTTGTGGGTTTACCCACAAACGCTGTGAGCGTAGCTGTGGATAAGGTGTTCGTGGGTCTCCACAACCCCCGTAAATCAACGCCTGCAAGCCGTTGTACGAAAAACAACCAAGCTAAGTCACGGTTTTTAGGTGCTTTTTTGTGTGGATAAGGTTGAGGCGGTGCTCGGACTTGCCCCCAAAGTCTGTTGGCGCTTCTGTGGATAAGATGTTTGCTATCCGCTACAGGCCTTATAAATAGAGGCTCTTCGTCGTCTGGTTGTTTATTGATCAAATTGCCGATAAACCCCAGGAATGGAGCTGAAACCCTTGGTATATGAAGGTTTGACGCGGTTTTCCACAGCGCTGCCGAAGTTGCCCCCAAAGTCTGTTGGCGGTTCTGTGGATAAGGTGTTTGCGCACCGCTACAGGCGACGTTCTACGTGGCCTGTAGGGTTTTGATCAATAAATGATCAATGTGCCACTGGAACCGTCAACTTGAATAAGTCACGGATTTTCTTCAATTAATTTTGCTTGGACAGTGGAGTTGCCCACAATTGCTGTGGGTGGCTTTGTGGATAAGTTGTTGGGTAAAGGCTGGAGGGCAGGCTGGCAGTGGTCTGCGAGAGAGTTGATCAAATATTAAGCAGTGTGAGGTTCAAATGTGGGAGGGGGCCCTAATGCCGGTCGCGTACATCGCTTCTTGTAGGAGCGAGCTTGCTCGCGAAAAACGTCAACGATAACGCGTGCTTCCTGAATGAACGCGGCGCTTGTGAGTTTTTCGCGAGCAAGCTCGCTCCTACAAAAAGCCTTAAGCCCCCTCCCACAGTTTTGAGCTGTGGGTATCGGTTATTCGTGTGCAGCCACGCCTTTGAGGTAAGGCGCCGGCGCTGCGCCGAGGTTGTTCAGCATGCGTTCGCTGTACCAGTCCACGAAGTTCACCACGCCGAACTCATAGGTCTTGGAGTACGGGCCAGGCTGGTAGGCGGTGGAGTTGATGCCACGCTGGTTCTCTTCGGCCAGGCGACGGTCCTGGTCGTTGGTGGCGTCCCAGACCTGGCGCATGCGCTCCACGTCGTAGTCCACGCCTTCCACGGCGTCCTTGTGCACGATCCACTTGGTGGTGACCATGGTTTCCTGGGCGCTGATCGGCCACACGGTGAACACGATGATGTGGTCGCCCATGCAGTGGTTCCACGAATGCGGCAGATGCAGGATGCGCATCGAGCCCAGGTCGGGGTTCTTGATCCGGCCCATCAGCTTGGCGCAGCCCTGCTTGCCGTCCAGGGTCATCGACACGGTGCCCTTGAGCAGCGGCATGCGCACGATACGGTTACGCAGGCCGAAGCTGGCGTGGGCGTAAGGGATCTTCTCGGCGTCCCAAGCGGCTGCGGAGGCTGCCACGTGGTCTTTAAAGGCCTGGTCGGCGCGTGGGTCGGTGACGTCGTCCCATTCCAGCAGGGTTTTTAACAGCTCGGGGTGCGATGCGTTGCAGTGGTAGCACTCGCGGTTGTTTTCCAGCACCAGCTTCCAGTTGGCTTTTTCGAACAAGGTGGTCTGGATCGCCACCTTGGTGTTTTCCATGTCGTAGGGTTCCATGTAGTGGTTCAACGTCGACAGGAAGTCATCGATGGCCGGCGGGTTCTCGGCCAGGCTGATGAAGATGTAGCCGCCGGCGGTCTTCACGTTCACCGGTTTGAGGCCGTACTGCTTCATGTCGAAGTCGGCACCCATCTCGGTGCCCGCGAACAGCAGGCGCCCGTCCAGCTCGTAGGTCCACTGGTGGTAGTGACACACGAGCTTGGCGACCTTGCCCTTGTCGCTGGTGCACAAGCGCGAGCCACGGTGGCGGCACACGTTATGGAACGCATGCACCACGCCTTCGGCACCACGGATCACGATGATCGGGTTCTTGCCCACTTGCAGGGTCAGGTAGTTGCCCTTGGTGGGGATCTCGCAGGTCATGCCGGCGATCAACCACTCTTTCTGGAAGATCTCCTGCATGTCGATATCAAACAGCCGCTCATCAGAGTAGAACGGCTGCGGCAGCGAAAAGGTGCGCTCGCGCTCTTGCAGCATCTGCGCGGTGGCCTTGCGTGCGGGTTCCAGCGGATCGCCCAAGCTTAAGGTTGCGGTGACGTCCATCGTGTGTGTCCTCATGGCCATTCTGTGTGGCCGGCGAATAGTGGCTACGGTTGTTGCAGTGCAAGGCGTAAAGAAAGCGTAGTTGTTGGGAGTGAGTGTGGGGCTGCTGATGCACGGAACCTTATCCATGAGCGACATGGCCCACTCTGTTCCCGACGCGCAACCCCCGTGGTATGGGGGCTGGTCGCGATAAGTATGTGAATGTCGCAGATAGGTAAATGGGTGGTTCTCGCGTTACGCAGAATCGCCACCATAAGGCCGAGCCTCGGCGGTGGAGAACAGCATGTCCAGTAACTTCCTGAATCCGGTAACCACCCAGACCTGGGCCAATGGTCGGCACATTGTCCGTTGCGTCAAAGTCATCCAGGAAACCTGGGACGTGCGCACCTTCTGCTTTATGGCCGACCAGCCGATCCTGTTCTTTTTCAAGCCGGGGCAGTTCGTCACCCTGGAGCTGGAGATCGAGGGTCAGCCGATCATGCGCTCGTACACCATTTCCAGTTCGCCGTCGGTGCCCTACAGCTTCTCGGTGACCATCAAGCGTGTGCCGGGCGGCAAGGTCTCGAACTGGCTGCACGACACGCTGCACGAAGGGCAGGAATTGGCGGTGCACGGGCCGGTCGGGCTGTTCAATGCCATCGACTTCCCGAGCCCGAAAGTCTTGTACCTCAGTGGCGGCGTCGGTATCACGCCAGTGATGTCCATGGCCCGCTGGTTCTACGACACTAACGCCAACGTCGACATGACGTTTATCCACAGCGCCCGTTCGCCCAAGGACATCATCTACCACCGCGAGCTGGAGCATATGGCGTCGCGGATCGACAACTTCAGCCTGCACCTGATCTGCGAGAAGCATGGTCTGGGCGAGCCTTGGGCCGGCTATCGCGGCTACTTGAATCACAAGATGCTCGAACTGATGGTGCCGGACTTCCTTGAACGCGAAGTGTTCTGCTGCGGCCCTACGCCGTATATGAACGCGGTGAAACGCCTGCTGGAAGTCGCTGGTTTCGAGATGTCGCGCTACCACGAGGAATCCTTCGGCGCCACGCCACCGGAAGCCCGTGCCGACGCGGTGGAGCAGGCCGAACAAGCGGCGGATGCGCCGGAGATCGACCTGGCAGATCTGCATCAGGTGGAGTTCATCGCATCGGGCAAGAGCATCCGTGTGGCCCCTGGCGAAACCGTCCACGCGGCGGCCGCCAAGCTTGGGCTGTTGATCCCGAAAGCCTGTGGCATGGGGATTTGCGGAACCTGCAAGGTGATGAAGCTGGGCGGGGAGGTCGAGATGGACCACAACGGCGGGATTACCGAGGAAGACGAAGCCGAAGGCTACATCCTGTCGTGCTGCAGTGTGCCGAAGGGGGATGTGCGCATCGAGTTCTGATTGCTCGAGCAGGCACAGCACAATCCAAATGTGGGAGGGGGCAAGTCCCCTCCCACATTTGTTTTATGTACATCAGTAAGTCATTGTCAGGCGCCCATGACTTCGCGGATGTCTGCGGCCAATTCTCTTACTCGCTCTTCGTCGGTATCCCACGCGCACATGAACCGCGCACCACCTTTGCCGATGAAGGTGTAGAAGCGCCAGCCCTTGGCGGTCAATGCGGCAATCGCCGGTTCCGACAGTTGCAGGAACACGCCGTTGGCCTGCACCGGGAACATCAACTCCACACCCGGAATATCCGCCACCAGGCTGCTGAGCAATTGTGCACAGTGGTTGGCGTGGCGCGCATGTTTGAGCCAGGCGTCGTTTTCCAGCAGGCCCACCCACGGGGCGGAGAGGAAGCGCATTTTCGAGGCCAGTTGGCCGGCCTGTTTGCAGCGGTAGTCGAAGTCCTCGGCCAGCTTGTGGTTGAAGAACAGGATCGCTTCACCCACGGCCATGCCGTTCTTGGTGCCGCCAAAGCACAACACGTCCACCCCGGCTTTCCAGGTCAGGTCGGCCGGCGAGCAGTCGAGGAACGCACAGGCGTTGGAGAAACGTGCGCCGTCCATGTGCAGGTTCAGCCCCAGCTCCTTGCAGGTGGCGCTGATCGCACGGATTTCTTCCGGGGTGTACACGCTGCCGACTTCGGTGGCTTGGGTCAGGGTCACTACGCGGGGTTTGGGGTAGTGAATGTCCTGGCGCTTGAGGGCGATCTCGCGGATCGATTCCGGGGTCAGCTTGCCGTTCTCGGTGCGCGCGGTGAGCAGCTTGGAGCCGTTGGAGAAAAACTCCGGCGCGCCGCATTCGTCGGTCTCGACGTGGGCGGTTTCCGAGCAAATCACGCTATGGTAGCTCTGGCACAAGGAGGACAGCGCCAGGGAGTTGGCGGCCGTACCGTTGAAGGCGAAGAACACTTCGCAGTCGGTTTCGAACAGGTTGCGGAAACCGTCGGCGGCGCGGTGGGTCCATTCATCATCACCGTAGGCGCGTTGATGACCCTGGTTGGCTTGTTCCATGGCGGCCCAGGCTTCCGGGCAAATACCCGAATAGTTGTCACTGGCGAATTGTTGGCTCTTGTCGGTCATGGCCCATTCCTGTGGTCGATGTTGGTGCGCACTGTAACCAAGAACGTCGGGCGTACGCACGCACTGTAAATGCAAAGTCACTGGGGAATTATGCACGGTTCTGAAACCCTACCTGTCGGACGCGTCCGTGATGGCGCTTTGGATTTGCTCAAGTGGCTGGCGCTGCTGAGCATGGTGCTCGACCACCTGCGTTATGTCGGCCTGAGCCTCGATGGTCTCTATGTACCGGGGCGCCTGGCGTTCCCGTGGTTTTGCCTGGCGATTGCGGCGAACCTGCACCGGGCCAGAGACCTGGCGGTGAGCGGCCAGTGGCGCTACTTGGGCTGGCTGTTGCTGTTCAGCGCGATCAGCGAGGTGCCGTATCGGTTGTTTATCGAGGATGCCGATACGTTGAACGTGCTGCCCACCTTGGCATTGGGTCTGCTGGTTGCCCGAGGATGGCAGCAGAAGGCGCTTATTGATCGAGGATTGGCGTTGATCGCCGTCACGATAGCCGCCTTGTTCTCATCCCACTTAATGTTCGGTTTCTTTGGTGTATTGCTGCCACTGGCGATGCTGCTGGTGTTTCGTCGGCCTTGGTATTTCAGTGTGTTGCCAGGATGGGTCTGCGTGGCCGCCAACCAATGGCAGGTCCTGCTCAATAGCGGCACGCCGGTGGCGTTGTTGGGGTTGGCTGCATGCCTGATTGCGCCATTGGCGGGCTTGGTCTTATTGCGACATGCCCACAGCACCTCGCCGCCAGCAATGCGCCGCTGGGCCTACACCCTTTATCCGCTGCACTTCCTCCTGCTGCTACTCCTGCGCCACATCATCGCCTGACACACCGCTATCGGGAGCAAGCCCCCTCCCACATTTGTTCGGTGTTGTTCCGGCAATGTCGTAAACGCACCTTTGCGTGGCGTCCGTAGGCATTTGGCCTGTCTGCGCCAGCCCTACCATCGCATCAAAGGGCCCTGCACGGGCCTCAACAATACGAAAGGCTGGGAGAGACGCGATGTTCAGCAAACAAGACCAGATCCAAGGGTATGACGACGCACTGCTGGCGGCCATGAATGCCGAGGAGCAGCGTCAGGAAGATCATATCGAGCTGATCGCGTCGGAGAACTACACCAGCAAGCGTGTGATGGAAGCTCAGGGCAGCGGCCTCACCAACAAATACGCCGAAGGCTACCCGGGCAAGCGCTATTACGGCGGCTGCGAGCACGTGGACAAGGTCGAGGCCCTGGCCATTGAGCGTGCCAAGCAGCTGTTCGGTGCCGATTACGCCAACGTGCAACCACACTCCGGTTCTTCCGCCAACAGCGCGGTGTACCTGGCCCTGTTGAACGCCGGCGACACCATCCTCGGCATGAGCCTGGCCCATGGCGGTCACCTGACCCACGGCGCCAAGGTGTCGTCCTCGGGCAAGCTGTACAACGCGGTGCAATACGGCATCAACACCGACACCGGCCTGATCGACTACGACGAAGTCGAGCGCCTGGCCGTGGAGCACAAGCCGAAGATGGTCGTGGCGGGTTTCTCCGCGTACTCCAAGACCCTGGATTTCCCACGCTTTCGCGCGATTGCCGACAAGGTCGGTGCGCTGCTGTTCGTCGACATGGCCCACGTCGCCGGCCTGGTCGCCGCAGGCCTGTACCCGAACCCGCTGCCGTACGCCGATGTGGTCACCACCACCACCCACAAGACCCTGCGCGGCCCACGTGGCGGTTTGATCCTGGCCAAGGCCAACGAAGAAATTGAAAAGAAACTCAACGCCGCCGTATTCCCTGGCGCCCAGGGCGGCCCGCTGATGCATGTGATCGCCGGCAAGGCCGTGTGCTTCAAGGAAGCCCAGGAGCCAGGCTTCAAGGTCTACCAGCAGCAGGTGATCGACAACGCCCAGGCCATGGCCAGCGTGTTTATCAAACGCGGCTACGATGTAGTGTCCGGCGGCACCGATAACCACCTGTTCCTGGTCAGCCTGATCCGTCAGGGCCTCACCGGCAAAGAGGCGGATGCCGCCCTCGGTCGCGCCCACATTACCGTCAACAAGAACGCCGTGCCGAATGATCCGCAGTCCCCGTTTGTGACTTCGGGCCTGCGCATCGGCACCCCGGCGGTGACCACGCGCGGTTTCAAAGTGCCGCAATGCGTCGAGCTGGCCGGTTGGATCTGCGACATCCTCGACAACCTCGGCGACGCCGACGTCGAGGCCAACGTGGCCAAGCACGTGTCTGCCCTGTGCGCTGATTTCCCGGTTTATCGCTGAGCGCGGTTTTGGAGTAATGACTATGCAACGCTACTCGGGCTTCGGCCTCTTCAAGCACTCCCTCAGCCACCACGAAAACTGGCAGAAGATGTGGCGCACGCCGACCCCTAAGAAGGTCTACGACGTGGTCATCGTCGGCGGCGGCGGGCATGGTCTGGCAACCGCCTACTACCTGGCCAAAGAGCACGGCATCACCAACGTGGCCGTGGTCGAGAAAGGCTGGTTGGGCGGCGGTAACACCGCGCGCAACACCACCATCGTGCGTTCCAACTACCTCTGGGACGAGTCGGCGCACCTGTACGAACACGCGATGAAACTGTGGGAAGGCCTGTCCCAGGACCTCAACTACAACGTGATGTTCTCCCAGCGTGGCGTCTACAACCTGTGCCACACCCTGCAGGACATCCGTGATTCCGAGCGTCGCGTCAGCGCCAACCGCCTCAACGGCGTGGATGGTGAACTGCTCAACGCCAAGCAAGTGGCCGACGAGATTCCGTACCTGGACTGCTCGAAAAACACCCGCTACCCGGTACTCGGTGCCACCGTGCAACGGCGCGGCGGCGTGGCCCGTCACGATGCCGTGGCCTGGGGCTTTGCCCGTGCCGCCGACGCACTCGGCGTGGACTTGATCCAGCAGACCGAAGTGATCGGTTTCCGCAAGGAAAACGGCGTGTGCATCGGTGTGGAAACCAACAAGGGTTTTATCGGTGCCAAGCGCGTCGGTGTGGTGACCGCGGGTAACTCCGGGCACATGGCTTCGCTCGCCGGTTTCCGCCTGCCGATCGAATCCCACCCGCTGCAAGCGTTGGTGTCGGAGCCGATCAAGCCGATTATCGACAGCGTGATCATGTCCAACGCCGTGCACGGTTACATCAGCCAGTCCGACAAGGGCGACCTGGTGATCGGCGCCGGTATCGACGGCTACAACGGCTATGGCCAGCGCGGCTCGTACCCGGTGATCGAACACACCATCCAGGCCATCGTCGAGATGTTCCCGGTGCTGTCGCGGGTGCGCATGAACCGTCAGTGGGGCGGCATCGTCGACACCACGCCGGACGCCTGCCCGATCATCTCCAAGACCCCGGTGCCGAACATGTTCTTCAACTGCGGTTGGGGTACCGGTGGCTTCAAGGCCACCCCAGGCTCAGGCAACGTGTTTGCTGCCAGCCTCGCCAAGGGTGAAATGCACCCGTTGGCGGCACCTTTCTCCATCGACCGTTTCCACAACGGTGCGTTGATCGACGAACACGGCGCTGCGGCCGTCGCCCACTAACAGGAGAAATTCCCTATGTTGCATATCTTCTGTCCTCACTGTGGCGAACTGCGCTCCGAAGAGGAATTCCACGCGTCCGGCCAAGCGCACATCCCGCGCCCGCTGGACCCGAATGCCTGCACCGACGAGCAGTGGGGCGACTACATGTTCTTCCGCGATAACCCGCGCGGCCTGCACCACGAACTGTGGATTCACGCCGCCGGTTGCCGCCAGTATTTCAACGCGACCCGCGACACCGTGACCTACGAAATTCTTGAAACCTACAAGATCGGTGAGAAGCCTCAGTTCACCGCCAAGGCCTCTGGAGAGAAGGTATGAGCCAGATCAATCGCCTGTCCAACGGTGGCCGCATCGACCGTAACAAAGTCCTGACCTTCAGCTTCAACGGCCAGAGCTACAAAGGCTTCGAGGGCGACACCCTGGCCGCAGCCCTGCTGGCCAACGGCGTCGACATCATCGGCCGCAGCTTCAAGTACTCGCGCCCACGGGGCATCTTTGCCGCCGGCGCCGAAGAGCCGAACGCGGTGCTGCAGATCGGCGCTACCGAAGCCACCCAGATTCCCAACGTGCGCGCCACGCAACAGGCGCTGTACCAAGGTTTGGTCGCCACCAGCACCAACGGCTGGCCGAGCGTCAACAACGACATGATGGGCATCCTCGGCAAGGTCGGCGGCAAGCTGATGCCGCCGGGTTTCTACTACAAAACCTTCATGTACCCGCAATCGTTCTGGATGACCTACGAGAAGTACATCCGTAAGGCCGCAGGCCTGGGTCGCTCGCCGACCGAGAACGACCCGGACACCTACGACAACTTCAACCGTCACTGCGACGTGCTGGTGGTCGGCGCAGGCCCTGCCGGCCTCGCTGCGGCACTGGCGGCGGCGCGCAGCGGTGCCCGCGTTATCCTTGCCGATGAGCAGGAAGAGTTTGGCGGGTCCTTGCTTGATTCCCGCGAAAGCCTCGACGGCAAGCCGGCCACTGAATGGGTCGCGAGTGTCATCGCCGAACTGAAATCCCTGCCGGACGTGGTGCTGCTGCCCCGCGCTACCGTCAACGGCTACCACGACCATAACTTCCTGACCATTCACGAGCGTCTCACCGATCACCTGGGCGACCGTGCGCCGATTGGCGTGGTGCGTCAGCGTATCCACCGTGTGCGTGCCAAGCGTGTGGTCCTGGCGACCGGTGCTTGCGAGCGTCCGCTGGTGTACGGCAACAACGATGTGCCGGGCAATATGCTTGCCGGTGCGGTGTCCACCTACGTGCGCCGCTACGGTGTGGCGCCGGGCAAGAAACTGGTGCTGTCGACCAACAACGACCACGCTTACCGCGTGGCGCTGGACTGGCTCGATGCCGGCCTGCAAGTCGTGGCGGTGGCCGATGTGCGCCACAACCCACGCGGTGCATTGGTTGAAGAAGCCCGCGCCAAAGGTATTCGTATCCTCACCGGCAGCGCCGTGATCGAGGCTCGTGGCACCAAGCGCGTGACCGCTGCGCGTATCGCCGCGATCGACGTCAAGGCGCATAAAGTCACCAGCCCTGGCGAGTGGCTGGACTGCGACCTGGTGGCCAGTTCCGGCGGCTACAGCCCGGTGGTCCACTTGGCCTCGCACCTGGGCGGCAAGCCGACCTGGCGTGAAGATATCCTCGGTTTTGTACCGGGCGAAGCCCCGCAGAAACGTGTGTGTGTCGGTGGTATCAACGGTGTCTACAGCCTCGGTGATTCCCTGGCGGATGGTTTTGAAGGCGGCGTACGCGCGGCCAGCGACGCCGGTTTTGCCCCGGTGGAAGGTACGCTGCCAAAAGCCTTGAGCCGTCTGGAAGAGCCGACCCTGGCGCTGTTCCAAGTGCCTCACGAGAAAGCGACCGCACGGGCGCCGAAGCAATTTGTCGACCTGCAAAACGACGTCACCGCCGCCGCCATCGAACTCGCCACCCGCGAAGGTTTCGAGTCGGTGGAACACGTCAAACGCTACACCGCACTGGGGTTCGGCACCGACCAGGGCAAGCTCGGTAACGTCAACGGCCTGGCGATTGCCGCGCGCTCGCTGAACGTGACCATCCCGCAGATGGGCACCACCATGTTCCGCCCCAACTACACGCCGGTAACCTTCGGTGCGGTAGCGGGCCGGCACTGTGGGCACATCTTCGAGCCGGTGCGCTACACCGCGCTGCAAGCCTGGCACGTGAAAAACGGCGCCGAGTTCGAGGACGTCGGTCAGTGGAAACGCCCGTGGTACTTCCCGCGCAACGGCGAAGACCTGCATGCTGCGGTGAAACGCGAATGCCTGGCCGTGCGCGATAGCGTCGGCCTGCTGGATGCGTCCACCCTTGGCAAGATCGACATCCAGGGCCCGGATGCCCGTGAGTTCCTCAACCGAATCTACACCAACGCCTGGACCAAGCTCGATGTGGGCAAGGCGCGCTACGGCCTGATGTGCAAGGAAGACGGCATGGTCTTCGACGACGGCGTCACCGCCTGCCTCGCCGACAACCACTTCCTGATGACCACCACCACCGGCGGCGCCGCCCGGGTGCTGCAGTGGCTGGAAATCTACCAACAGACCGAATGGCCGGACCTCAAGGTGTACTTCACCTCGGTCACCGACCATTGGGCGACCATGACCCTGTCCGGTCCCAACAGCCGCAAGCTGCTGGCCGAAGTCACCGACATCGACCTGGACAAGGACGGCTTCCCGTTCATGACCTGGAAAGAAGGCCTGGTGGGCGGTGTACCGGCGCGGGTGTTCCGTATCTCGTTTACCGGTGAGCTGTCGTACGAAGTCAACGTGCAGGCCGACTACGCCATGGGCGTGCTGGAACAGATCGTCGCGGCCGGTAAGAAGTACAACCTGACCCCGTACGGCACCGAGACCATGCACGTACTGCGGGCCGAGAAGGGCTTCATCATCGTCGGCCAGGACACCGACGGCTCGATGACCCCGGACGACCTGAACATGGGCTGGTGCGTAGGCCGCACCAAACCATTCTCGTGGATCGGCTGGCGCGGCATGAACCGGGAAGACTGCGTGCGTGAAGAGCGCAAGCAACTGGTGGGCTTGAAGCCGATCGACCCGACTGTGTGGCTGCCGGAAGGCGCGCAACTGGTGTTCGATCCGAAGCAGACCATTCCGATGAAGATGGTCGGTCACGTCACCTCAAGCTACGCGCATAACTCCCTGGGCTATTCGTTTGCCATGGGCGTGGTGAAGGGCGGCTTGAAGCGCATCGGCGAACGAGTGTTCTCGCCCCAGGCGGATGGCAGCGTGATCGAAGCGGAGATTGTGTCTTCGGTGTTCTTTGATCCTAAGGGTGATCGGCAGAACATCTGATAGACCGCGGCGCGGCCATCGGGAGCAAGCCCCCTCCCACATTTTGATGTGTGAATACTTTCAAATGTGGGAGGGGGCTTGCTCCCGATGAGGCCAGAACAGTCACCCCAGAATTCAAACAGGTGCTTTATGACAGCAGCCAATGTTTACCAACAACGCCCCACCTCCGGCGCCAAGGCCGAGTCGTCGCTGCACCATGCCGACCTCGCCAGCCTGGTCGGCAAGGGCCGCAAGAACGCCGGCGTGACCGTGCGCGAAAAGAAATTGCTTGGTCATCTCACGATCCGTGGCGACGGCCATGACGCGGCCTTCGCCGCCGGCGTGCACAAGGCCCTGGGCATCGAACTGCCCGGCGCCCTGCAGGTCATCGTCAAAGGCGAAACCAGCCTGCAATGGCTCGGCCCGGATGAGTGGTTGCTGATCGTGCCAGGCGGTGAGGAATTCGCCGCCGAACAAAACCTGCGCGCCGCCCTGGGTGACCTGCATATCCAGGTCGTCAACGTCAGCGGCGGTCAGCAGATCCTCGAACTCAGCGGCCCGAATGTGCGCGATGTGCTGATGAAGTCCACCAGCTATGACGTACACCCCAACAACTTCCCGGTGGGCAAGGCGGTGGGCACGGTGTTCGCCAAGTCGCAGCTGGTGATCCGCCACACCGCTGAAGACACCTGGGAGCTGCTGATTCGCCGCAGCTTCTCGGATTACTGGTGGTTGTGGTTGCAGGACGCCTCGGCCGAATTCGGCCTGAGCGTTCAAGCCTGATCGAGTGGGCGCTTTTGTGGCGAGGGGGCTTGCCCCCCGTTGGAGCGCGCAGCGGTCCCAATAAGGTCAGCTCATTTTTTCTGCAATAACCGAGTGGCGGGTTTTGAAGCTGCTTCGCAGCTCAACGGGGGACAAGCCCCCTCGCCACAAGGGCCTGAGGATTCCAGTATGAGCCGCGCACCCGATACATGGATTTTGACCGCCGACTGCCCC
>NZ_JAFLXD010000019.1:0-113464 GCF_019891415.1 Pseudomonas sp. SH10-3B | reverse complement strand
GTTCTCCTCGGACCGGACGATCCGCGAGTACGCCACTGAAATCTGGAAAGCCCTCGACTAGATCTACTGTAGGAGCGAGCTTGCTCGCGAAAAACGCCAACGATAACGCGTGCTTTCTGATTTAACGCGGTATCTTTGCGTTCTTCGCGAGCAAGCTCGCTCCTACAGCACGGTTTGTTTAGGGAATATCGACCATGCAATGGATTTTCATGCTGATTGGTCTGGTGCTCGGCTGGACGCTCGATGAGTCGTTCTACGATGCGGGCATCGGTGCGCTGTTGGGGTTGGGCATTGGCCAGGCGATTCGCCTGTCGAAGCTGGCGACCCAGGCGCAGCAGCAGGCTGCTCAGTTGGAAACCACGCAGAAGGCGTTGATTGCCCTGGGTGAGCGCCTGCGGCAACTGGAAGTGCCCACGCCGCCAAGCCCTGTCATCGTCGAAACGCCTGCCCCTGAGCCGGCACCGGTCGCCAAGGCGCCAGAACTCGTGTGGGAGCTGCCGGCTGAATTGGCGCCTGTCGCGATGGTCGCCGAACCGAGCCAACCACTGCCGGATGACGTCTGGGCGCCTGCCCCGACCCCTCGTCCGCCTCAAGAGCCTGCCGCTCCCCGTGGCCCCAACCTGATCGAACGCGCCATCAGCGGCGCACGCAATTGGCTGTTGGGTGGCAACACCGTGCTGCGTGTCGGCGTGGTGCTGTTGTTCCTCGGCCTGGCCTTCCTGCTGCGCTACGCCACCGAAGGCATGGTGGTGCCGATCGAGCTGCGTTACGCCGGCGTTGCGGCGGCGGCCCTTGGTTTGCTGGGCCTGGGCTGGTGGCTGCGGCTGCGCAACAGCAACTACGGCTTGATGCTGCAAGGCACCGGGATCGCGGTGCTGTACCTGACGGTGTTTGCCGCGATGCGCCTGCACCCGTTGATCGACCCGAGCGCGGCGCTGGGCCTGCTGGTGGCGGTCACGGTGTTCTCGGCGATCCTGGCGATTACCCAGGATGCGTTGGGATTGGCCTGTGCGGCAGCACTCGGCGGCTTCGCGGCGCCGATCCTCACGTCGACCGGCGCCGGCAACCATGTCGCGCTGTTCAGTTATTTTGCGCTGCTCAACGCCGGTATCCTTGCCATCGCCTGGTTCAAGGCCTGGCGCTTGCTCAACCTGATCGGCTTTGTCGGCACCTTCGGTATCGGCTTTGCCTGGGGCATGCGTTCCTACACCCCGGAACTGCTGTGGAGTACCGAGCCGTTCCTGATCCTGTTTTTCCTGATGTACCTGGCTATCGGCCTGTTGTTCGCCCGGCGCAAGTTGCGGGAGATGGGCGACGCGCCCGAAGGCCGTGATGCGTTGTTGCGCTGGTCGGCATCCAAAGGCGACTACGTCGACGGCAGCATGCTGTTCGGCCCGCCGCTGGTGGGGTTTGGCCTGCAGTTCGCGCTGGTGCAGCACCTTGAGTTCGCCGCGGCGTTCAGTGCGCTGGGCCTGGGCATCCTCTACATGGGCCTGGCCCGCGTGCTCAGTGGCGGGCGCGCTTTGCTGCTGGCGGAAACCTGCCTGGCCTTGGGCGTGATCTTTGCCAGCCTGGCGATTCCCCTGGGCCTCGATGCGCGCTGGACTGCTGCGGCGTGGGCCGTGGAAGGCGCCGGAATCTTCTGGCTTGGCCTGCGCCAGCAACGGCCATTGGCGCGCGCCTTTGGCGTGTTGCTGCAATTGGGTTCGGCGCTGGCGTTTCTCAGTGAATTGCGCATCGGCGAACACACGTTGCTGGATGGGGCGCCTTTGGGGGCGCTGTTGCTGGGCGCGGCGTTGCTGTTCAGCTTTGACCAACTGCGCAAGGCCTCGACGGAGCAGGCGGCAGAGTGGGAGCGCAAGGGCCTGCCGGTTCTGGCCAGCCTCGGCCTGATCTTCGTGTACCTGCTCGCGCCGCTGCTGTTGCTGACTCAAGGCACCGCTATCAGTTGGGCGCTCGCCGGTCTGGCGACACTGTTTATCGGCTTGCGGATTGGCTCGCGCACCTTCCTGTTCACGGCGTTTGCCGTGCAACTGCTGGGTGGGGCGTTGTTCCTGCTGCGCTTGCAAGGCGGTGACTCGGCGGCGGTATTCAATGCAGGCTGGAGCGGCTTGCTCACCGCCTCGTTGATCGGCCTGGCGTTGATCGGCGGCATGCTGCTGGCGGCCCGCGACGATATGGTGCGCAGCGATGTGCGCCTGTTGCGTGGGCTGTCCGTGGTGCTGCTGGCCGGGTTGGTGCTGATCAATCTCGCCGTATTGTTTGTACTGCCATGGGAAAGCGCCAGTGGTGTGTGGGCAGCCAGTGGGTTGTTGATCATCTGGCTGAGCCTGTACCTGCAACAGCGCGTCAGTTTCGTGTTCGGGTTGCTGCTGCAGGTGATCGGCGGCGCCTCGTTCCTGCTGGCGGTGCCGGAGCTGCTCGGGCCCCTGACCAGCGAAGGTTTGCGTCCGCTGGGGCATAGCGGTTTCTGGACACCGATGGTGTTGGGCCTGGCCGCCTTGGTCGGCGCCTGGCGCTTGCAACGTGAGCCCCATGCGCCGGTGTTTGCCGTACTCAAGCTGCAACGTCTGTCTGACCTGCTGCTGGTGTGGGGCGCGGCGTGGTGGGCGTTGGCGCTGATCGCTGAAGTGCTGCGGTTTGTTCCCGATGAGCTCCAGGGGCCGTTCCTGCTGGGCATTGCGGCGGTCAGCGTGGCGATCTGGGCGTTGCTCGCGACGCGGCTGCGCTGGGCCTCGCTGGGCGTGCTCTGCACCGCGTTGATGCCGGCGGCGGGGATGGTCTTGCTGGTGTCTGCGCATAATTATTACCACCCTGCAGCGCACTATGGCTGGCTGGCCTGGTTGGCGGTGTTCGGGGTGCATTTCATCGCGCTGCGGCGTTTGGCGACGGTGGTGCCGGCCACCGTCCTGAGCGTTGCTCACGTGTTGGGTTGCTGGATGTTGATCGGCGTATTGGCGCTGGAGTTGCGTTACGGCCTGTTGTTGCTGTCGAGCGAATACAACGCCTGGCGCTGGCTGGGCTGGGCGATCCTGCCAAGTCTGTACCTGGTGCTGGCTGCTGCACCGCGCAACTGGCCGTGGCCTGTGTCGGCGTATCCACGGGAATACCGAGTGTTGGCGGCGCTGCCCTTGGCGGTACTGATGCTGGGCTGGTTCTGGCTGGCGAATACCTTCAGCGACGGCACTGCCAAGCCATTGCCGTATGTGCCGCTGATCAACCCGCTGGACCTCGGCTTGCTGTTTGCGCTGCTGGGCGTGTACCTGTGGTCGCGCAGCGTGGCGCCGCAGCGAGGGCCGCGTGCTGAATTGATCGCCCAGGGCATCGCCGGTGTTTCGCTGTTCGCGTTCTTTACGGCACTGGTGATGCGCACCGCCCACCACTGGGGCGGCGTGCCGTTCCATCTGGATGCGTTGCTGGAATCGATGCTCGTACAGGCCGGCCTGTCGATTGTCTGGACCCTGATCGCCCTCGGCCTGATGATCGGCGGCCACCTGCGCCATCGTCGCGAAGTGTGGCTGATCGGCGCGGCGTTGATCGCGGTAGTGGTGGCCAAGCTGTTCTTTGTCGAGTTGAGCAACCGTGGCGGCCTGGCGCGGATCGTGTCGTTTATCGGCGTGGGCGGGTTGTTGCTGGTGGTGGGCTACTTTGCGCCGCTGCCGCCCAAGCGTGCCGAACCTGTATTGGAAACTGAAGGAGCATCCTCTTGATCGGTAAGTTGAGCGTGGTCGTGCTGGGCATGTGTACGACGTTGTCGGTGTGGGCCCAGGAAACGCCGGCCGACTTCAGCAGCCAGGTGCCCCTGAGCGTCAGCGGCAACGGCCCCTGGTATCGCCTTGAGTTGCCCTTGGCCGTGCAACTGAATGCGCGCCAGGCTGACCTCAGCGATGTGCGCGTGTTTAACGCTGCCGGTGAGCCCCAGGCCTACGCGCTGTCGCGTCAAGCGTCGCAACGCACCGAAAGTCGTGAAGTCACCGACGTGAAGTGGTTCCCGCTGTACGCCGCCGACACCCAGGCAACCTTGCCCGGTGTGGTGATGAAAACCACGGCCGAAGGCACCCTGGTGGAAATCAAACCCTCCACCGCCGCGAAGCCGGGCAAGCAGGTGCTGCGCGGCTGGGTGCTCGACGCCAGTAAGATCAAGGCCCCGTTGCAGCAACTGAGCCTGGACTGGAGTCGCGAGCAAGAGGGCTTCCAGCGCTTCAGCATTGAAGCCAGTGATGACTTGCAGCACTGGCAATCCTGGGGGGATGGGCAAGTGGCGCGTTTGTCGTTTGCCGACGAGCGGGTCGAGCAGCATGACGTCAGTTTGCCGGGTCAATCCGCCCGTTACCTGCGCCTGGTGTGGAAGGGGCAAGCGGCGCCGTTGCTGACCTCGGCCAAGTTGGCCAGTGCAACCAGCAGCAGCCTGCCGCTGCCTTTGGTGTGGTCGCCGCCGCTCTCGGGCACGCGGCTCAAGGCGGGTGAGTACAGCTGGAAGTTACCCGCAGGGCTGAGCGTCGAACGTTTGCGTATCGAGTTGAAGCAGCCGAATACGCTGGCGCCGGTGACCCTGGCGGGGCGACGTGACAGCAATCAAGCCTGGCAGCCGTTGAGCAATGGTTTGCTGTATCGCCTGACCCAGAATGGCCAGGACGTGGTGCAGGACGAATTGCAGCTGCCCGGCCAGACGGTCACCGAACTCAAGTTGCAGGTCGACGAGCGTGGCGGCGGCCTTGGCGCCGAAGCGCCGGACCTGCACTTCGCGGTGCGCGCCACGCAGTTGGTGTTCCTGGCGCGGGGCGAGCCACCGTTCACGCTGGCGCTGGGGAATGCCTCGGCGAAGGCGGCGAACCTGCCTTTGTCGACGCTGATCCCCGATTACACCGCCGAACGCCTCAACACGTTGGGGCAGGCCAAGGTGGCCGGGGCCGTCGCTGTCACCTCGCCTGCCGTCGCAGCTACTGCCGACAGCGGGACGAACTGGAAAAAACTCGGGCTCTGGGCCGTGTTATTGCTCGGCGTGGCGGCACTGGGCGCCATGGCCTACAGTTTGCTGCGCAAGCCACCGGCGGCACGTTAAATAAAGTCCATGAACTCTATTGGGTTTAAATCCTCTGATAGGAGGAAATACGCCCCGACTCGCGTTAAACTGCGCGGGTTTTTAGCCCCCCCCTTCATCGGAGCCTTCCATGTCCCGCGTTACCTTGAGTCGCTATTTGATTGAGCAGACCCGCAGCAACAACACGCCTGCCGATCTGCGCTTCCTTATCGAAGTGGTGGCGCGTGCTTGCAAGGAAATCAGCCACGCCGTGTCCAAAGGCGCACTGGGTGGTGTCCTGGGCAGCATGGGCACTGAAAACGTGCAGGGCGAAGTGCAGAAGAAGCTCGACGTGATCTCCAACGAAATCCTGCTCGAAGCCAACGAATGGGGCGGTCACCTGGCCGGCATGGCGTCCGAAGAAATGGACAATGCCTACCAGATCCCGGGCAAATACCCGAAGGGCGCCTACCTGCTGGTGTTCGACCCACTGGACGGTTCGTCCAACATCGACATCAACGCCCCGGTCGGCACCATCTTCTCGGTACTGCGTTGCCCGAACGAATACCTGAGCCAGAACGAAGCGCTGAACGAAAAAGCCTTCCTGCAGCCAGGCACCGAGCAGGTCGCTGCCGGTTACGCCATTTATGGCCCGCAGACCATGCTGGTGCTGACCTTGGGCGATGGCGTCAAAGGCTTCACCCTGGACCGTGAAATGGGCAGCTTCGTCCTTACCCACGAAGACATCACCATTCCTGCCGCTACCCAGGAATTCGCGATCAACATGTCCAACCAGCGCCACTGGGAAGAGCCCGTCACCCGCTATGTGGGCGAGTTGATGGCCGGTGAGGAAGGCCCGTTGAAGAAGAACTTCAACATGCGCTGGGTCGCCGCGATGGTGGCCGACGTGCACCGTATCCTGACCCGTGGTGGCTTGTTCATGTACCCACGCGACAGCCGCGAGCCGTCCAAGCCGGGCAAATTGCGCCTGATGTACGAAGCCAACCCGATGTCCTTCCTGGTCGAGCAGGCGGGCGGTGCGTCCACCGACGGCCACCAGCGTATCCTCGACATCCAGCCTGAAGGCTTGCACCAGCGTGTGGCGGTGTTCCTGGGTTCCAAGGAAGAAGTTGAACGTGTGACCGCTTACCACAAGAAGTAACCTGCGGCGATAAGTGAACGGCGTTGTTGTGAGCCGGTTCACCCTTAAAGAAGCCCCGAAACGTTTCAGCGTTTTCGGGGCTTTTTTGTTTTCGTTCGTCGGGAACCAGACACCTCTTTTCCCTTCTAAGCTTCTGGCAGATACCCAAGCTGCTTCGCCCCTCCAGGAGTTATTCCATGTCGTTACGCCGTCTCGCTTTGCTGGCCTTTTGCGTGCTGTTGGCCGCTTGCAGCAAGGTCAATCAAGAAAACTACGCAAAGTTGTCGGCCGGCATGCCTAAGGCCGAGGTGGAGTCGCTGCTGGGTAAGCCGACTGATTGTTCCGGCGCACTGGGCATGTCCAGCTGCACGTGGGGCGATAAAAACAGCTTTATCAGCGTTCAATATGCCGGTGACAAAGTTCTGATGTTTTCCGGGCAAGGCCTGAAGTAAACCGGGGCGAGAGCCTGCGGGAGAAGAAGAATGATGCGTTTTGTTTTGTGCCTTTGTGCCAGCCTGTTTTTGGCGGGCTGCGCCAGCCATTCTGGCGATGATCTGCAACCCAAGACAGCGAGCAACGTCAACCTCAAGCGTTACCAGGGCACCTGGTATGAGTTGGCTCGATTGCCGATGTACTTCCAGCGCAACTGCGCGCAGTCCGAAGCCCGCTACACACTGCTGCCTGATGGCGATATGTCGGTATTCAACCGCTGCCTGACCACCGACTGGAAGTGGGAAGAAGCCAAGGGCACGGCCACGCCGCAAGTACCCGGCAAGACCGACAAGCTCTGGGTGGAATTCAATAACTGGTTTACGTCACTGTTGCCAGGCGTCGCCAAGGGCGATTACTGGGTGTTGTATGTCAGCGATGACTACAAGACCGCCATCGTCGGCAGCCCGAGCCGGCGCTATATGTGGATCCTGTCACGCACGCCAACGGTCAGTGCGGATACTCGCGAAGACCTGTTGAGCAGGGCGCGCCAGCAAGGGTATGACACCACGCGGTTGATCTGGCGTACGTCGGATAAGCAGATGGCGAAGACTTCGCAGTAACTCTGGATCACCACAGATCCAATTGTGGGAGGGAGCAAGCCCCTCCCACATTTTCTAACCGAGTAACGCTCTTAAGACCTGCGTAAATGCCTGGCTGCTGTCCTCTTCGCCGGCATGATGCCCGTCGCGCACTACCCACTTGCCGTTGACCAGCACGTCGCGCACCTGCCGATCGCCGCCGGCAAACAACCAGCGATTGAGAATGCCGTCGTCTGTCGCTGTCGCCAGGTAAGGGTCGTTACCGTCCAGCACGATCCAATCCGCACGCTTGCCAACTTCCAGTCGACCTATTGGCTGCCCCAGCGCCTGTGCGCCACCGTCCAGCGCGGCATCGAACAGCGTACGGCCGACCATCGGCTGATCGCTGCGATACAAGCGGTTGCGCCGTTGATCGCGTAGACGTTGGCCGTATTCCAGCCAGCGCAGTTCTTCCACCACGCTCAGCGACACATGGCTGTCTGAACCGATGCCCAGGCGCCCGCCCTGGGCGAGGAAATCCACGGCCGGGAAAATCCCGTCGCCCAGGTTAGCTTCGGTGGTCAGGCACAAACCGGCAATCGCCCGGCTCTTGGCCATGCGCGTGACTTCTTCCGGGTTGGCGTGGGTCGCGTGCACCAGGCACCAGCGCTCATCGACCTCGACGTTGTCGTACAGCCATTGCAGCGGGCGTTTGCCGCTCCAGGCCACGCAGTCGTCGACTTCTTTTTGCTGTTCAGCGATATGGATATGCACCGGGCAGGCCTTGTCGCTGGCTGCCAGGACTTGATTGATTTGTTGCGGGGTCACAGCGCGCAGGGAGTGGAAGCACAGCCCCAGTTGCTGCGCCGGTTGTGCCGCCAGGATCGGTCTGAGGCGCGCCTGCAGGTCCAGGTAGTTTTCGGTGCTGTTGATAAACCGTCGCTGGCCTTCGTTCGGCGCCTGCCCGCCAAAACCCGAGTGGGTGTAGAGCACCGGCAGCAAGGTCAGGCCGATCCCGCTGCTGGTGGCCGCCTGGCTGATTTGCCGCGACAGTTCCGTACGGTCGGCGTACGGCTGGCCGCTGACGTCATGATGTACATAGTGAAATTCGGCCACCGAGGTGTAACCAGCCTTGAGCATCTCGATGTACAGCTGGCGGGCGATGACCTGCAGTTGCTCCGGGCTGATCTTGCCGACCATGCGGTACATCAGGTCGCGCCAGGTCCAGAAACTGTCATTCGGATTGCCGGCCACTTCGGCCAACCCCGCCATGGCGCGCTGGAACGCGTGCGAGTGCAGGTTCGGCATGCCCGCCAGCACCGGCCCCCTGAGCCGTTCGGCACCGTCTGCGCTGGCGTTGGCCTCAACCTGTGTCAGCAGGCCATCGGCGCTGACTTCAAGACGTACATCGTTGGCCCATCCATTAGGCAGCAGCGCGCGTTCGGCAAAGAAAGCGGACATGATTAGAGCACCCCGGTCGTGTGTTTATTTGTATATACATATACAGACGTTTGCCTGCTCGGTAAACTCCGGCAATCTATGCATCTTTTCCCCCTGCAAGGATTCCCTGTGCCGACTCCGCCCGCCAAGTCTTCACTGGCTGCCCACATGGACGAAAGTCCGGCGCCCTTGTATGCCCGCGTCAAACAGATGATCAGCCAGCAGATCCTCAACGGCAACTGGCCACCCCATTACCGCGTACCGTCGGAAAGCGAACTGGTCAGCCAGTTGGGCTTCAGCCGCATGACCATCAACCGCGCCCTGCGCGAGCTCACCGCCGAAGGCTTGCTGGTGCGCATGCAAGGCGTCGGCACGTTCGTCGCCGAGCCCAAGAGCCAGTCGGCGCTGTTTGAAGTGCACAACATTGCCGATGAGATCGCCTCCCGCGGTCATCGGCATACGTGCCAGGTCATCACCCTGGGTGAAGAGGCTGCCGGTTCCGAACGCGCCGTCGCCCTGGAGATGCGTGAAGGCGGGCGGGTGTTCCACTCGTTGATCGTGCATTACGAAAACGATATTCCCGTGCAAATCGAGGACCGTTTCGTCAACGCCCTGGTCGCGCCGGAATACCTGCAACAGGACTTCACCCTGCAAACCCCCTATGCCTATCTCAACCAAGTGGCGCCGCTTACCGAAGGCGAGCATGTGGTCGAAGCGATTCTCGCCGACGCGGCCGAGTGCGAGTTGCTGCAGATTGAGCCGAGCGAGCCGTGCCTGTTGATTCGTCGGCGCACCTGGTCCGGCCGCCAGCCGGTGACGGCGGCACGTTTGATCCACCCCGGTTCCCGCCACAGCCTGGAAGGACGGTTCAGTAAATGAGTGCAGTAAAAGTCTGGCGCGCCGCCGATTACGTACGCATGCCGTGGAAAAACGGCGGCGGCAGCACCGAAGAAATCACCCGCGATGCCGGCGAGGGCCTGGAAGGCTTCGGCTGGCGCCTGTCGATTGCCGATATCGGTGAGTCCGGCGGGTTTTCCACCTTCGCCGGTTACCAACGCGTGATCACCGTGATCAAAGGCGCAGGCATGGTGTTGACCGTGGATGGCGAGGAACAGCGCGGGCTGTTACCGCTGCAACCGTTCGCCTTCAAGGGCGACAGCCAGGTTTCATGCCGCCTGATCACCGGGCCGATCCGCGACTTCAACCTGATCTACTCGCCCCAGCGTTACCACGCGCGGTTGCAGTGGGTGGATGGTGTGCAGCGGTTTTTCAGTACCGCGCAGACAGTGCTGGTGTTCAGCGTGGCGGATGAAGTCAAGGTGCTGGGCCAGGTACTGGGTCATCACGATTGCCTGCAAGTGGACGGTAACAGCGGTCTGCTGGATATTTCCGTCACGGGTCGCTGCTGCATCATCGAACTGACCCCGCGGGGTTAAAAAATGTGGGAGGGGGCTTGCCCCCGATAGCGTTGGATCAGTCGGTATATCCTGGGCTGACACACCGCAATCGGGAGCAAGCCCCCTCCCACATTTGTTTTTGTGTCGCTTATAGAATCTGTTTCCAACCCCCGCACCAATTTGTTACCGAACGCCCCAGCGTGGCGCAAAACCGCGCTGTCGTGACAAACCTCCCTCGCGATAAAACGCCTACGTAAGAAATTTCATCATGCCTCGAAGCCTTAATTTTCAAGGCTCGGACACGCTTTCCAAAAAAAACCAAACACCTCGCTCAAAAAGTTGGCCGCTTGATTGCATATGCTTGTATGTACAAGTAAAGATGTGTGCGTAAGACTCTCCTTCGCACCATCCATGTTCGCGCATCGATCGCCGAGGAGTCCTAGCAGTGACCAAGCCTACAAAATACCGTGACGTCGAAATCCGCGCCGCCCGCGGTACCAAGCTCACCGCCAAAAGCTGGCTGACTGAAGCGCCGCTGCGCATGCTCATGAACAACCTCGACCCACAAGTGGCCGAGAACCCCAAAGAACTGGTGGTGTACGGCGGTATCGGCCGTGCAGCGCGCAACTGGGAGTGCTACGACCAGATCGTCGAGAGCCTCACCAACCTGAATGACGACGAAACCCTGCTGGTGCAATCCGGCAAGCCGGTCGGCGTATTCAAGACCCACAGCAATGCCCCGCGTGTGCTGATCGCCAACTCCAACCTGGTGCCGCACTGGGCCAGCTGGGAGCACTTCAACGAACTGGATGCCAAAGGCCTGGCCATGTACGGCCAGATGACCGCCGGCAGCTGGATCTACATCGGCAGCCAGGGCATCGTCCAAGGCACCTATGAAACCTTCGTCGAAGCCGGTCGCCAGCACTACGACTCAAACCTCAAGGGCCGTTGGGTCCTCACCGCCGGCCTCGGCGGCATGGGCGGTGCCCAGCCTCTGGCCGCGACACTGGCCGGCGCGTGCTCGCTGAACATTGAATGCCAGCAGGTCAGCATCGATTTCCGCCTCAACAGCCGCTATGTCGACGAACAAGCCACCGACCTCGACGACGCCCTGGCCCGCATCGCCAAGTACACAAAGGAAGGCAAGGCGATCTCCATCGCGCTGCTGGGTAACGCCGCTGAAATCCTGCCGGAACTGGTCAAGCGTGGCGTACGCCCGGACATGGTCACCGACCAGACCAGCGCCCACGACCCGCTCAACGGTTACCTGCCGGCCGGCTGGACCTGGGACGAATACCGCGCCCGCGCCAAGACCGAACCGGCTGCCGTGATCAAGGCCGCCAAGCAGTCGATGGCCGTGCACGTCAAAGCCATGCTGGAATTCCAGAAACAAGGCATCCCGACCTTCGACTACGGCAACAACATCCGCCAGATGGCCCAGGAAGAGGGCGTGGAAAACGCCTTCGACTTCCCAGGCTTTGTACCGGCGTACATCCGTCCACTGTTCTGCCGTGGCATCGGCCCGTTCCGTTGGGCTGCGCTGTCGGGCGACCCGCAGGACATCTACAAGACCGACGCCAAAGTCAAAGAGCTGATCCCCGACGACGCGCACCTGCACAACTGGCTGGACATGGCGCGCGAGCGCATCAGCTTCCAGGGCCTGCCGGCGCGTATCTGCTGGGTCGGCCTGGGCCAACGCGCCAAGCTCGGCCTGGCGTTCAACGAGATGGTGCGCAGCGGCGAGTTGTCGGCACCGGTAGTTATCGGCCGTGACCACCTGGACTCCGGCTCGGTCGCCAGCCCGAACCGCGAAACCGAATCCATGCAGGACGGTTCTGACGCCGTGTCCGACTGGCCGTTGCTCAATGCCTTGCTCAACACCGCCAGCGGCGCGACCTGGGTTTCGCTGCACCACGGTGGCGGCGTCGGCATGGGCTTCTCCCAGCACTCCGGCATGGTCATCGTCTGCGACGGTACCGACGAAGCGGCGGAGCGCATTGCCCGTGTGCTGCACAACGACCCGGCCACTGGTGTGATGCGTCATGCGGACGCGGGTTACCAGATCGCGATCGATTGCGCCAAAGAGCAGGGTCTCAATCTCCCGATGATCAAGTAAGCCAGCACCACCCTGAAAACAATCCATCAGAGGTTGAACACCCATGGCTGCAAGTGACGCGCGTGCAAGCACCACCCCGTTGATCGAGAAACGTTCGATCGACTACATCCCGGAAGCGGAAAGACACGGTCGTCTATTGAGCCAGTTCACCCTGTGGCTGGGTGCCAACCTGCAGATCACCGCGATTGTCACCGGGGCCCTGGCCGTGGTGCTGGGCGGTGATGTGTTCTGGTCGTTGATCGGTCTGTTGATCGGTCAACTGCTGGGCGGTGGCGTCATGGCGTTGCATGCGGCGCAAGGGCCCAAGCTGGGCCTGCCGCAGATGATCTCCAGCCGTGTGCAGTTCGGTGTGTATGGCGCGGCGATCCCGATTGTACTGGTCTGCTTGATGTACCTCGGCTTCACCGCCACGGGTACCGTGCTTTCCGGTCAGGCGCTGGGCCAGTTGTTGGGTGTCAGCGACAGTGTCGGGATCCTGGTTTTCGCCAGTGTCATCGTGCTGGTCACGGTGCTCGGTTACCGGGTGATCCACTTCATCGGCCGCGTTGCCAGCGTCATTGGCGTGATTGCCTTTGTCTACCTGTTCAGTCGTTTGATGAGCCAGGCCGACGTCGGTGCACTCCTGCAAATCCGCCACTTCAGTTTGAGCAGCTTTCTGCTGGCGGTGTCGCTAGCGGCTTCCTGGCAAATCGCCTTCGGCCCATACGTGGCGGACTATTCACGCTACCTGCCGAGCAAGACGTCCTCGGTGAAAACCTTTCTTGCCGCAGGCGCGGGCTCGGTGGTTGGCGCACAAGTGGCGATGATCCTCGGCGTGTTTGCCGCGGCCATGTCCAACGGGCAATTTGCCGGTCACGAAGTGGCCTACATCGTCGGTCTGGGTGGTACGGGGGCCACTGCGGCGCTGCTGTATTTCAGCATCGCGTTCGGCAAGGTCACCATATCCACGCTGAACTCCTACGGCAGCTTCATGTGCATTGCCACCATCATCAGCGGCTTTCGCGGTCGCCTGGAGGTCACGCGCTTGCAGCGGCTGTTTTTCGTGCTGGTCATCGTCGGTACGGCGACCCTGATCGCCTTGCTCGGGCAGCACTCGTTCCTGGGGGCGTTCAAGTCTTTCATCCTGTTCCTGCTGGCGTTTTTTACGCCATGGAGCGCGATCAACCTGGTCGACTACTACTGCATCACCCGCGATCGCTATGACGTACCAGCGCTGGCCGATCCGAACGGGCGCTATGGCCGTTGGAACCTGCTCGGTATCAGCGTGTATGTCTTCGGCGTGCTGGTGCAGTTGCCGTTCATCTCCACCAAGTTCTACACCGGCCCCCTGGTGGCCGCCCTGGGTGATGTGGATATTTCCTGGATCATCGGCCTGGTGCTTCCCGCCGCGCTTTACTACTGGGCGGCGAAAAAGTGGCCTGCCGCACACCCTGAACACCTGATCCTGCCGCTAGAGCAGGGCGTTGCACCGACGACGACAAACGGGCTGGCTGCACAGGCCTGATGGGACGTGGACAGGGCAGGATGCCTACTGACTGCCGTAATCCATTTCAAGATTTGGGAGCGTCACAACAATGAAAATGCATAAGACCCTGTTGGCCACCTTGTTCTCTGCAGGCGTGCTGGCCAGCGCTGGCGCCCAGGCGGCCGGTTGGTGTGAATCCGGCAAACCGGTCAAATTTGCCGGCCTTAACTGGGAAAGCGGCATGTTGCTCACCGACATCCTGCAAACCGTGCTGGAAAAAGGCTACGACTGTAAAACCGACAGTCTGCCAGGCAATTCCATCACCATGGAAAACGCCCTGAGCAGCAACGATATCCAAGTATTTGCCGAAGAATGGGTCGGCCGCAGCGAAGTCTGGAACAAGGCCGAGAAGGCCGGCAAAGTCGTCGGTGTCGGTGCCCCTGTGGTGGGCGCTATCGAAGGCTGGTACGTACCGCGCTACGTGATCGAAGGCGACGCCAAGCGCAAGCTTGAACCCAAGGCGCCGGGCCTGAAAAATATCGCCGACCTGGCCAAGTACGCCGCGGTGTTCAAGGACCAGGAAGAACCGTCCAAGGGCCGTTTCTACAACTGCCCGGCCGGCTGGACCTGCGAGCTGGACAACAGCGAAATGCTCAAGAGCTACGGCCTGGAAAGCACCTACACCAACTTCCGCCCAGGCACCGGCCCGGCGCTGGATGCGGCGGTGCTGTCGAGCTACAAGCGCGGCGAGCCGATCCTGTTCTACTACTGGTCGCCAACCCCGCTGATGGGCCAGGTCGACCTGGTCAAGCTGGAAGAAAAACCCGGTGTGGATAAAAGCGTGAGCATCAAGGTCGGCCTGTCCAAGACCTTCCACGAGCAGGCCCCGGAACTGGTGGCCGTGCTGGAAAAGGTCAACCTGCCCATCGACCTGCTGAACCAGAACCTGGGGCGCATGGCCAAGGAACGCATTGAGTCGCCGAAACTGGCGAAAATTTTCCTCAAGGAACATCCTGAAGTCTGGCACGCCTGGGTCAGTGAAGACGCAGCCAAGAAAATCGACGCGGCCTTGTAGGTCAAGTGTGCACGGCTACCCTGAGGGGTGGCCGGGTGCCTGGCTACAACCCATTGGATCGAGAGCACGCTATGTTTCCTGAGAGTTTTACGTTTTCCATCGCCGACTGGGTCAACGGTTGGGTGGATTCACTGGTCACCAACTACGGCGATGTGTTCCGGCAAATCTCCGACACCCTGCTGTGGGCCATCGTCAACCTGGAAGGGTTGCTGCGTGCAGCCCCCTGGTGGCTGATGCTGGCCATCGTCGGCGCAGTTGCCTGGCACGCCACGCGCAAGGTGGTGACCACGGCGGTGATCGTCGGTTTGCTGTTCCTGGTGGGCGCGGTTGGCCTGTGGGACAAGCTGATGCAGACCCTGGCGCTGATGATGGTCGCCACGGTGATCTCGGTGTTGATCGGCATCCCGCTGGGCATTCTCTCGGCGCGCAGCAATCGCCTGCGCTCGGTGCTGATGCCGTTGCTCGACATCATGCAGACCATGCCCAGCTTCGTGTACCTGATCCCGGTGCTGATGCTGTTCGGCCTGGGCAAGGTACCGGCGATTTTCGCCACGGTGATCTACGCCGCACCGCCGCTGATTCGCCTCACCGACCTGGGGATTCGCCAGGTCGACGGCGAAGTCATGGAAGCCATCAACGCCTTCGGTGCCAACCGCTGGCAACAGCTGTTTGGCGTGCAATTGCCGCTGGCGCTGCCGAGCATCATGGCCGGTATCAACCAGACCACCATGATGGCGTTGTCGATGGTGGTGATCGCCTCGATGATCGGTGCCCGTGGCTTGGGTGAAGACGTATTGGTCGGCATCCAGACCCTCAACGTTGGCCGTGGCCTGGAAGCCGGGTTGGCAATCGTGATTCTTGCAGTGGTCATCGACCGCATTACCCAGGCCTATGGCCGCCCACGGCATGAGGCGAGCAAATGACGACTGTCAGCAAAATCGAAGTTAAAAACGTCTTCAAGATCTTCGGCGCCCGCTCCAAGGAGGCCCTGGCGATGGTTGGCCAGGGCAAGACCAAGGACCAGGTGCTGGCCGAGACCGGTTGCGTGGTCGGCGTGAACGATTTGTCCCTGAGCATCGGCACCGGTGAGATCTTCGTGATCATGGGCCTGTCGGGTTCCGGCAAGTCGACGCTGGTGCGCCACTTCAACCGCCTGATCGACCCCACCAGCGGCGCGATCCTGGTGGACGGCGAAGACATCCTGCAACTGGACATGGACGCCCTGCGCCAATTCCGTCGACACAAGATCAGCATGGTGTTCCAAAGCTTCGGCCTGCTGCCCCACAAGAGCGTGCTCGACAACGTCGCCTACGGCCTCAAGGTGCGTGGCGAAACCAAGCAGGTCTGCGCCGAACGCGCGCTGCACTGGATCGAAACTGTGGGCCTCAAGGGCTACGAAAACAAATACCCGCACCAGCTTTCCGGCGGCATGCGCCAGCGTGTCGGCCTGGCCCGTGCCCTGGCCGCAGACACCGACATCATCCTGATGGACGAAGCGTTCAGCGCCCTCGACCCGCTGATCCGCGCCGAGATGCAGGACCAACTGCTGGAGCTGCAAAAGACTCTGCACAAGACCATCGTGTTCATCACCCACGACCTCGACGAGGCCGTGCGGATCGGCAACCGCATCGCGATCCTCAAGGACGGCAGGCTGATCCAGGTCGGCACGCCCCGGGAGATCCTGCATTCGCCGGCGGATGAGTATGTGGATCGGTTTGTTCAGCGGCGTGCGGCTGTGGTCTGACCCCGGTTCTGTGGTGAGGCTCAAGCGCCCTCCCACATTTGGAATGCGTTCCCCTGTGGAAGGGGGCTTGCCCCCGATGAGGCCGGCAAAGCTGTAGAGAATATGAAGAGGTCAACAATGTCCCAGGCAGCAAACATCATCATCGCCGACACCCCCCTGCGCTGGCAGGACGTGGTCGCCGTGGCCCGTCACGGTGCGGTGCTGGAACTCTCGGGCCAGGCCTGGGCGCGGATCGACAATGCCCAGGCCATCGTGCAGCGCATCGTCACCAGCGGCGAACGCGCCTACGGCGTGAACACCGGGCTGGGCGCATTGTGCAACGTGTCGCTTGCGGGCGAGCAACTGAGCCAGCTGTCGCGCAATACCTTGCTCAGCCACGCCTGTGGCGTCGGCCCGGTACTCAGCGACGAGCAGACCCGCGCGATCATCTGCGCGGCGGTCATCAACTACAGCCACGGCAAATCCGGCCTGCATCCGCAGGTGGTGCAGTCGCTGCTGGCGCTGCTCAACCACGGCATCACGCCGCAAGTACCGTCCCAGGGCTCGGTGGGTTACCTGACCCATATGGCCCATGTCGGCGTGGCGCTGCTGGGTGTCGGTAATGTGAGCTATCGCGGCCAGATCGTCCCGGCGCAACAGGCCCTGGCCGAAGCAGGTTTGCAGCCGGTGGTGCTCGGCGCCAAGGACGGCCTGTGCCTGGTCAACGGCACGCCGTGCATGACCGGCCTGAGCTGCCTGGCCCTGGCCGACGCCCATCATCTGTTGCAATGGGCCGACGTGATCGGCGCCATGAGCTTCGAGGCACAACGCGGCCAGATCGACGCTTTCGACGAAGAAATCATCGCCCTCAAGCAGCACCCGGGCATGCAGCAGGTCGGCAGCAACCTGCGTGCGTTGCTCGATGGCAGTGAAGTGATCGCCAGCAGCAAAGGCATCCGTACCCAGGACGCCCTGAGCCTGCGCTCGATTCCGCAGATCCACGGCGCGGCGCGCGACCAGGTGGAACACGCGACCCGCCAGATCGAGACCGAACTCAACAGCGCCACCGACAACCCGCTGGTGCTCGGCACGCCGGACCACTACCGCGTGGTGTCCCAGGCCAACCCCCACGGCCAGTCCGTCGCCCTGGCCGCTGACATGCTGGCGATTGCCATGGCCGAAATCGGCTCGGTCGCCGAACGCCGCCTCGACCGCCTGATCAACCCGCACGTCAGCGGCCTGCCGGCGTTCCTGGTGAGCAACCCGGGGGTCAACTCCGGAATGATGATCGTGCAGTACGTCGCCGCCTCACTGTGCGGACAGAACCGCCAGTTGGCGCAACCGGCGGTGCTCGACAACTTCGTCACCTCAGGCCTGCAGGAGGACCACCTGAGCATGGGCACCAACGCTGCGCTCAAGCTGCATCAGGTATTGGCCAACGTCACCCAGATCCTCGCCATCGAGTACCTGCTGGCGGCCCAGGCCTTCGAATTCCTGAAAGACCAACGCTTCGGCGCGGGCACCGATCGCGCCTGGCGCCTGTTGCGTGAAGTGGTCCCGGCCTATGAGCAGGACCGTTGGCTGGCGCCGGATATTGCGAGCGCCGCCAAGGTGCTCAAAGACACCGCTTTACCAAATCTGCACTGAACACTTATTTCAAAAGAATAATTCACAAGGAGTATGAATGTGACTGCGCTAAACCTGATTCCAGGCCAACTGAGCCTCGCCCAACTGCGGGCCATCTACCAGCAGCCGGTAACTCTCAGTCTGGATGACAGTGCCTCGGCCCAGATCGAAGCCAGTGTGGCCTGCGTGGAACAGATTCTCGCCGAGAACCGCACCGCCTACGGCATCAACACCGGTTTCGGCCTGCTGGCCTCGACCCGCATCGCCAGTGAAGACCTGGAAAACCTCCAGCGTTCCCTGGTGCTGTCCCACGCCGCCGGCGTCGGTGAGCCGATCAGCGATGCGCTGGTGCGGTTGGTCATGGTGCTCAAGGTCAACAGCCTCAGCCGTGGGTTCTCCGGGATTCGCCGGCAGGTGATCGACGCGCTGATCGCGCTGATCAACGCCGAGGTGTACCCGCATATTCCGTTGAAAGGTTCGGTCGGCGCTTCCGGTGACTTGGCGCCGTTGGCGCACATGTCCCTGGTGCTGCTCGGCGAAGGCAAGGCGCGCTACAAGGGCGAATGGCTGGAAGCCACCGACGCGCTGAAAGTCGCCGGCCTGACGCCGCTGACCCTCGCCGCCAAGGAAGGCCTGGCGCTGCTCAACGGCACCCAGGTGTCCACCGCCTATGCCTTGCGTGGCCTGTTCGAAGGCGAAGACCTGTTTGCCGGCGCCCTGGCCTGCGGGGGCCTTACCGTGGAAGCGGTGCTGGGTTCGCGCTCGCCGTTCGACGCCCGTATTCATGCGGCTCGCGGTCAACGTGGGCAGATCGATTCGGCGGCGGCCTACCGTGACCTGCTGGGTGAGAGCAGCCAGGTGTCGCAGTCGCACCAGAACTGCGACAAGGTCCAGGATCCGTACTCCCTGCGCTGCCAGCCACAAGTCATGGGCGCCTGCCTGACTCAGTTGCGCCAGGCGGCCGAGGTGCTGGTGGTCGAAGCCAACGCCGTGTCCGACAACCCGTTGGTATTTGCCGCTGAGGGTGACGTGATTTCCGGCGGTAACTTCCACGCCGAACCGGTGGCGATGGCGGCTGACAACATGGCCCTGGCCATCGCTGAAATCGGCTCCCTGAGCGAGCGCCGTATCTCGCTGATGATGGACAAGCACATGTCGCAACTGCCGCCGTTCCTGGTGGGCAATGGCGGGGTGAACTCCGGTTTCATGATCGCCCAGGTGACCGCTGCAGCACTCGCCAGCGAGAATAAGGCGCTGGCCCATCCCCATAGCGTCGACAGCATTCCGACGTCCGCCAACCAGGAAGACCACGTGTCGATGGCTCCGGCTGCCGGCAAGCGCCTGTGGGAAATGGCCGAGAACACGCGCGGCATCCTCGCGGTGGAATGGCTGGCCGCATGCCAGGGCCTGGACCTGCGCGAAGGCTTGAAAACCTCGCCGAAACTGGAAAAAGCCCGTGGCATCCTGCGCGCCAAAGTGGCGTTCTACGACAAGGACCGCTTCTTCGCCCCGGACATCATCGCCGCCAGCGAACTGCTTGCCAGTCGCTGCCTGAATGAGCTGGTGCCGGCCAAGTTGCTGCCAAGCGTGTAAGCGGTTCAGAGGACGGCGTGGCTCGCTGTGGCGAGCGAGCTTGCTCACCACAAAAGCCCGCCGTCCGCAGGCGCACGACTTTCTCAGGATAAAAATAATTAAGGACGAGAAATGCACCAGCAAGAAAAGGGTTTGAAACGCGGGCTAACCGCCCGACATATTCGCTTCATGGCACTCGGTTCCGCGATCGGCACCGGGCTGTTCTACGGTTCCGCCTCGGCCATCCAGATGGCCGGCCCCGCCGTGCTGCTGGCCTACCTGATTGGCGGCGCCGCGGTGTTCATGGTGATGCGCGCCCTCGGCGAAATGGCCGTGCACAACCCGGTTTCCGGCTCCTTCGGCCAATACGCCAGCACCTACCTGGGCCCCTTGGCCGGTTTTATCCTGGGCTGGACCTACGCCTTTGAAATGATCATCGTCTGCCTCGCTGACGTTACCGCCTTCGGCATCTACATGGGCTTCTGGTTTCCCGAAGTCGCGCGTTGGGTCTGGGTGCTCGGCATCGTGTTTTTGATCGGCGGCCTGAACCTGTGCAACGTCAAAGTGTTTGGCGAGATGGAGTTCTGGCTGTCGCTGCTCAAGGTCGGTGCCATCGTCGCGATGATCCTCGGCGGGTTTGGCATCATGCTGTTCGGCATCCATTCGGCCGGCGAAACCCAGGCCAGTGGCCTGAGCAACCTGTGGGCTCACGGCGGCTTCATGCCCAACGGTATCGGCGGCCTGATCGCCTCGTTTGCGGTGGTGATGTTTGCCTTTGGCGGTATCGAAATCATCGGTATCACTGCCGGTGAGGCCAAGGACCCGCAGCGCGTGATCCCCAAGGCAATCAACGCCGTGCCGCTGCGCATCCTGTTGTTCTACGTATTGACGTTGTTTGTCTTGATGGCCATCTACCCGTGGCCGCAGATCGGCAGCCAGGGCAGCCCGTTCGTGCAGATCTTCAGCAACCTCGGGATAGGCTCGGCGGCGACCATCCTCAATATCGTGGTGATTTCGGCGGCCGTGTCGGCGATCAACAGCGACATCTTCGGTGCCGGCCGCATGATGTACGGCCTGGCCCAGCAAGGGCAGGCGCCCAAGGGCTTTGCCCAATTGTCCCGGCAAGGCGTACCGTGGATGACGGTGGTGGTGATGGGCGCCGCCTTGCTCGGCGGTGTACTGCTCAACTACCTGATCCCGGAAAACGTCTTCCTGCTGATCGCGTCGATTGCCACCTTCGCCACCGTATGGGTGTGGCTGATGATCCTGTTCACCCAGGTCGCAATGCGCCGCTCAATGACGAAAGAGCAGATTGCTGATCTGAAATTCCCGGTGCCGTTCTGGCCCTACGCGCCGGCTGCGGCCATCGTGTTCATGCTGTTTGTGTTTGGCGTGCTCGGTTACTTCCCGGACACCCAGGCGGCCTTGATGGTCGGTGCGGTGTGGATCGTGTTGCTGGTCGTTGCCTACCTGCTGTGGGTCAAGCCCGCTGCGGGACAAGCAGCCAAGGTCGATTACGACCCGGCTTTGTCTCATCGATAACTTTAGGGAGGCGTTGATGAAAACCCTTTGGCAGCACTGCCACGTCGCAACCATGGCTGGCGGCAAATACTCGATCATCGAGGATGCCGCCATGGTCACCGCCGGTTCGCTCATCGAGTGGATCGGCCCCCGCAGCCAAGCGCCGACGGCGGATTACGCCCAGGTGCATGACCTGCAAGGCGCGTGGGTCACTCCCGGGCTGATCGACTGCCACACCCACACGGTGTTTGGCGGCAACCGCAGCGGCGAATTCGAGCAGCGCCTCGAGGGCGTGAGCTATGCCGACATCGCGGCCAAGGGTGGCGGTATTGCCAGCACCGTGCGCGCCACCCGCGCCGCGACTGAAGATGAACTCTTCGCCAGCGCCCACAAGCGCTTGCGCAGCCTGCTGCGCGACGGCGTGACCACGGTGGAGATCAAGTCCGGTTACGGCCTGGACCTGGCCAACGAGCGCAAGATGTTGCGGGTGGCTCGGCGCCTTGGCGAAGCGCTGCCGGTCAGCGTGCGCGCCACGTGCCTGGCGGCCCATGCGTTGCCGCCGGAGTACAAGGATCGCGCCGATGATTACATCGAGCACATCTGCGCCGAGATGCTGCCGGCCTTGGCGGCGGAAGGGCTGGTGGACGCGGTGGATGCGTTCTGCGAATACCTGGCGTTTTCCACCGAGCAGGTGGAGCGCGTGTTCAAGGTCGCCCAGCAACTCGGCCTGCCGGTGAAGCTGCATGCCGAGCAGCTGTCGTCGCTGCACGGCTCCAGCCTGGCGGCGCGTTACCACGCATTGTCGGCGGACCACCTGGAATTCATGACCGAAGAAGACGCCATCGCCATGGCCGCTGCCGGCACCGTCGCCGTCTTGCTGCCGGGCGCCTTCTACTTCCTGCGCGAAACCCAGCTGCCGCCGATGGACGCCCTGCGCAAGCACGGCGTGAAGATCGCCATCGCCAGCGACCTCAACCCCGGCACCTCGCCGGCGCTGTCGGTGCGCCTGATGCTGAACATGGCCTGCACCCTGTTCCGCATGACCCCCGAAGAAGCCCTGGCCGGTGCCACGCAACATGCGGCTACCGCCCTGGGCATGGGCGATACCCATGGTTCGCTGGAAGTCGGCAAGGTCGCGGATTTTGTTGCCTGGCAGATCGATCGCCCCGCGGACCTGGCCTACTGGCTGGGCGGCGAACTGGATAAACGCGTCGTGCGCCACGGCGTTGATGTCACTGTATAAGGAGCACTGTTGTGGATAAGGTTCTGAACTTCAAACAAGGCCGCGTACCACTGCTGATCAGCATGCCCCACGCCGGCCTGCGCCTGACGCCTGTGGTGGAAGCCGGGCTGATCCCCGAGGCGCAAAGCCTGCCGGACACCGACTGGCACATCCCCACGTTGTATGACTTTGCCGAAGAGCTGGGCGCCAGCACCCTGTCGGCGGAGTACTCGCGGTTCGTCATCGACTTGAACCGGCCTTCGGACGACAAGCCTTTGTACGCGGGGGCTACCACTGGCCTGTACCCGGCGACGCTGTTCGACGGTGTGCCGTTGTTCCGAGAAGGGCTGGAGCCGAGCGAGACCGAACGTGCCAGCTATCTGCAAAAAATCTGGGGCCCTTACCACCGCACGTTGCAAGAGGAACTGGCACGGCTCAAGGCCGAGTTCGGCTATGCGTTGCTGTTCGATGCGCACTCGATCCGCTCGGTGATCCCGCACCTGTTCGACGGCAAACTCCCGGACTTCAACCTCGGCACCTTCAACGGCGCGGCCTGTGACCCTGAGCTGGCCAGCCAGCTGGAAGCCATCTGCGCCGAGCATCCGCAGTACACCCACGTGCTCAACGGACGCTTCAAGGGTGGGCATATCACCCGCCATTACGGCAATCCGGCGCAGGATATCCATGCCGTGCAGTTGGAGTTGTGCCAGAGCACGTATATGGAAGAGGTCGAGCCATTCCGCTATCGCCCGGATCTGGCCGAGCCGACGCAAGTGGTGTTGAAGCAGTTGCTGGAAGGCTTGCTGGCGTGGGGGCGCAAGCGCTACGGGTGACGAACGGTTGCCCCTGTGCAACTAAACAGTCGCCACAGAGATCCCGGTTTGCTGCGCGACAGCGCTACGTCGAAGAGGTCGTGGAGCCTCCCACCTTGCACCTGCTGTGCCTGCGCCGTTGTATCCGGGCAAAGGCCGGGTCCACGGCTGTTTACGCGCGCGCGGCCAGGCTCCGGAGGTGGATCGGCTGTACGCTTATCTGCGGGGCGGCCTCAGGAGCGAACGACTGACACAGCTCTAAGCGCTCAAGGACATGCTGATTGCACAATTCGGGTTTATAGTGCCAGACGGCAAAATAAAAGACGTCCCCCCAGGGATGAACCCGACCCCCTACGGAGCGCGCAATGCAGACTTGGTACCCGCAGATCAAACCCTACGCCCGGCACGATCTGGCCGTCGATGACACCCACACGCTCTACGTCGATGAAAGTGGCTCCCCCGAAGGCTTGCCTGTCGTATTCATCCACGGTGGCCCTGGCGCCGGTTGCGATGCCCAGAGCCGCTGCTATTTCGATCCCAACCTGTACCGCATCGTTACCTTCGACCAGCGTGGCTGCGGCCGCTCCACCCCGCGCGCCAGCCTGGAAAACAACACCACCTGGGACCTGGTGGCCGACCTTGAGCGTATCCGCGAACATCTGGGCATCGATAAATGGGTGCTGTTCGGCGGCTCCTGGGGCTCGACCCTGGCCCTGGCCTACGCGCAAACCCACCCCGAGCGTGTGCATGGCCTGATCGTGCGCGGCATTTTCCTCGCCCGCCCGCAGGACATCGAATGGTTCTACCAGGCCGGTGCGAGCCGCCTGTTCCCGGATTACTGGCAGGACTACATCGCGCCAATCCCGGCCGATGAGCGTCACGACATGATCGCGGCCTACCACAAGCGCCTGACCGGCAACGACCAGATCGCCCAGATGCACGCCGCCAAGGCCTGGTCCGGCTGGGAAGGGCGCATGCTGGGCCTGTGCCCGAGCCCGCAGCATGTGGAGCGTTTTTCCGAGCCGCAACGCGCGCTGTCCATTGCGCGCATCGAGTGCCACTACTTCACCAACAACTCCTTCCTGGAGCCCAACCAGCTGATTCGCGATATGCACAAGATCGCCCATCTGCCTGGCGTAATCATCCATGGCCGCTACGATATGATCTGCCCTCTGGATAACGCCTGGGAGCTGCATCAGGCGTGGCCGAACAGCGAACTGCAGGTCATCCGTGAAGCGGGCCATGCGGCGTCCGAGCCCGGTATTACCGATGCCCTGGTACGCGCGACCGGCGAAATGGCCCGGCGCCTGCTTGATCTGCCGCCAGAAGAAGCATGAAGGGCTTGCTGCAACGGGTGCGCGGCGCCCGGGTCGAAGTGGCGGGCGAAATTGTCGGGGCGATCGACCAGGGTTTGCTGGTGCTGGTGGCCGTCGAACCTTCAGATACGCCAGAGAGCGCCGACAAACTGCTGCACAAGCTGCTTAACTACCGGGTGTTCAGCGACGACGAGGGCAAGATGAACCTGTCGTTGAAGGATATCGATGGGGGATTGCTGCTGGTGTCGCAGTTCACCCTGGCGGCGGATACCAAGAGCGGCCTGCGGCCGAGCTTCTCCACTGCCGCCCCGCCAGCCCTCGGAGCAGCGCTTTTTGATCGCTTGCTGTTACAAGCGCAACAATTGCATGGCAAGGTGGCATCGGGGCGTTTTGGCGCGGATATGCAGGTGCATTTGGTCAATGATGGCCCTGTGACCTTTCTCTTACAGACATGAATGTATTAAAAACGACGTTAATGCCCAAAAACGTAGGGTTTCGCTACAAATACTTCGTTGTCCCTGATGCGTTGTCTCGCGGGCTACTAGATAATCGCGCGCTACGGGGATCAGCGTTGTTTGGTCCATTTTTGACTTAGGTAGAGACTTGTCCGACGGCCTCAGGGGAATCATTTTGACCCAGGGGAGTCGGAACAATGCTCGCCAACCTGGCATATAGATAGCTGGCCGTTGGTTTTTTGATCTGTTTTCGGCGAGGGTTGCTCGTGATTGTTAGTCCCTGTAATGCACCAAAATTGTCTGCCAAACGGTTACGAAACGCACTGGTGACGGGCTCTGCCCTGTTTTGCCTGTTCGGCGCGGGTCAACTGTGGGCATTCAGTCTGGATGATGTGTCGGCCAAGGCAAAAGAGCTGGCCGGGCAGAAATACGAAGCTCCGCGCAGCAATCTGCCGAACGAATTCCGCGAAATGAAGTTCGCGGACTACCAGAAGATTCGTTTCCGCAACGAAAAAGCCGAATGGGCCGATCAAAACACCCCGTTCAAGCTGTCCTTCTATCACCAGGGTATGCATTTCGATACACCGGTGAAAATCAACGAAGTCACCGCTGACAGCGTCCAGGAAATCAAATACGACCCGACGCGCTTCGATTTCGGCGACGTCAAGTTTGATCCTAAAGCCACCGAACAGCTGGGTTATGCGGGCTTTCGTGTGCTGTTCCCGATCAACAAGGCTGACAAGCAAGACGAAATCATGACCATGCTCGGCGCCAGCTATTTCCGCGTCGTCGGCAAGGACCAGGTCTATGGCCTGTCCGCCCGTGGCATGGCGATCGATACCGCGCTGCCGTCAGGCGAAGAGTTCCCGCGTTTCACCGAGTTCTGGATCGAGCGTCCAAAGCCGGGTGACAAGCACCTGGTGATCTTCGCCTTGCTCGATTCCCCACGTGCGACCGGCGCCTATCGCCTGATCCTGCGTCCGGGTACCGACACGGTTGTCGATGTGAAATCCCAGATGTTCCTGCGCGACAAGGTCAGCAAACTGGGCGTTGCACCGCTGACGAGCATGTTCCTGTTCGGTGCTAACCAGCCGTCCAAGGTGCTCAACTATCGTCGCGAGCTCCACGATTCCAGCGGCCTGTCGATCCATGCCGGCAACGGCGAGTGGATCTGGCGTCCCCTGAACAACCCTAAACACCTGTCGGTCAGCAACTTCACCGTGGAGAACCCGCGTGGGTTCGGCCTGCTTCAACGCGGTCGCAACTTCAGCCACTACGAAGACCTCGACGACAACTACGACAAGCGCCCAAGCGCCTGGATCGAGCCTGAAGGCGATTGGGGCAAGGGCTCCGTCGACCTGGTCGAGATTCCGACTGCCGACGAAACCAACGACAACATCGTTGCATTCTGGAGCCCGGCCGAATTGCCTGAAGTCGGCAAGCCGCTCGACATAGCCTATCGCCTGCACTGGACCCTCGACGATGCAGCGTTCCACTCGCCGGACAGCGCCTGGGTCAAGCAGACCCTGCGTTCTACCGGTGACGTGAAGCAATCCAACCTGATCCGTCAGCCGGATGGCAGCGTCGCGTACCTGGTCGACTTCGAAGGCCCGGCCCTGAAAAAACTGCTGCCGGACGCCCCGGTGCGCAGCCAGGTGAGCGTGGGTGACAACGCTGAGCTGGTAGAGAACAGCGTGCGTTACAACGAGCACACCAAAGGCTGGCGCCTGACCCTGCGCATGAAGATCAAGGACGCCGGCAAGCCGACCGAGATGCGTGCAGCCCTGGTACAGGACATCACGCCGCCTGAGCCCGAGAAGGTTTCGACCCAGGTACTCAAGGCTGACAAGGTCTTGGCCAAGCAACACGAGAAACAGGCCAAGAAAGACGCGAAAGACAAGGAAGCCAAGCAGCCAGAAGCTGCCCCAGCCACACCGGAGCCGATCAAGACCGAGCAAGTCCTGACCGAAACCTGGAGCTATCAGTTGCCTGCCGATGAGTAACTCTCAAGTCCAGCCAGAGACTCTGTCCGAGTATCTGGCGCATCTTCCGATGACCGCTGAGCAGCGCGCCGAGTTGGCGGGCTGCACATCCTTCGCCGAGTTGCACGAGCGCTTGTCGTCCAAGGCGTTCGATGCGCCAGTCGACGCCGCCCAGGCTTCGGTTGGCCGCCGGTTGACCCTCAACACCGCCGAGGAACTGCAAGAGGCCGAAATGCTGGCGGTCGACGCCAGTGGGCGCGTGTGCCTCAAGGCCACGCCGCCGATTCGGCGCACTCGCGTGGTCCCAGAACCGTGGCGCACCAATATCCTGGTGCGCGGTTGGCGTCGGATTACCGGTCGCAGCAACCCGCCGGCGCCGCCGAAGGACGAGCGCGTATTGCCGGCCGCCCGCTGGCGTACCGTGGGTTCGATCCGTCGATACATCCTGCTGGTGCTGATGCTCGGCCAGACCATCGTGGCGGGCTGGTACATGAAGGGCATCATGCCGTACCAGGGCTGGTCGCTGGTCGACTTCGACGAGATCCGCAACCAGACGCTGCTGCAAACCGCCACCCAGGTACTGCCTTACGCTCTGCAAACCAGCATCCTGATCATGTTCGGGATCTTGTTCTGCTGGGTCTCGGCCGGTTTCTGGACCGCGTTGATGGGCTTCCTCGAACTGCTCACCGGCCACGATAAATACCGGATTTCCGGTAAAAGCGCTGGCGACGAGCCGATCCCGAAAGACGCGCGCACCGCGTTGGTCATGCCGATCTGCAACGAAGACGTGCCGCGAGTATTCGCAGGTTTGCGTGCGACGTTCGAATCGGTGGCCGCTACGGGTGACCTCGATCGTTTCGACTTCTTCGTGCTCAGCGACAGCAACGACGCCGACATCTGCATCGCCGAGCAGCAAGCCTGGCTCGACGTGTGCCGTGAGGCGGGTGGCTTCGGCAAGATCTTCTACCGCCGCCGTCGCCGTCGCGTGAAACGCAAAAGCGGCAACCTCGACGACTTCTGCCGTCGCTGGGGTGGTGACTATAAGTACATGGTCGTTCTCGACGCCGACTCCGTGATGAGCGGCGAATGCCTGACCAGCCTGGTGCGCCTGATGGAAGCCACGCCGGATGCCGGGATTATCCAGACCGCGCCACGTGCGTCGGGCATGGACACCCTGTATGCGCGCATGCAGCAGTTCGCCACCCGCGTGTACGGCCCGCTGTTTACCGCCGGCCTGCACTTCTGGCAGCTGGGGGAATCCCACTACTGGGGTCACAACGCGATCATCCGCATGAAGCCGTTTATCGAGCACTGCGCCTTGGCGCCATTGCCAGGTAAAGGTGCGTTCGCCGGTTCCATCCTGTCCCACGACTTCGTTGAAGCAGCGCTGATGCGCCGTGCCGGCTGGGGCGTGTGGATTGCCTACGACCTGCCGGGCAGCTACGAAGAACTGCCGCCGAACCTGCTGGATGAACTCAAGCGTGACCGTCGCTGGTGCCACGGCAACCTGATGAACTTTCGCCTGTTCCTGGTCAAGGGCATGCACCCGGTGCACCGCGCGGTGTTCCTGACCGGCGTGATGTCCTACCTGTCGGCGCCGTTGTGGTTCCTGTTCCTGGTGTTGTCCACGGCCTTGCTGGCGGTCAACACGCTGATGGAACCGCAGTACTTCATGGCGCCACGCCAGTTGTACCCGCTGTGGCCGCAGTGGCATCCGGACAAGGCGGTGGCGCTGTTCTCCACCACCATCGTGCTGCTGTTCCTGCCGAAATTGCTGAGCATCATCCTGATCTGGGCCAAGGGCGCGAAAGAGTTCGGTGGCAAGTTCAAGGTAACGATGTCGATGCTGCTGGAGATGCTGTTCTCCATGCTGCTGGCGCCGGTGCGGATGATTTTCCACACCCGTTTCGTGCTCGCCGCGTTCCTCGGCTGGGCCGCGACCTGGAACTCGCCGCAGCGTGATGACGACTCCACTCCGTGGGGCGAAGCGATCAAGCGTCACGGCACACAGACCTTGCTGGGCTTCTTCTGGGCGCTGCTGGTGGTGTGGTTGAACCCGAGCTTCCTGTGGTGGCTGGTACCGATCGTGGGTTCGCTGATGCTGTCGATCCCGGTGTCGGTGATCTCCAGTCGGGTCAACCTTGGCTTGAAGTCCCGCGATGAGAGCCTGTTCCTGATTCCTGAGGAATACAATCCGCCGCAGGCACTGCTGTCCACCGACAAGTACACCCACGAAAACCGTTGGCACGCGCTGAACGACGGCTTTGTGCGCTCGGTGGTCGACCCGCAGCAGAACGCCCTGGCCTGTGCCCTGGCGACCTCGCGTCACGGTCAGGCCGAGCCGATCGAGTACCTGCGTACCGAACGCGTGCGTCACGCATTGAAAGTCGGCCCTGCCGGCCTCAACAACGGCGAACGCCTGGCGTTGCTCAGCGACCCGGTGGCCTTGGCCCGCTTGCACGAGTTGGTCTGGAGCGAGGCGCATGCCGAGTGGCTGGCCGCTTGGCGTAACTCGATCAAAGCCGATCCGCACGCGCCGTTGCTGCCGTTGCAACCGCTGTCGTCCCAGGCCCAACCGGCCTGATTCAGACACCCCCGAGGGCTCACCTCGGGGGTGTTCGAAGCGCTGGTCCTACAGCGTTTCACGCCACTTCTTTATTGTCCTAACTCCTTGTTATTTCGAAACAAAAGACCCTTGTTCGAGGCGTATTTACGCACCCGCGAGTGGGGTAGGATCGCCCCCCAAATTTGACTCGGTCACAGGGGGATTCATGATCAAAAGGTATTGTTTGGCATTGCTGATCGGCGTTGTCGGATTGATTCACAGTGGTCTGGTGCAGGCCGGCGCCATCGACGACGCTGTTCGGCGCGGTGTGCTGAAAGTCGGCACCACGCCCACCTACGTACCCTTTGAAATGACCGACAGACAGGGGCGCGTCGTTGGCTTTGAAGTCGACCTGCTCAAGGTCATGAGCCAGGCCCTGGGTGTGGAACTCGAATTGGTCACTGTGCCCTATACCGAACTGTTGCCGGGCCTGAAGGCGAAAAAGTTCGACCTGATCGGCAGCGGCATGACCGTCACCCAGGAGCGCAACCTGAATCTGAATTTCAGCGACTCCTTTATCGTGGTGGGCCAAACTGTGCTGCTGCACCCCAGCCTGACCGGCAAGGTCACCAGTGTCGAAGACCTGGACGACGCCACTTACCGTGTCACCACCGTTGAAGGCACCACCGGCGAGGCGGCGACGCGACGATTTCTGGGGGCGGCGCGCTTGAGCAGTTTTGCAACGCCACAGGAAGCCGTGCGCCAAGTCGTGAAAGGTAGCGCCGATGCCTTTATTTATGACGCGCCCTACAACCTGATTGCCCTGAGCTTGCCGGAAAACGGCGAGTTGCTGGCGCTTGAACAGCCATTCACTTTTGAACCCTTGGCGTTTGGCGTGCAGAAAGGCGATTTCGACAGCCTCAATTGGATCAACCATTTCCTCAATCAGGTCGCCCAGGACGGAACCTACGATCGCTTGCACGACAAGTGGTTCAAGGACTTGGACTGGATGGTGGAGGTTGACTGGAGGTCATAACTTCTTACACATCAATCCGTTGCCGACGTCGCCGGCGCAGGTGTCTATCTCTGCATTTGGCTGCGCCGTTGTGGGGCCTTTCCGACATACGCAGATAACAATTACCCGGCAAACCTTTGTGACGGGCAATGAGTGGGTTAGGATCGCACCCCGAAATGGTGCAGCCCTTTTGCGCGCCGACCTTATAAGAATCGTTCAGGGGACTTGATGATGAAAAAGTATCTTTCGATGCTGCTGCTCGGCGTCACCGCGCTGGTCGCGGCCAACGCCGCCCAGGCCGGTGCCATCGATGATGCGGTCAAGCGCGGCACGCTGAAAGTCGGCATGGACCCGACCTACATGCCGTTCGAAATGACCGACAAACGTGGCGAAATCATTGGTTTCGAGGTTGATATCCTCAAGGCCATGGCCAAGTCCATGGGGGTCAAGCTGGAGCTGGTTTCCACGGGTTACGACGGCATCATTCCCGCGTTCCTGACCGGCAAGTTCGACATGATCGGCAGCGGCATGACCCTGACCCAGGAACGCAACCTGCGCCTGAACTTCAGCGAACCCTTCATTGTGGTTGGCCAGACCCTGCTGATCCGCAAGGAGCTGGAAGGCACCATTAAGTCCTACAAAGACCTGAACGACGAAAAATACCGCCTGACCTCCAAGCTCGGCACCACCGGCGAGATGGTTGCCAAGAAGCTGATCTCCAAGGCCAAGTACCACGGCTATGACAACGAGCAGGAAGGTGTGCTGGACGTGGTCAACGGCAAGGCCGATGCCTTTGTGTATGACGCGCCGTACAACGTGGTCGCCGAGAAAAAAGTCGGTAACGGCAAGCTGGTGTTCCTCGACGAACCCTTCACCTTTGAACCGTTGGCCTTCGGCCTGAAGAAGGGTGACTACGACAGCATCAACTTCATCAATAACTTCCTGCACCAGATCAAGAACGACGGCACCTACGATCGCATCCATGACAAGTGGTTCAAGAGCTCTGAGTGGCTCAAGGACATGGAATAAGCGGGACTGTTTTCTGTTGTGAGGGGGCTTGATGTGGCAAGCCCGCTCGCCACCTCAGGTGTGCGTGCCACGATTCTTTTGGATGTTGAGTAAATGAAACAGAAAAAAGCCCAATGGCCCTGGCACCTGCTGACCGTGGTCGTGCTGGTCGGCCTGGCCGGCGCCTTGTATTACGCCACCTCGCTGATGTCCTACGAATGGCGTTGGAACCGTGTCCCGCAATACTTCGCCTACCAGGCTGAAGAGTCCCAGCGGGCCGCAGACATCTCCACCGTCGTTGAACTGGTCCGTAAAGGCGATGTGGCCGAAGTCACGCTGCGCAACGATGCCGGCGTCGAGCAACGCGTGAGTGTGGCCGACAACAGCTTGCAAGTGGCGCGCGGCGACGATGTGGCCGAGGGCGATGTCATCGGTGTTAACCGCCACTGGGCATTGGGCCCCTTGATGTGGGGCTTGTGGACCACGTTGTGGCTGTCGGTGGTATCCGGGATCCTCGGCCTGGCGATTGGCCTGGCCACGGGGTTGTGCCGACTCTCCACTAACCCGACCCTGCGCGATCTGTCGACGATCTACGTCGAACTGGTGCGTGGTACGCCGCTGTTGGTGCAGATTTTCATTTTCTACTTCTTTATCGGCACGGTGCTCAACCTGTCCCGGGAGTTTGCCGGGATCGCCGCGCTGTCACTGTTCACGGGCGCGTATGTGGCGGAAATCGTCCGCGCCGGCGTGCAGTCCATCACCCGTGGTCAGAACGAAGCCGCGCGCTCCCTGGGCCTGAGTGCCAGCCAGTCGATGCGCCATGTGGTGCTGCCGCAGGCCTTCAAACGCGTGTTGCCGCCGCTGGCCGGGCAATTTATCAGCCTGGTGAAAGACACCTCGCTGGTCTCGGTGATCGCCATTACCGAACTGCTCAAAAGCGGTCGCGAAGTGATCACCACCTCGTTCTCGCCGTTTGAAATCCTGTTCTGCGTCGCAGGGTTGTACCTGCTGATCAACCTGCCGCTGTCGAAAATGGCCAGCCGGCTTGAGCGGAGGCTCGCCCAAAGTGATTGAAGTCCGCGATCTGGTAAAAGTCTTCGATACCCGTGGGCACGTGGTGCGCGCGGTGGACCATGTGACCACCCAGGTGGCCAAGGGCGAAGTGCTGGTGGTGATCGGCCCGTCCGGCTCCGGCAAGTCCACGTTCCTGCGTTGCCTCAACGGCCTGGAGGAGTTCGATTCGGGTTCGGTGAGCATCGACGGCCTGCAACTGGCCGATCCGAAAACCGATGTGAACGCCTATCGCCGTGAAGTCGGCATGGTGTTCCAGCACTTCAACCTGTTCCCCCACATGACCGTGTTGGAAAACCTGTGCCTGGCGCAAAAAGTCGTGCGCAAGCGCGGCAAGAAGGAGCGCGAAGCCAAGGCCCTGGCGCTGCTGGAAAAGGTCGGCATTGCGCAGAAAGCCAACGAATTCCCGTCGCGGCTTTCCGGTGGACAGCAACAGCGCGTGGCGATAGCCCGGGCGTTGGCGATGGAGCCCAAGGTGATGTTGTTCGACGAACCCACCTCGGCCCTCGACCCGGAAATGGTCGGCGAAGTGCTGGATGTCATGAAGACCCTGGCCCTTGAAGGCATGACCATGGTCTGCGTTACCCACGAGATGGGCTTTGCCCGTGAAGTGGCGGATCGGGTGCTGTTCTTCGATCACGGCAAATTGCTGGAAGATGCTGCTCCGGCCGAGTTCTTCGCGGCGCCCAAAGATCCACGGGCCCAGGCGTTCCTGCGTCAGGTTCTATAAGGCCCAGGTCTTTGAAAGCGGGGAGCGTCACACCTTGAACCTCCCCACGCACTGCTGCAAATCCGTTCCCAGTCGCGCCAGTTCGATACTGGCCGCCGCCGTCTGTGCGCTGGCGGCGGCGGTTTGCTCCGAGGCGTCGCGGACTTTCAACACACTGCGATTGATCTCTTCGGCCACTGCGCTTTGCTCCTCTGCCGCTGCGGCGATCTGCGGGTTCATTTCCTGGATGACCGCCACCGTGCGGGCGATCTCCGTGAGGGAGTCCCCGGCGTTGCGGGCCAGGCCGACACTGTTCTCGGTCAGGGTGCGGCTGTAGTCCATGATGTCGGCTACCTGTTGTGTACCGCTGTGCAGGCCTCCAATCAGCTCTTCGATTTCCTCTGCGGATTGCTGGGTGCGTTGGGCGAGACCACGCACCTCATCGGCGACCACCGCAAATCCTTGACCGGCTTCGCCGGCCCGTGCGGCTTCTATCGCGGCATTGAGCGCCAGCAGGTTGGTCTGCTGTGAAACCGACTTGATCACGTCCAGCACACTGCTGATTTTCTGGCTTTCCCTTTGCAGGCCCAGCATGGCTTGGCCTGCGCGTGCCATTTCATGGGCCAGGTGCTCAATTTGCGCCACCGCATCGGTCACGACCTGATCACCCAGTTCAGTCTGTTGATTGGCCTCGCCAGCCGCGATCGAAGCCTGCTCGGCATGGCGCGCGACCTCCTGGGCGGTGGCGAGCATCTGGTTCATCGCGGTGGCGACCTGCTCGGTTTCATCGCGCTGATCATTTACGCCTGCGCGAGTTTGTTCGGTCACGGTGGAAAGCTCTTCGGCGGCGCTGGCGATTTGTCGCGCGTTGTCGCTGATGTTGCCGATCAGCCCCCGCAGGTTAAGCGTCATTTCGCTCATGCTCCTTTGCAACTGGCCCAATTCATCCCGGCGTCGGGTCTGCACATCGTGGCTCAAGTCGCCCTGGGCAATGCGATTGGCCACTGTCAGCGCCTTGCGCAACGGCCTGACGATCTGCCCGGCGATCAGCCAGGCGGCCAGGGTGCCGAAGAGCAACGCGGCGCCAGTAACCCCCAGCGTCTGGGTGCGGGCTTGCTCGGCTTCATTGTCGCGGCGTTGGGTCTGGTCCTGGCTCAGCAGATCGCTTTGCCCGAGCAGTTGGTCCAGCTGCTGCTCCAACTGGTTTTGCGTGTTCTCGGTGGCGAGCTGGGTTTCCTTCAGGCGTGTCAGGTGGGTGCGAATGCTGAGCACGGCATTTTTCAGTGCGCTGCTATCGACCGGCAGTTTGGCCACGGCCGCCTGAGCGAGTTCGAGGTTGCGTTCGGCGTCGCTGACGGCCTGGGCGTAGGCATCCAGCGAACTGGCGGCCCAGGCGGCGCTCTGGGCGCGATCTTCGGCCTGTTCGATGGCCTGGCGCAGGTCTTCGATGGCATCCAGGGCCTTGGTGTCCTCCTGGTCCGGCAGATCGCTTGCCAGTTGTGCCAGCACATCGCCGGTTCGCGCGCTGCTCTGCTTGAGTTGCTCTCGGGCATTTTCGCGTTGCTCGACCAGCGAGGGCACATCCTTGAGGGTGGTTTTGAAACTCGCACTGATGCGGGCCATCTCCTTCAGGTACTCAATGGATTTTGGCGCTTTTAGCCGTGGCGAAAGCTCCACCAGCAGTCCGTCGATCTTTACCGTGCTCACGCTCAACTTATTGAAGCTGGCGCTATCGTCCAGGGTGCGGTAAACGATCCTGTCGGCCCGCAGTTCTTCGCCAGTCACCGCCAATTGCGCGAGCACTGTCAGTGTTTGCGAGCGGTAAAGGGATGCAGCCAGCGCCTGCCAGCCAGTCACGGCAATCACAAGGCTCAACGCCAGGACCAGGGAGAAGCCCAGGACCAGTTTGAGGGTGACACTGGCGTCACCCAGCAGGTGAGTCATTCGACGAAGCATGATTAACCTCCGACAAGTGAACAGTGAGCGTTCTCAAGGTGCGCAGGCACGTTGAGCTGAGTGAAACGCTAGTTCTCTTGGCGCAGGAATGAGGCTGATAAACGCGTAGGAAATTTCACAGGCTGCAGGCGGCGACCCAGGGCAGGTCGCCGCGCGGGGAAGGGGTCAGATCCGGAAACGGCCAACCAGTGTTTGCAGATGGGTGCCCAGGCGCGCCAGCTCGGTACTCGACGCGGCGGTCTCTTCGCTGGCCGCCGCCGTCTGTTCCGAGATATCGCGCACATTCAACACGCTGCGGTTGATCTCTTCAGCCACGGCGCTTTGCTGCTCGGCGGCGGTGGCGATCTGGGAGTTCATCGCCTGGATGGTTGAGACCGTACGAGTGATGTTCTCCAGGGTGGTGCCGGCGCGGCGAGTCAGCTCGACACTGCTGTCGGTGAGGCCACGGCTATTGTCCATGATGTTCGCCACCTGCTGGGTGCCGCTTTGCAGGCCGACAATCAGCTCTTCGATTTCTTCGGTGGACTTTTGGGTGCGCTGGGCCAGGCTGCGCACTTCATCGGCCACCACTGCGAAACCGCGTCCGGCTTCACCGGCACGCGCGGCTTCAATCGCCGCGTTCAGGGCCAGCAGGTTGGTTTGCTGTGCCACCGACTTGATCACGTCGAGCACGCTGCCGATCTTGTCGCTTTCGCGTTTGAGATGGCCCATGGCCTCGGTGGAGTTACCCACTTCGGTGGCCAGGCGTTCGATCTGGGCGATGGCTTCGCCGACGACCTTGTCGCCTTCGCGCGCCTGCTGGTCTGCGGCCAGGGCGGCTTCAGAGGCTTCCTCGGCGTTGCGTGCCACTTCCTGCACAGTGGCGGCCATTTCATTCATGGCGGTGGCCACCTGGTCGGTCTCGACCTTCTGGCTGTTGACCCCGGCGCTGGTCTGTTCGGTCACCGCCGACAGCTGTTCGGCGGCGCTGGCGATCTGGGTGACGCCGTCGCTGATGCCGCCGATCAACTCGCGCAGGCCCACCGTCATGCTTTGCATGGCGCGTTGCAGTTGCCCCAGCTCATCCTGGCGCAGTGAAATGAGGTCTTGGCTCAGGTCGCCTGAAGCTACGCGTTCTGCAACTTTGAGGGTCTGGTTCAGCGGGAGGATGATCTGCCGCGTGATGGCCCAGGCAGCGACCAGTCCGAAGATCAACGCGAGCGCGGTGGCCAGCAGCAACAGGTTCTTGGCCTGCGCCGCGTCGGTATCGCGCACGACGGTTTGGGAGAGGGTCAGTTTTTTACTGCGGTCGAGCAGGATATCGCCCTGTTCGCCCATCTTTTTCATGGCCGCGGCAGTCGTCACCTGGGAGTCACGGTATTGGCTGACAGCGGCGCGATAGGCCTGCAGCGACACGCTGGCCTGTTGCAGGTTGGTTGTGTATTGCTCAGGCAACGTACCGTTGAGGGCGGCGATTTTCTTCAGGGCATTGTCGATGGCGTCCAACGCCGGCTGTTCGGCTTCAACCTTGCCGCTGTAGGTGTAACCGCGCACCTGGAACCGCGCCTGCTGGATCAGCTTGCTCAGCCCGACCACGCTGTCGAACTGGGTAACGCTGTCGCCTTGCAGCAGGGCTTTTTCGATCTCGCCGATCTTGATCACCGCATTGTCAGCAGTATCGCCCAGCTTGCTGCGGGCGTTTTCGCGGTTGGCACCGGCCTGAACCATGTCGTCGAATGCGCGCTTGTATTGATCGATGGCTGTCAGCTGCTCGTCCACCAGCAAATTGTCGGCAGGTTGATCGATCAAGGTATCGGCGGTTTTCAGGCCGTTTTGCAGTTTGCCAATCAGCTCGTTGACTTCCGTCGGGCCCTGTTCGCCCCGGCGCATTTCGTAGTCCAGGCGAGCCAGGCGCAGGTCCTTGGTGAGCTCGTTGACGCTGGAAATGTAGCCCAGCTTGTCGCCCCGGCTGATCACGCTGCCCAGGCCGGACCAGCCGGTGAAGGTGATCATCAGTGTCAAGAGTAATACCAAGCCAAAGCCTACGCCCAGCTTGGTTTTGACGCTGACATTCCCCAGTTTCTCGGCTAACCAACGATACATGCTGCGAACTCCCCTGGAACAAGGCTTTGACTTATTCACGGGTTATCGGCCTGCATACGGAATTCTGTAGCGACGCTGTCCTCTGTGGGAGGGGGGTTGCTCCTGATCGCTGTGGGTCAGTCAGCACTTCTGATACTGAACCACCGCCATCGGGAGCAAGCCCCCTCCCACAGGGGAACAGCGGTGGGTTCAGAACAGGCGAGAGAGCAGGGCGGTGACGGCCGTTTCGACGCGTAGGATGCGCGCACCCAATTGCACTGGCTGCAAGCCGGCCTTGGCCAGCAAATCCACTTCGTAGGGAATCCAGCCGCCTTCCGGGCCGATCGCCAGGGTGACCGGTTCGTCCAGGCCGCGTGGGCAGGGTGGGTAGTCTCCGGGATGGCCAATCAGGCCAAGGGTGCCTTCGGTCATGGCTGGCAGGCGATCTTCGACGAAAGGTTTGAAGCGCTTTTCGATAATGACCTGCGGCAGCACCGTGTCCCGCGCCTGTTCCAGGCCGAGGATCAGTTGCTCGCGAACGGCCTCGGGTTCCAGGAACGGCGTTTGCCAGAAGCTCTTTTCCACCCGATAACTGTTGACCAGCACCACTTTCGGCACACCCATGGCCGCCACGGTTTGCAGCACCCGGCGCAGCATTTTCGGGCGTGGCAGGGCCAGCAGCAGGGTCAGGGGCAGTTTGGCCGGTGGTGGTTGGTCGAAGCTCACTTGCAGTTCGGCTTCGTGGGCTTCCAGGCGCAGCAGCTGCGCGTTGCCCATCAACCCGCCAATGCGTCCGACCCGCAGGCTATCGCCTACAGCGGCGCGGTGGACTTCCTGCATATGCACCAGGCGCCGGTCACGCAGGATCACCCGGTCGGCCGCAATGAAGTCGGCATCGAACAGCAGCAGCAGGTTCACGGCTGGGTCGCTGGCGGCTGGTCGTCGTCGGCGGGTTGGTCATCCGGGTGATCGCCACGCTTGCTGATCAAGCCGCTGAACAGGATGCCAATCTCGAACAGCATCCACATCGGCACGGCCAGCAGGGTCTGGGAGAAGATGTCCGGCGGCGTGAGGATCATGCCGACCACGAAGCAGCCGATAATCACATACGGGCGGATCTTCTTCAGGTACTGCACGTTGACCACGCCGATCCACACCAGCAACACCACGGCCACCGGGATTTCGAAGGCGACGCCAAAGGCGAAGAACAGCGTCATCACGAAGTCGAGGTAGCTGGTGATGTCGGTCATCATCTCCACGCCGGCCGGGGTGGCGGCGGCGAAGAACTTGAAGATCAACGGGAACACCAGGAAGTAGGCGAAGGCCATGCCGGTGTAGAACAGCAGGATGCTCGATACCAGCAAGGGCACTGCGATGCGCTTCTCATGCTTGTACAGGCCCGGCGCGATAAAGCCCCAGATCTGATGCAGGATCACCGGGATCGCCAGGAACAGCGAGACCATCATCGTCAGCTTCAACGGCGTGAGGAACGGCGATGACACATCGGTGGCGATCATCGTCGCACCGGCCGGCAGGTACTGGCGCAGCGGCGTGGAGACGAAGGTGTAGATCTGCTGGGTGAAGGCGAACAGCCCGGCAAAAATGATGAAGATTGCCGCGACGCAACGCAGCAGGCGGGTCCGCAGCTCGGTGAGGTGCGAGACCAGCGGCATATGCTGGTCGTTTTCCGGTTTATCAGCGCTCATGGGGCTCGCGGCGGCAATGTAGGGTCATGGGGCGCGGGCGACGCAACGGGCGTCGGCGCAGGCTCGGTTGGGGCAGTCGGGATCGGGGCGGCGGGCGGGGTTTCAACCGCAGGTGCGATGCTGTGCTCGGCCACAGGCTCCACCGGCTTGGTGGGTTCCTGTACCGGCGACAGTATTTTCCGGGCTTCCTGCTCCAACGACAGAATGTGTTCGTTGTGCAGTTGGCGGCGGATCTCGTCGGCGCCGATTTCCCGTTCAACTTCCTGTTTGATGGCGTTGAAACTGCGTTTCAGGCGCCCGATCCACAGGCCAGCCGTGCGTGCGGCACCGGGCAGGCGTTCCGGCCCGAGTACCAACAAGGCAACAAGGCCGACGAGCAGCAGTTCAGAGAAGCTGATACCAAACATTAGTCAGTGCTCACGAGTCTTTGCGGGTCGGCTCTTGGACTTTTTCAGCCTGCACGTCGAAGGTACGACGCTCGGTGATCGGCTGGGTGGCCTGGGGGTGGACAGGCTGGGCCGGTGGCACGGGGTTGGCGGCAGGGTCGGCCGGTTTTTCGTCGTCGTTCATCGCTTTGCGAAAGCCCTTGATCGACTCGCCCACGTCGGTGCCGAGGTTCTTGAGTTTCTTGGTGCCGAATACCAGTACCACCACCACCAGAATGACGATCCAGTGTTTCCAGTCAAAAATGCCCATGCTGCAAATCCTCTAGTCTTAGTTATTCAAGCGGACGGGCGCGAGGCCTTTTCGGCATGCCCGGACAAGCCGAAGCGACGGTCCAGTTCATCCAGCACGGCCTGTGGATGCTGCCCCAGTTGGGCGAGCATGACCAGGCTATGGAACCACAAGTCAGCGGTCTCGTAGATTACATCGCTGCAATCGCCGCTGATTTGCGCATCCTTGGCGGCGATGATGGTCTCGATGGACTCTTCGCCGAGTTTTTCCAGGATCTTGTTCAAGCCCTTGTGGTACAGGCTGGCGACGTAGGAGCTGTCGGCATCCGCGCCTTTGCGGTCTTCCAGCACCTGGGCCACACGGTTGAGGGTATCGCTCATGTTCAGTGTCCTGCGGAGTAGATGGCGTGCGGGTCTTTGAGCACCGGCTCTACAACCTTCCATTCGCCGTTCTCGAACACGCGATAGAAGCAGCTGTGTCGGCCGGTGTGGCAGGCAATGTCGCCAATCTGCTCGACCTTGAGGATCACCACGTCGGCGTCGCAGTCGATGCGCATCTCGTGCAGGGTTTGCACATGCCCGGACTCTTCGCCCTTGCGCCACAGTTTGCCACGGGAACGTGACCAGTAAATGGCGCGCTGCTCAGTGGCGGTGAGGCTCAGGGCCTCGCGGTTCATCCAGGCCATCATCAGCACGCGCCCGGTCTTGTAGTCCTGGGCAATGGCCGGCACCAGGCCGTCACTGTCCCACTTGATCTCGTCCAGCCAGTCTTTCATGTTCGGCTCCGGCAATTTGCGACAGTGTATAACCGGATTGGCTATCGACGCACGATCAGATAAACACCCACGGCGACCATGATGCCGGCCGGCCAGTGGCCCAGTTGGTTCAGCGGCCCGCCAATCGCCAGCATCACGCCACCGACCAGGTGCGCGGCGCCCAGCAGGCGCAGGAACCAGTCATCCTTGCGCGTGTGCCACGGTGGCGCGGGGTCCTTGGCGTGGGGCTGGGACATGCGCTCCAGCAGGTCGCGGGTCATATTGGCCAGGTGCGGCAGTTGCTCGAACTGGCTGTGCAGGTTGCCCAGCAGGGTTTTCGGGCTGACTCGCTCGCGCATCCAGCGTTCCAGGAACGGCTGCGCGGTGTTCCACAGGTCGAGGTCCGGGTACAACTGGCGGCCCAGGCCTTCGATGTTGAGCAAGGTTTTTTGCAGCAGCACCAGTTGCGGCTGCACTTCCATATTGAAGCGCCGCGCGGTCTGGAACAGGCGCATCAGCACCTGGCCGAAGGAGATATCCTTCAGTGGTTTTTCAAAGATCGGCTCGCACACCGTGCGGATCGCCGCTTCGAATTCGTTGAGCTTGGTTTCCGCCGGCACCCAGCCCGAATCGATGTGCAACTGTGCCACGCGGCGGTAGTCGCGCTTGAAGAAGGCGAACAGGTTGCGCGCCAGGTAGTCCTGGTCTTCCGGGGTCAGGCTGCCGACGATGCCGCAGTCGATCGCAATGTACTGCGGGCTCCATGGGTTGACGGTGCTGACGAAGATATTGCCGGGGTGCATGTCGGCGTGGAAGAAACTGTCGCGGAACACCTGGGTGAAGAAAATCTCCACGCCGCGCTCGGCAAGCATCTTCATATCGGTGCGCTGGTCGGCCAGGGTCGCGAGGTCGGTGACCTGCACGCCGTAGATGCGCTCCATCACCAGCACTTTGGGGCGGCACCAATCCCAATACACCTGCGGTACATAGAGTAACGGCGAGCCTTCGAAGTTGCGCTTGAGCTGGCTGGCGTTGGCCGCTTCGCGCAGCAGGTCGAGTTCGTCGTAGATGGTTTTTTCGTAGTCGGCGACCACGTCTACCGGGTGCAGCAGGCGCGCATCGGCAGAGAAACGTTCGGCGGCGCGGGCGAGGATGAACAGCCACGCCAGGTCCTGGCCGATGATCGGCTTGAGGCCCGGGCGGATCACCTTGACCACCACTTCTTCGCCGGTCTTCAACTGCGCCGCATGCACTTGTGCCACCGAGGCCGAGGCCAGTGGTTCGACGTCGAAGCGGCTGAACACCTCGCTGATCTTCTTGCCCAGTTGCTCTTCGATCAGCTTCATCGACTGCTGCGAATCGAACGGCGGCACGCGGTCCTGCAGCAGCATCAGTTCGTCGGCGATGTCTTCGGGCAGCAGGTCGCGACGTGTGGAGAGGATCTGCCCGAACTTGATGAATATCGGTCCCAGGTCCTGCAACGCCAGGCGCAGGCGCGCGCCACGGCTCAGCTCCAGCTGTTTGCGCGGGAACCAGCGCCACGGCAGCACATAGCGCACTGCCAGCAGGAACCACGGCAGGGGCAGGGCGAACAGCAGGTCATCGAGGCGGTAGCGGATTACGACGCGCTGGATACGGAACAAACGGCGGACGGCGAGCAGCTTCATGCGTTATCGCTTGGATCAAGGGAACGGCTCAGGCGCTCGAAGCGTGCCTCAAGACGTTCCAGGTCGATTTTGGCCTTGTCGAGTTCACGAAAGCGCGCTTGCGCTTCGCGTTCTCCGACCAGGGTGCGCGATTCTTCGCTCAGGTATTCGGCGAGGTTCTGGTTAAGGCTGGCGAACCCCTGCTGGTACCAGCGCGTGCGACTGCGCAGGTGCCCGCTGATCAACTGGGTGGCGACGGGGCCGATCCAGCGTGACAGTTCGTACTCCCAGTCCAGCTCCAGGTCTTGCAGCACGGCGGCCAGGTCCATCAGTACCGCACTGTCGCCTTCCAGGTGCACTTCGGGGCCGTGGAGGATGGCGGTCTTGTTGCGGCTCAGCGCCAGGTGCAACAGGCTGGAGGCCGGTGCGCGCAGGGTGCAGTCGGCTTCGGCGGCCCATTGAGTGGCGAGCAGCAGGCCTTCATCGCTGGGCAGGATAAACAGCTGCAAGGCGGGGCTGGTGCAGTCCACGGCGATGACCTTGCCGTTCAAATGCGTGAGCCGCGCCAAGGCGGTACTGTCCAGGCGCAGCACACGGTTGAGGCCGTGTTCGACGCTGGCAAGCAGGCCTGCGAACAGCATCAGGGCTTGATGCCGCGGTGCAGGGCGACGATGCCCGAGGTCATGTTGTGGTAGGTCACGCGGTCGAAACCGGCTTCTACCATCATCGACTTCAGGGTTTCCTGGTCGGGGTGCATGCGGATCGATTCGGCCAGGTAGCGGTAGCTCTCGGCGTCGTTTGTGATCAGCTTGCCCATCAACGGCATGAAGGCAAAGGAGTAGGTGTCGTAGACCTTGGACATCAGCGCGTTGGTCGGCTTGGAGAACTCCAGTACCAACAGGCGGCCACCCGGTTTGAGGACGCGCAGCATCGAGCGGATCGCATCTTCCTTGTGGGTCACGTTGCGCAGGCCGAAGGCGATGGTCACGCAGTCGAAATGGTTGTCCGGGAACGGCAGCTTCTCAGCGTCGGCCTGGACGAATTCGATATTGCCGGCCACGCCCTTGTCGAGCAGGCGATCGCGGCCGACCTTGAGCATCGAGCCATTGATATCCGCCAGCACCACCTGGCCGGTAGGGCCGACGAGCTTGGAGAACTTGGCCGCCAGGTCGCCGGTACCGCCGGCGATATCCAGCACGCGGTTGCCGGTACGTACGCCCGACAATTCAATAGTGAAGCGCTTCCACAAACGGTGCATACCGCCCGACAGCACGTCGTTCATGAGGTCGTACTTGGCCGCTACGGAGTGGAACACCTCAGCGACTTTTTCCGCTTTCTGGCTTTCCGGGACGTTCTTGAAGCCGAAGTGAGTGGTGGGTTCGGCATCGCTGCCTTTGCGCTGATCAGTCATATCGCTGTCACCAAAAGAGAATGCGGGACATGATAATCCCCAAGGCCTGCTTTGTCTTGGCAAGGCTGCAGGTAAGATGGAAGGTCACCGAGACCTTTTGCCGCATCGAAGGTATTCAAATCCCTATAAAGAGGAGTCATTGCAATGGCCCGTATAACCGTTGAACGTGCACATTCCCTGGGTAAAGAAGGCGCACGGGCAAAGGCCGAGAAGTTGGCGCACAAACTCAAGGAGCAATATGGGCTGGAGCCTTCGTGGTCGGGCGATACCTTGAACCTCAAGCGTTCCGGGGTTAAAGGCACGGTATTAGTGGCGGATGATTCGCTGCGCATCGATGTGGAGCTGGGCCTGTTGATGTCGGCCATGAGTGGCACGATCAAGTCCGAAATCGAGAAGGCCCTGGATAAGGCGTTGGCCTGACCGGTCTTTCACCCCTCCTGTGTACTTAGGGTGCCGATTCTAATTTTTCCTCCTACTTTGTGCCCAAGCCCACAACTCCTGCGGGCCGTTCCTCCCCCTATCCTGCGTGAGGTGCACCATGGCCAAAGTTATCCTGAAGAAAAAAATCGATGCTCAGACCGGCGCTTTGAGTGACGTTAAAACCTACGCCCGCAAGATCTGGTTGGCCGGTCTTGGTGCCTACGCGAAGGTGGGCAGCGAGGGCGGCGAGTACTTCAAAGAACTCGTTAAGAGCGGTCAACATGTTGAAAGTAAAGGTAAAAAAGTTGCAGTTGAACAACTTGATGCCGCCAACAGTCAGATTGATCAAGTAAAGAATAATGTCTCTGCAGTCAAAGGTCTGGTAGAAGTTCAGCTGGATAAAGTTGAAAAAGCTTTTGATACTCGTGTTGCAAGTGCCTTGAATCGAATCGGCATTGCGTCTAAACATGACGTGGAGACACTCTCTGCTAAGCTCGAAGAGCTGACGGCATTGCTCGAACGTGTCGCGCGTAAACACTAAGGAGACATCGGGATGGCTGTTAAAAAGACTACTCAGAAAGAAAGCAGCTCGTGGGTCGGGAAAGTTGAAGAATATTCCCGCAAAATCTGGCTGGCTGGTTTAGGCGTTTATTCGAAGATCGACAGTGACGGCAGCAAACTCTTCGAGACGTTGGTTAAAGACGGCGAGAAAGCCGAGAAGTTGACCAAAAGTGCAGTGGGTAAGAAAGTCGATGCGGCAAAGGCGAGCGCTGGTTCCGCCAAGTCGAGTATTTCTGACACCTGGGGCAAGTTGGAAGAGACGCTGGACAAGCGCCTCAACAGTGCTATTTCGCGACTGGGCGTTCCTAGCCGTACAGAAGTGAAAGCGCTGCACAGCAAGGTCGATACGTTGACCCGGCAAATCGAAAAACTCACCGGCGCCAAAGTCGCCCCCGTGAAAGCGGCTGCGGCTAAACCGGCTGCCAAGCCTGCCGCTAAAACAGCTGCTGCCAAACCCGCCGCTAAAACGGCCGCCAAGCCGCTGGTAAAAGCTGCCGCCAAGCCTGCTGCAAAACCTGCGGCCAAGGCGCCGGCTAAAGCCGCTGCCAAACCGGCTGCCAAGCCAGCGGCGAAAACTGCAGCAGCCAAACCGGCCGCCAAACCGGCCGCTAAAGCTAAACCCGTGGCTGCTAAAGCCGCTGCCAAGCCTGCGGCTAAACCTGCAGCCAAGGCCGTCGCCAAACCTGCGGCGAAAACGGCAGCTGCCAAGCCTGCCGCTGCGAAACCTGCGGTGGCCAAGCCGGCCGCCAAACCTGCTGCCGCGAAGAAGCCTGCGGTAGCGAAAAAACCAGCAGCGCCAAAGCCGGCCGTTGCCGCCAAGCCTGCAACCCCGACACCCACCGCTTCGACCGCCAACTCGGTGTCTGCACCAGCGCCTGCTGCTGCCCCGACTGCAACGCCGGCAACCCCGACGTCATCCAGTCAGTCCTGATTTTTTCGGGATACAAAAAATGCCCGGCCTGCAAAGGTCGGGCTTTTTTTTTGCGCGCTTACAGCGTGATCCGTGGCGCCAGGTTCGGTCAGTTGTAAGTGATCGAAACGGTAACCGCGCTGGCCAGGGTGCCTTGGGTGATCGCTTCGCCGGTTTTGTGGTATGCCGCTGTGAGGGGGATCACCGCCTTGTTGCTGCTCGTCGCGATGGTGCGGCTGCGCTGGGCGGCGGTACCGTTGGCGGGGATGGCATAAGCGGGAGAGGCACGGTGCAGTAGTCGAAGGGCGGTACCCTTGGAGGTGCCCGTGTTGGAAAACAGCGCGGCGTTCCCGGTGGAGGCTGTGCCTGCGAACAGGAAAATCACGTTGCGCAAATCCGATTCACAATCGGCAGAGATCTCGAAATCAAACGCGCCCGCGCTGGAGGTCGCGTCCAAGTCGGAAATCTTGATAGTCGGCAATGTGATGGTACGGTTTTCGTCGCCGGCCGCCAGGTTACAGGTACCGGCATTGATCTGGCCGGTAAAGCGCAAGGTGCCCGTGGTGGCGGCCTGGACCGCATTGACGGCCAGGCCGGCGGTGATTGCCAGTAGCAGGGGAAGTGTTCGCAAGCTCATCAAGAAGCCCTCAGCGTTTCAGTTATAGGTAATGTTGACGGTGGCCGTACTGACAAGAGTGCCTTGGGTGACTGTGCCGTTTTTGTGGTATGCCACGCCGAGCGGCAGGACGGCTCTATTGGCCGAAACAGCGATCGTGCGGGAGCTTTCGGCGCCAGTGGGGAGAATGTTCTGGGTGCCTGCGCCGATGCGTGAGTACAGCCACACTGCTACGCCGCCGGCCGTGCCTGTATTGGCGAACAGCCGGTTATTCCCTGGCGCGGGTGTGCCGGAAAAACGAAAGGTGACATTGGATGCGTTGGTGCAGTTGGCGGTGAGCTCGAATTGGCGTGCGCCGGTATAGGTGGCGTTTTGAAGTGCGCTGACTTTGATCGGGTCGAGTGTGATCGTACGGTTGACGTCACCGGTCGCCAGGTCGCAGGTGGCGACAGGGGTGACAAACCGAACAGCGTTACCCATCCGCAGGACAAAACCATCTGAGCGCCGCTCCCTTCTTGCTGCCCAAATTTCTCCGGCTGGTACCGTCCCATTGGCTACAGGTTCGATTTTGTGGAACGTCAATTCCGCAGCCGTGAAGCTGGGATATGTGCCACTTGCCGGCGAGCCCTCTTGAGTACGCATTCCATAGTTATTGGTTATTCCCCTGGCATCCGTGATACGCAGGCTAGCCCCCACACCTGGCGCCTCGGTGCGATAGTACGGGGGGGCAGGAGGTGACGAGTGGAATCGCCCGAAGATCCTTAGATGCGAGGCCCAGCAAACCGCAAAGAAAGCCGGGGCTGTACCGCTGAATGAACGCCTGACGATTACCCCGCCCACCGGTAGATTGGCCGGCACGGTGATCGTGCTGGGAAGCGTGAGGGTGAGCGTGCTGTTCATATAGCGTTCACAACCTGCATGAGCTGCGATCGGCAGAACCAGGGCCAGCAGTGTTGAGATCAGTTTTAGGGTGTGTTTCATCATCAGTCTCGCAGTGAGAAAAGGGCCGACTCGGGCTGACAAGTACCCGCGTCCAAGTGCTGCAAACGGCGGGTGCCCTGGGCATCCGGTTGCACGTCGAGGTCGTAGTGAAGGCGGCAAGTGGCGCTGGCATTGGCTCCCCACTTGACCGTCAACTGCCCCTGGGGGCGTGCCACGCGGACAAACGCCTTACCCCCTTGCCCGACCACGCCGACACTGGCGCCCTCTTCATCGAATACATCCGAGCCGAACGGCAGCGGGCTGTCATCCTCGCGCACAGCCGTAATCAACAGGGCGTGGCCGCTGGCGGTCTCGAATTGCAACTTCACCACCGCGCCGGCGCGTGGTGCCACGTTTTGCGCGGCGGTCTTGAGTTCCACATCGACGGACAGGTCTTTTGGGTCCAGCTCGACGACGTTCTGCCGGTAGGGCGTGAGGTGAGGCACTACGGCAAAGCCGCTTTTCCCGACTTGTGAACTGTGGTTGCCATTGATCCGCGCGCCCAGGGCGTCGGGTGCTTGGACGATGCCGATGGTGTCGCCCAGCTCCGGGGCGAAGGTCACGCCGCCAGCGTGGGCGACAATCCCGCCGGTCATGCCCAAGGAGGTCGCGCGATACGCATTGCTCTGACCAAAACCGGCGGATAGCACGCCATGGCTTGTCTGGTATTTCGCGTCTGCACTGGTTGTGTTGCCGATGCCGTGCGTTCGGCTGGCCCCCAGGCCGTAGCTGAACTCGCTGCGCTCGCCAAGACTGCCGCCCAGGCTGACGCGCTCGCCGCTGCTTTGATCGCCGCGGTAGGCCGTGGTGGTCAAGGTTGGCGAGTGCGCGCCGCTGCCCAGTGGCAGGCTCACGGTGAAGTCCACTTGCTTGTCGACTCGGTCACTCAGCAAGTCGCGGGTGCGCTGCGCACTGACGGTGTAGTGAAGGTTCTTCCAGGTGCCGCTGTAACCGGTGGTGAACGTCAGGTTGCCGCTTTTGCGGTTCCAATAGTTTTGCGAAGAACCGGTCAGGTACAGCGAACCAGTACCCAGGCTCTGGTTGAGGCTGATGTCCATCCTGTCGCGTAGCCGTGACACGTTGTCCAGGTTCAGTCCGTCGATGGCGAGGTCGCGCACGCGTGCGGCATCGCTCAGGGTCAGGAAGCCTTCGGTGGAGTAGCGGTATGCGCCGAGGGCGAAGTGGGTGCCGGTCTCGGTGAAGTTTTTGCTGTAGCGCAGTTGTACGCTTTGCCCCTCACGCGAACCGTGGCCCGGAAGGTCGGCGTTGGAGTAGGTCAGGTCAAGGGACAGCGCGCCGAGCGGTGTATTAAAGGCCGTGCCGAGCAATTGCGAGCGATAGTCGTCGGCAAGTACCGCGCCGGTGTAGCCGGTCAGCAGATTGCTCAGGCCATGCTGGTAAGTGGCTTGCATCAGCGTGGGAGGGTGCCGCAGGCCGATTTCATCCAGTTGGCCAATGCTCAACGAGTAGCGGCTGTAGCCGGGGCGTAGGAGGTTGGCGTTGGCGGCGAACGGTACGATGAACTCGCGTGTGCGGCCATCGGCTTCGGTGACGGTGACGTTCAGGTCACCGCCGTAGCCGGTAGGAAACAAATCGTTGAGGACAAACGGGCCCGGCGCTACAGACACTTCGTCCAATAACACCCCGCGTTGGCGCACGGTGACGCGGGCATTGGTCTCGGCGACACCACGCACCACCGGAGCGAAGCCTGTCAGGGAATCCGGCAGCATCCGGTCATCGCTGAACAGGCTGGCGCCTTTCATGCGCACGCTGTCGAACAGCTCCCCTGGGGTGTAGATTTCGCCGACCATCAGCTGTGATTGCAGCCTGCTCAGCTCGCGCTGCACGTACGTGGCGCTGCTTTGATAGCCAGAACCGATATTGGTCTGGCTGTAGCTGCCGTTATGGCGCCAGTGCCAGTCCCCCAGATTGAGGCCGGTATTGAGGCCCAGGTAATTGGAATTGAGCGAGCTTCCATGGGTCTGGGAGCTGAATGTATTGGCGTTGTAGCGCACGAAGGCGGCATTGATGCCGCTGTCCCAGTGCTGCGGGTCGACGTAACCCCGCGCCTTGCGCGCCAGGTAGATCTGGGGGACCTGCAAGTCCAGGCGGCTTTCACCTGAGTCAAATTGGCTGCTGGCACCCGGCAGGTACGTCGCGATGTCGGCGCAACTGGAAAACGCCGATGCGGGGGGCGCATTCGAATCGGTGGAGTGCGTGGGCGCTGCATCCACGTTGATGCCAAACCTGAGCAGCGCGTCCCGTTCCAGGCACAGTTGCGCCGACGGCTGATGGGCGACCGCCGTGAAGGTCAAGGTTTCACGTCCAATCCATTGGCCGTTGAGGTGAATGTCGGTGCTGTAGTGTCCGGGCAGCACGACGTTGCCCTGGCTGAACTTTGAAATATCCACCTGCAAGCCGGCGGCTCTGTCTGGAAAGAAGGCCGGGTTGAATTCGACACGTTCGGCACTCTGGGCTGCTGCCGCATAAGCACCCCATACCAGCAGCACGCTGGGTATCGTAAGTGCTGAGCGATGACGCTCCAGGGGATTGCTGCTTGCGCCTCTGCGCGTGTTCAAATGCATGTTTACCGCTCCCGCGAGTGGAGACTGCCAGAATTTCGGCATAGGGAGTTCCTGCCCGAATCAATGGGCATCCAAATGTGTGGGGTGAGGGGGCCGTGTGACCCCCCGATGGCGGGTCGTCGGAACGGTTACGGTGGGCAGCGGGTCCGGGTCGTCATGGCGATACCTTGGCGCTGTGGGAGACTTTCACCCCAAAGTCATCAAGCGTCTGGAACTCGACGGTTGCGTCAGTACTCGCCGGTGTTTTGAGCGTTGGTAGCTCAAAGCGATTGCGACCTCCGGGCCGCACCATATTCCCCGGGCCTGACGCCGCAGCTTGGCTGGCATGACGCTGCCCGGACGCCAGCAGTTCGATGTGTTCGAAGGTCACGTGATACGGGCTCGGGTTGTAGACTTCCAGTGCCTGCCCTTGCTCTGTGGGTACGCGACGCCATTGCAATTTTGCCGGCGCGGCCTCGACCGCGTACGGCAGATTCGACGGGCGAAAAAACAGCTTGATCCGGGTCCGGAAGGCGAGCTGCAGCTGATTGCCCGGTTGGGCGCCTTGGGGCTGCGAAGGCACCTCCAGCAGATTGAACCAGAACAGGCTTTCCTGGGCCGACGGTAAGGTTTCGCCGGTGTAGGCCAGGCGTATGACTTGTTGTTTGCCTGGCTCCATGCGCACGACCGGTGGTGTGGCGACGAATGGAATGCCTGCCAGGTCAGGTGTTGAATGTTCATCACCCTCGTCCAGCCATGTCTGGACCAGCACCGGCGCCTGGTTCTTGCTTTCCAGCCTGACGGTTACTTCCTTGTCGTCCTGTGGATAAACGATTCGAGTGTTGTTGATCACAACGCTTGCGTGGGCCGTGGTCGCGCCTTGCAGCACAAGTGTCAGCACTGCGACCTTCGCCAGGGCGTGTGAGATCGATGTCGCATTCATACGGGGATTATCCGGCGGTGGGGGTAAGGGCAGCCGAGTGACGCACTCGCGCCCCAAAGTCGCTGACGGTGGTGAACTCGACTTTGGCGGCGTCACTTGGGCGATTGCGCAGTTGAGGCAGCACGAACACTTTTACGTCACCGGCGGGCAGCATCAGGCTGTCGTTGGCCGTCTTATTCGGGGCTTTGCTGAACCGTTTGCCTGCGGTGAGCAAGTCCACCGAGGCCAGTGAAATGTGATACGGCGTGGGGTTGGTGGCTTGCACGGCGAAGCCCTGTTCGTGGGCGACCAGTTTCCATTGCAGTTTTGACGGAGCACTCCCGACCGGGTAGGGCAGCGCCGGTGGTCGCAAGAACACGCGCAGGCGCGTCCGGAACGACAATTCGATCTTGTTGTTTTGCGCGGCATCCGCGGAGCGTGGCGGGACTTCCAGTACATTCAGCCAGAAAAGGCTCTCGCGGTCGGTGGGCAGTGGCTCGCCGGAATAGCGCAGGCGCAGCGCCTGTTGCTGGTAAGGCTCGATACGAAAGAGCGGTGGCGAAAGGGTCAGTGGCGTTTGCGCTGTCGCCGGTGTCGAGTGCCGGTCGCCGGTGTCCAGCCAGGTTTGCACCAGTGCCGGGAGGTTTCCCTTGTTTTCCAGGCGCACCACGACCTCCTGCTGTTCGGCAGGGTAGATCACGCGGGTGCCATGAATAATCACGCCGGCATGGGAGGGCAGTGCCAGCAGTGACAGCATTGCAAAGGCACAGGTGGCAAGCGCAATGCGGGCCTTTTTTTTCATAGTCAGAAGTCTCTGCGAGTCAAGGGGGCCTGCGTTATCAGCGCAGGTCCATGGCGTGCAAGGCCCGCCTGCGCAGGCCTGCTCGCTCCTTACTCGGCGTACTCGATCATAAAGCCGACGCGGGTGTTCACCGTACCTTCGGTGGCGGGGCCGCTGGCGTACATTTGTGCGGCCAGGGGGATGATTGCCTGGTTGTCAGCAATCACTACGCCTTCCGATTTCTCGGTGTAGACGTTGATAGGGGAGCCATCGCGGTTGGTGACTTCGACCTGCACGTTCTTCGCGGTGGTGGTATCCGTCGGGTCGTCGTATCCGTCGATGTTCAAGCGGCCGGTGGCGACGTCGATGGCCGGGCTGGTTGGGTCGAACGCAACCATGGCGGTACGCCCGTTGGTGCAGCTGCCTTCACCGGGGGCGCCAATGCGAATCGTGAAGCCAGTGAGGTTGGCACGGCTACCTGCAGTTGCCAGGCGCGCGGCAGAGACGCCGCCCAGGTTGACGTCCTTGACCACTGCGCCGCTGCCCGGTGGCGAGCCTTCGACCGTGCAGGTCACATCAGTCACCAGACCGCTGAAATTGATAATGCCATCGGTGGCGTAGGCGGATTGTGAGAGGCCGGCCATTAAGACCATTGCGCCTGCAACGGTGGATAAGACGTTGACTTTCATGGTGTTCCACTCGTGAGTTATAGGAATGACCCGCCGCAGGTTTAAAGTGCTGCGCCTGCGATTTGTTTCGAGGTTTTCTCGATTGGCGGGGGCGTCGTACTGTGTCGTGTAACGCCAATGTTCTCTATAGAGAAGTCGCGAGTTTTACTTCGTAATTATTCGAAACTTATTCCGGCAGTTTAGGACGTTTCTATATAACGTTGGGATTCGACTGTAAGAAACTCCTGAAGGACTCACACTTATTGCCTCGCTGTATTGATCCCCATGTATAGCTGGGTATACCGTACTCAAAATAGAGTATTGGCGTGTGCAGGCTGTATTCACTTATACGGGTTTATCGATGTCTATTTCAATTTCCACCACGTATACCGTCATGTTGTTAGATGACCACGAGATGGTCCGGCAGGGGATTGAGTTAGGCTTGAATAAAGAGGCCGACTTCGATGTGATCGGTTCCTTCGGCACCGGCAGGGATTTGCTGGAAGCGCTCTCCAGGCGGTCTGCGGATGTGGTGGTCATGGACTTTATCCTGGCGCCGTCGGACAGCGACGGTCTTAGTCTGCTTCAGGTGTTGAACAGGCGCTTCAGTAAGTGCAGGCCTTTGATCGTGTGTTCGCACTACACGCCTGCCATCGTGTCACTGTCTTTGAAAGCCGGATGTTGGGGGATTCTGGGGAAAACCCAGAACTTGACGGAGTTAGTCACGGCTGTTCGAACCGTCGCCCAAGGCCGGATTTACCTGCAACCTTGTATGGTGCCAGCGCTTCAGGGCATGCAGTCCGTACTTGATGTTGCGAATGTAAAAAAGAAAGTGGATTTTTCAAGTTCGCTACAGTTAAACGCCTGCCTTACACCCAAAGAGCAGGAGGTGTTGCGGTGTTTTTTGGACGGGATGTCAGTCAATTCAATTGCGGCCAAGTTTTCGCGAAGTGCAAGTACGATCAGTACGCAAAAACAATCGGCTTATCGGAAACTGGGTATCAGCAGTGACAGCGAACTATTCAAGTTCAGTCAGCAGTTCGGCGAGCCTGGGTGACCGAGCGTCAAGCGGATTCATCCAGATAGCGCAGGGCCAGCCGCTCCGTCGCCAGCCGCGCCGGTAATAACAGGTGCGGCGCCACCAGCATCATGATCTGGTACACCACTACTCGCACCTCGCCTTCGCGATCAAGGATCCGTTGGTAGTCCAGGGAGAACAGCAGGGTCATGGTGATCTGCTCCACCAGTTGCCCCAGCGCCTGGGTGTCACTGACCACTTGCCCTGCCGCCTTCAACCGCGCCAGCAATGACGCCAGGGTGCGTTTGAGCGCCGTGAGCAGGTTACGAATGCCTTTGGCCAGTTTCGGCAGGCGCCCGGCCAGGTTGGACAAGTCCTGGAACAGAAACCGATAGTGGGCCATGCGCTCGACGATCAGGTGCAGGAACAACCAATAGTCCTCCGCCTTCAGTTGCGCATCCGCCGGAGGGTCGAGCAACGGCGCCAGCTCAGCTTGGAAACGCTCGAACAGGCCGATGACCAGCGGTTCCTTGCCATGGAAGTGGTAGTAGAGGTTGCCGGGGCTGATCCCCATTTCATTGGCCACCTCCATGGTCGATACGTTTGGCTCGCCCTTGTGGTTGAACAACTGCAGGGCACATTCAAGGATACGGTCGCGGGTCTTCATCCAGTCTTCTTAATGTGATCGTTGAGCTCAGCGCACTCGCACGTAGGTGCCCGGCGCCGCTTCCATCGGTGGGTAATTCTGGTTGCCCAGGGCCGTGAGGGTTTCACGCTGTACGCCCGAGCGCTGCTGGATCCACGCCAGCCACTGCGGCCACCAGCTGCCTTCGACGTGGCTGGCGTCGTAGTACCAGGCGCGCGGGTCGCTGCTCAGCTTGGGGTTTTCGACGTAGTTGGCCTTGGGGTTGCCCGGAGGGTTGAGGATGCTCTGGATATGCCCACTGTTGGACAGCACGAAGCGCCGCTCACCGCCGAGCAGTTGTGTGGAGCGATACACCGCGTCCCACGGCGTGATGTGGTCGTTGATCCCGGCCACGCTGAAGCTGTCCACCGTGACCTTCTGCAAATCGATGGGCGTACCGCACACCTCCAGGCCACCGGGGTGGCTCAGGGGGTTGTGCTTGAAGAAGTCCAGCAAGTCGCCATGCAGTGCAGCGGGCAGGCGCGTGTTGTCGTTGTTCCAGTACAGGATGTCGAAGGCGGGCGGTTCCTTGCCCAGCAAATAGTTGTTGATCCAGTAGTTCCAGATCAGGTCATTGGGCCGCATCCACGCGAAGACCCTGGCCATGTCGCGGCCGTCGAGCACGCCTTGCTGGTAGGAACGGCGCTTGGCGGCTTCGAGGGTTTGCTCATCGGCGAACAGCATGGCGGGGCTGTCGATCTGGCTGTCCAGCAGGCTCACCAGGTAGCTGGCGCTGGAGATACGGCGCAGCTGGCGCTTGGCTTGCAAGTGGCCCTGCAGCGCGGCGATGGTCAGGCCACCCGCGCAGGCGCCCATCAGGTTGACCTCGCGGGCGCCGGTGATGGCCCGGCAGACGTTGAGCGCTTCTTCCAGCGCCGCCACATACGTGGACAAGCCCCATTCGCGATGGCGCACGTCCGGGTTGCGCCAACTGACCATAAAGGTCTGCAGGCCGTTCTTCAGGGCGTATTGCACAAAGCTGTTGGTCGGGCTCAGGTCGAAGATGTAGTACTTGTTGATTTGCGGCGGCACGATCAGCAGCGGCTTGGCGTACTGTTTTTCGCTCATGGGCTTGTACTGGATCAGCTCCAGCAGCTCATTACGAAACACCACCGAGCCTGGGGTGGTGGCCACCGTCTTGCCGACTTCAAAGGCCTGTTTGCTCACCTGGCGCGGCAGGCCGTGGTTGTGCAGCAGGTCGTCGAACAGGTTGCTCACGCCGCGCACCACGCTGTTGCCTCCGGAGTTGAGCAGCTCCTTGATGGCCAGCGGGTTGAGCAGGGTGTTGGAGGGCGAGACCGCGTCGTTGATCAAGGCGAAGGCAAAGTGCGCGCGGGCGCGGTCGTCGGCACTCAGCGAGCTGTCATCGATCCAGTGACGAGTCTGCTTCTGCCAGCTCAGATAGGCCTGCAGGCTGCGCCGGTAGAACGGGTTGAGCGTCCAGGTCGGGTCGATGAAGCGGTTGTCCCGCGGGTTGGGCTCGTGCACCGTTTCACCCAGCAGTACGCGACCCAGTTGACCGCCCAGCGCGAGAGCGTGACGGGCGGTATGCACCGGGTTACGCAAACCGTGGGCGGCAACGCTGCGCAGGGTCGACAGCAAATCCCGACCGCGCAGGCCGGTGATCGCGTTTTGCGCGTTGATGAACGCGGCGGGGGTGGGCGCCGGGTTCGTCACGGGTCTTTCTCGCATGAGCCAACACTCCTTCGTCAAGCCATCAACAGGCACGCCAATTCAGAACCATAGTCGGTTCTCGGCAAGTTGCGCGGCGGTGTGGTCCTTACACCGCCGGTCGCGGGTGAATCACGGCCCGCATGCGCTCCTCCTCGAGAAACTTCATGATGATCGGCGCCACGGCTTCAGCCCGGGTGATCAGGAACAGGTGGCCGTCATCGATGATGTGCAACTGCGCGTTGGGAATGCGCCAGGCGAGCATGCGCATATTGATCAGCGGGATCAGCGGGTCGTCGTCCCCGGCCAGCACCAGGGTCGGCTGGCGGATCTTGTGCAGCCAGTGGATGCTGGTCCAGCCCAACCCCGCGAACAGTTGCCAGTAGTAACCCAGCTTGCCGGCCGAGCGCACTTTGCTGGCGTGCTCGGCGGCCAGTTTCGAATCGCGGCGGAACGAACCGCCATAAATCATGGGTGCAATGCGCACCACGTGGGACGGTTGGATGTAGCGCCGGGGGCTCGCCATCAGCCACAGCACCTTCGGCTTGCCCGGCACCATAAAGGCACCGGCAGCGGTCGCCGCCAGGATCAGCTTCTTGCAGCGCTCCGGGTAGTCGTAGGCAAACTGCTGCGCCAAAGCGCCGCCCCAGGACACGCCCACCGCATTCACCTGGCCATAGTCCAGGTAGTCCAGCATGCGTGCGGTGAGCTTGGCCAGGCCGGGAAAGCGATAGGGGCGGTTGGGTGTCGAGGAGCCGCCCACGCCCGGTACATCGAAGGCGATCACTTCCAGGTCCGGGTCCAGGGCCTGGACGAACGGAAACACCAGCTCAAGGTTGGCGCCGATGCCGTTGAAGATCAGCAACGGCGTCAAGTGAGGCTTGCCCGGGCGTACCGCCGTGCGGATGGTCTGGCCATCCAGGTCGATGGTACGGAAGATGAACGGTTGCGGCATGCTCAAGCCCTGTGAGATGTGACGGTTGGAATGCAGGCCAACTGTGGGAGGGGGCTTGCCCCCGATTGCAACTGATCAGTCAATGGATCAGATGGCTGACACACTGCCATCGGGAGCAAGCCCCCTCCCACATTTGAACGCATTTCAATTTAGCGTTCGTGTACGTAAGTCCCGGGGGCTGCTTCCGCTGCGGCGAAGGTTTTGTTACCCAAACTCGTCGGTGCCTTCTTCAGCTTGCCCGCACGTTCCGCTTGCCACACCTGCCAATGCAACCACCACGAATCTGTGTGCTTGGTCGCATTCTCCTGCCACTCCAGTGGTTTGCCCGCCAGGCTATCGCTGGTCTGGTAGCGCGCCTTGGGATTGCCGGGCGGGTTGAGGATGCTCTGGATATGCCCGCTGCTGGAGAGTACGAATTCCACCTTGCCGCCAAACAGCTGCGCTGACTTGTAGCAGGACTGCCATGGCGTGATGTGGTCGTTGGTACCGGCCAGTGAGTAGATATCGGCCGTGACCTGCTTGAGGTCGATCGGCGTGCCGCACACTTCCAGTGCATTGGCGCGCACGAGTGGGTTGTTTTTGAACAGCTCGATCAGGTCGCCATGGAAGGCCGCCGGCAAGCGCGTGGTGTCGTTGTTCCAGAACAGGATGTCGAACACCGGTGGCTCGTTGCCCAGCAGGTAGTTGTTGACCCAGTAGTTCCAGATCAAATCGTTGGGGCGCATCCAGGCGAACACCTTGGCCATGTCGCGGCCTTCCAGCACGCCGGCCTGGTAGGAGTGGCGCTTGGCCGCTTCCAGGGTCTGCTCATCCACAAACAACGCCACCTGGGTGTCCAGGGTGGTGTCCAGGACACTCACCAGCAGGGTCAGTGCGTTGACCTTCTTCTCTCCCAGCGCCGCGTAGTGGCCCAGCAGCGCGGTGCAGGTGATACCGCCGGAGCAGGCGCCGAGCATATTGATGTCTTTGCTGCCGGTGATCGCCGTGACCACATCGACCGCTTCCTTGAGCGCTTCGATATAGGTCGACAGGCCCCACTCGCGCTGGGCCTTGGTCGGGTTGCGCCAACTGACGATAAAGGTCTGCTGGCCGTTGCGCAGGCAGAAGCGCGCCAGGCTCTTCTCCGGGCTCAAGTCGAATACGTAGAATTTGTTGATCTGCGGCGGTACCACCAGCAGGGGGCGTTCGTGCACCTGTTCGGTGATCGGCTTGTACTGGATCAGCTCCAGCACGTCGTTGCGAAATACCACAGCGCCCTCGGTGATCCCCAGGGTCTTGCCCACTTCAAACGCGCCCATGTTGACCTGGCTCGGCATGCCGCCGTTGTGCACCATGTCCTTGGCCAGGTGCGACAGCCCGTCGAGCAGGCTCTTGCCGCCGGTTTCAAAGAAGCGTTTGACCGCCGCCGGGTTGGCCGCGCTGTTGGTGGGGGCCATGGCTTCGGTCATCAGGTTGATCACGAAGTGGCCGCGGCTGATGTCCTGTTCCGACAGGTTGCTGTCGCCGATCCAGTCGTGCAGTTCCTTGCGCCACGCCAGGTAGGTTTGCAGGTAGCGTTTGTAGAGCGGGTTCTGGCTCCAGGCTGGGTCGTGAAAGCGACGGTCATCGCTTTCGGGCTGCAGCTGCGATTTGCCGAACATCACGTTCTTCAATTCAACGCCAAAGTGGGCGACGTGCTTGACGCTGTGCAACGGCTGCTTGATGGCTTGGGTCAGCACCATCTTGGCCGAGGCCAATAAATCCTTTTTACGTAACGCGATGATCGGGTTGAGCCCCAGGGTGTTTTCCGAGGCCTGGCGTTTCAAGTCATCGTTGTTCTTGTTACTCATCTACGACGCTCCATTGTCCGAAAGACGAGTACCGGGTACCGCTGCGCACCAGGTTTCGATACACAACACAAGCCAGGTACTGCGACTCGGGTGACCGTTGATACCGCATCGTCAAATGCAGGGAACTTGCCAGTTCCATTGGTTACCCGAGTTTAATTTTTTTCGCAAGCGGGCCAATCGTTGGCCACGCGACAGGGCATTCAAGCAGATGAAATTAGAAAATGCCCTCTAAAGAGCAAGAAGCCTGGGCTAGAGCATCAGGCGCACGACCGACTGACTCGGATCGCGGGTTTTTCCGGCGGCCTTGAGCTCGGCAAGATAATCGGCCCACAACGCGTCCTGACGCACGGCCAACTGGTAGAGGTAGTCCCAGGTGAACAGTCCGCTGTCATGCCCGTCGTCGAAGGTCAGTTTCAGTGCGTACTGGCCGGCCGGTTCGATCTTGGTCAAGCGCACGTTGAGCTTGCCGAATTGCAGGATAGGTTTGCCGTGGCCCTGGACCTCGGCGGAAGGCGAGTGCACCCGCAGCAGTTCGGCGGGCAACTGGTAGATCTCGTCGGGGCCGTAGGTGAGGCCTAGGGTGTTGGAGGTTTTGTGCAGGTTTACAGCGGTAGGAAACTTGGCCATATGAGGTGCTCTTGAATAAACCGGCATAAAAGTGTGGGAGGGGCCTTGCCCCCGATTGCAGTGGGTCAGCTATAGATAAGCTGACTGATCCACCGCGATCGGGGGCAAGCCCCCTCCCACATTTGAAGCAAAGCAGTTCGGTGTGAGGCTTACAGAATATACCGCGACAAGTCCTCGTTCTGCGCCAATTCGCCCAGGTGGCTGTTGACGTAGTCGGCATCGATCTTGATCGCTACGCCATTCTGCGCGCCGGCCATGTCGCCGGCGCTGAAGGACACTTCCTCAAGCAGGCGCTCAAGCAAGGTGTGCAGGCGACGCGCACCGATATTCTCGGTCTTCTCGTTGACCTGCCAGGCAATCTCCGCCAAGCGCTTGATACCGTCCGGCAGGAACTCGATGCCCAGCCCTTCGGTTTTCAGCAGCTCACGGTATTGCTCGGTGAGCGAGGCATGCGGTTCGCTGAGAATGCGCTCGAAGTCGCCTGGGGTCAGCGCCTTCAGCTCTACGCGAATTGGCAGGCGGCCTTGCAGCTCCGGCACCAGGTCGCTTGGCTTGCTCAGGTGGAACGCACCCGAAGCGATAAACAGGATGTGGTCGGTCTTGACCATGCCCAGCTTGGTATTGACGGTGCAGCCTTCGATCAGCGGCAGCAGGTCACGCTGCACACCTTCACGGGATACATCGACGCCACCGGAGTTGCCGCGCTTGGCGACCTTGTCGATCTCGTCGATAAACACGATGCCGTGCTGCTCGACGGCTTCCAGGGCCTTGGCCTTGAGTTCTTCCTCGTTCACCAGGCGTCCGGCTTCTTCGTCGCGCACCAACTTCAGCGCTTCCTTCACCTTGAGCTTGCGGCTTTTCTTCTTGCCCTTGCCCATGTTGGCGAACAGGTTCTGCAACTGGCTGGTCATTTCTTCCATGCCAGGCGGTGCGGAGATGTCGACGCCGGAAACTTCAGCGACTTCGATCTCGATTTCCTTGTCGTCCAACTGGCCTTCACGCAGGCGCTTGCGGAACAGCTGGCGGGTATTGGAGTCCGAGGCCGGTGCGGCGTCTTCGTTGAAGCCCATGCGCGCCGGTGGCAGCAGGGCGTCGAGGATGCGTTCTTCGGCGGCATCTTCGGCGCGGTGGCTGACCTTGGTCATTTCCTGTTCGCGCAGCAGCTTCAGGGCGGCATCGGCCAGGTCACGAATGATCGACTCGACATCGCGGCCCACATAGCCGACTTCGGTGAACTTGGTGGCTTCGACCTTGATGAACGGCGCGTTGGCCAGCTTGGCCAGGCGTCGCGCGATCTCGGTTTTACCGACGCCGGTCGGGCCGATCATCAGGATGTTCTTCGGCGTTACTTCAACGCGCAATTCTTCGGGCAGTTGCATCCGGCGCCAGCGGTTACGCAGCGCGATGGCAACCGCGCGCTTGGCATCGTCCTGGCCGATGATATGGCGATTGAGTTCATGGACGATTTCGCGGGGAGTCATGGACATAGTGTTTGGCGGCCTCAAGCGGGAATAAGCCTACGGCTTACTCGGCGAGGTCCTGCTCCTCAATGGTGAAGTTGTGGTTGGTGAACACGCAGATGTCGCCGGCGATGCCCAGGGCAGTCTCGACGATTTCGCGGGCCGACAGGTCGGTTTTCTTCAACAGTGCGCTGGCTGCGGCTTGTGCGTAGCCACCGCCGGAGCCCATGGCAATCAGGCCATGTTCAGGCTCAACCACATCGCCGTTACCGGTGATGATCAGGGACGCATCTTTGTTGGCGACGGCCAGCATGGCTTCCAGGCGGCTGAGGGAGCGGTCGGTGCGCCATTCTTTGGCGAGTTCGACAGCGGCGCGTACGAGGTGGCCCTGGTGTTTTTCCAGCTGACCTTCGAAACGCTCGAAGAGGGTGAAGGCGTCGGCGGTGGCACCGGCAAAACCGGCGAGGACCTGGCCGTGGTACAGGCGACGCACTTTTTTCGCGTTGCCTTTCATCACGGTATTGCCCAGGGAAACCTGGCCGTCGCCGCCCATGACAACTTTGCCGTGGCGACGTACTGAAACGATGGTGGTCAAGGGGAGAGTCTCCACGCAGCGGGGCGAAAATGCCCTGATGGAAACTCATATGGGGGTGGCGGGGGGGATTTCAACCATAGGGGTTTATGGCGGACGAGTGGTGTTTATCGGTCTGACACGCATTTCAGAGCGCTGAAGAACCAAATGTGGGAGGGGGCAAGCTCCTTCCCACATTTTGATCGAAGTTGAGCCCGAATCAGCGGCTCTGGCGTTGTTGTAACAACAGGTTACTAAACCCGGCGCCGGCCAATTGTTTCTGCGCCACGGTCAGCTGTTCGCGGTTGCTGAACGGCCCCACCAGTACGCGATACCAGGTCGCGTCCTTCACCGTGCCAGATTCCACCGTCACCGTTTGGCCCAGCAGAATGATCTGCGCACGCACACGATCCGCATCCGCCTGTTTCGGGAAAGAGCCCGCTTGCAGGAAGAACTTGGTCACAGGTGCGGCTTTGGTTTCCGCAACCGGTGGTGCTGGCGGCGGAGTAATCCCGGCCAATGCTGCCTGGGCCCGCGCGGTGTCGATTTTCGCTGCTTCTGCCGGGGTTACCGGGGTGGTCGGCACTTGCGGCGTCGGCAGGGTTTTCTCCGGCACGGCGTCAGGCGGCACGATCACTTCCGATTCCGGCAGCAGCGTATAGAAGTCGTACTTCGGCTTTACCGGTGCCGTCGGGCTCGGCGCAGTCTTGTTGGCTTCAGCCATTTTCGTGGCCTTCTGCTGCTCCTGCTTGACCCGTTTGACGTCATCGCCCTGGCCTGGGTCCAGCTTCATCAGGAACACAATGAACGCGCCGACCGTAAGGCCGATCGCCATCCACAACCAACCCGGGATCGGCTTCTTCGCCGGGGCCTGGTAGCGGCTGGCGCCGCGCTTGGGTGCAGGTTTTTTCTTGGCAGCCAACTTACATACGCTCCAGAGTTTCCAGGCCCAACAGTTCCAGGCCTTGCTTGAGGGTCCGTCCAGCCAGTGCGGCGAGGCGCAGGCGACTTTGCTTCTGGGCTTCGTCGTCGGCGGTGAGGATCGGGCAGTTCTCGTAGAAGCTGGAGAACAACCCGGCGACTTCGTACAGGTAGGTGCAGAGGATATGCGGCGTGCCTTTCTCGCCGACGCTGTTCAGCACTTCGCCGAATTGCGCCAGCTTGGCGGCCAGTTCCTGTTCGTGGGGCGCGTCCAGCACGATCTGGCCTTCGACTTCGCTGAAGTCCTTGCCCAGCTTGCGGAACACACCGGCCACGCGGGTGTAGGCGTACAGCAGGTACGGCGCGGTGTTGCCTTCGAAGTTGAGCATCAATTCGAAGTTGAAGCTGTAGTCGCTGGTGCGGTGCTTGGACAGGTCGGCGTATTTCACTGCGCCAATGCCCACCACGCGGGCGATGTTGCGCAGGTCGGCTTCGGCCAGCTCCGGGTTCTTTTCCTTCACCAGGTTGTAGGCACGTTCCTGGGCTTCGTTGAGCAGGTCGATCAGCTTCACGGTGCCGCCGTCGCGGGTCTTGAACGGGCGGCCATCGGCGCCGTTCATGGTGCCGAAGCCCATGTGTTCCATGTGCATCGGGTGGGTAACGAAGCCGGCGCGACGTGCCACTTCGAACACCTGCTGGAAGTGCAGGGCCTGGCGTTGGTCGACGAAATACAGCGCACGATCAGCCTTGAGTACACCACTGCGGTAGCGCACGGCCGCCAGGTCGGTGGTGGCATAGAGGTAGCCGCCATCGGCCTTGACGATGATCACCGGCAGCGGCTCGCCGTCGGCGGTCTTGAATTCTTCGAGGAACACGCACTGCGCGCCGTTGCTCTCGACCAGCAGGCCCTTGGCCTTGAGGTCGTTGACCACGTTGATCAGATCGTCGTTGTAGGCGCTTTCGCCCATTACGTCGGCCATGGTCAGTTTGACGTTGAGCAGCTCGTAGATTTCCTGGCAGTGGGACAGCGAGATCTCGCGGAAGCGGCCCCACAGTTCCAGGCATTCCTTGTCGCCGGCTTGCAGCTTGACCACCAGGCTGCGGGCGCGGTCGGCGAACTCTTCGGATTCGTCGAAACGCTTTTTAGCGGCGCGGTAGAAGTTCTCCAGGTCCGACAGCTCGTTGCTGGTGATCGGGTTTTCCTGCAGATAGGCCATCAGCATGCCGAACTGGGTGCCCCAGTCGCCTACGTGGTTCTGGCGGATCACGGTGTCGCCGAGAAACTCCAGCACCCGTGCCACGCCGTCACCGATGATGGTCGAGCGCAGGTGGCCGACGTGCATCTCTTTGGCGAGGTTGGGCGCCGACAGGTCAATGGCCACGCGCTCAGCCGGGCCGGCCTTGCGCACGCCGATCCTGGCGTCGGCCAGGGCCGCGTCCAGGCGCGAAGCCAGGGCCTGGGTGTTCTGGAAGAAGTTGATAAAGCCCGGGCCGGCGATTTCGGCCTTGGTAACACTCTCGTCGGCAGGCAGCGCGGCGATGATTTTTTCCGCCAGGTCACGCGGCTTCATGCCCGCAGGCTTGGCCAGCATCATCGCAATGTTGCTGGCGAAGTCGCCGTGGGTCTTGTCGCGGGTGTTTTCCACCTGGATCGCCGGCGTCAGGCCTTCAGGCAACACACCTTCGTGGACGAGTTGGGTGAGGGCTTGTTGGATCAGCTGGCGAATGGTGTCTTTCATGGTGTTCTCTTTCGACCGCAAGCGGCGGCGCGCGATGCGCAGGTGGAAAAACTGGGCATTATCCGTGGCGAGGGCGGGCTTGCCAACCTTCGCAGGACCTGTGGCCAGGCTTAATACAAATCTACCGGGTCTACATCCATCGACCATCGCACCTGGCGGCCACTCGGCATTTGCTCCAGGGCAAGTAACCAGCTACTTAATAGTCGATGCAGCGGTGCTCGGGATGTCGCTTGCAAGAGTAGCTGAGCGCGATAACGCCCGGCACGACGTTCCATGGGCGCGGGTACCGGGCCGAGCAGTTCGATGCCGCTCAGCCCCAGCTCGCCGAGCAAGCGTTCCGCTGCGCTGCAGGCTTCATCCAGGAAGCCCTCGGCCTGCCCTGGTTTATGGGCTTCGGCGCGAAGCAACGCCAAGTGTGCAAAGGGCGGCAGGCCGGCAGAGCGGCGTTCGCTCAGCGCCTGTTCGGCGAAGGCAAAGTAGCCTTGTTCGGTCAGTTGAATCAGCAGCGGATGGTCGGCCAGGTGGGTCTGGATAATCACCTTGCCCGGCTCTTCGGCACGCCCGGCGCGGCCGGCGACCTGCACGATCAACTGTGCCATGCGTTCGCTGGCGCGGAAGTCGCCGGAGAACAGGCCGCCGTCGGCATCCAGGATCGACACCAGGGTCACCCGTGGGAAGTGATGTCCTTTGGCGAGCATCTGCGTTCCCACCAGGATGCACGGCTGGCCCTTCTGGATGGTGGCGAACAGCTGGTTCATCGCGTCCTTGCGCGAGGTGCTGTCGCGGTCGACGCGCAGCACCGGGTAGTCCGGGAACAGAATGCCCAGGCGCTCCTCGGCGCGCTCTGTGCCTGCGCCGACCGGTCGCAGGTCGACCTTGCCGCACTGCGGGCAGTGGCGCGGTACACGTTCCACATGGCCGCAATGATGGCAACGCAACTCGCCATGGCGTTGGTGCACGGTCATGCGCGCATCGCAACGCTCGCACTCGGACATCCAGCCGCAGTCATGGCACAGCAACGTCGGCGCAAAGCCTCGGCGGTTGAGAAACACCAAGACCTGCTGGCCGGCCGCCAGGGTCTGGCCGATAGCCTGTTGCATCGGCCCGGAGATGCCGCTGTCCAGCGGCCGGCTTTTTACGTCCAGGCGCAGGAAGCGTGGTTGCTTGGCGCCGCCGGCCCGCTCGTTCAAGCGTAGGAGTCCGTAACGACCGGTGTAGGCGTTGTGCAGGCTTTCCAGGGAGGGGGTGGCAGAGCCCAGCACAATCGGAATGTCTTCCTGGCGCGCGCGCACCAGCGCCAGGTCGCGGGCGTGGTAGCGCAGGCCTTCCGGTTGCTTATAGGAGCCGTCGTGTTCCTCGTCGATGATGATCAGCCCGGGATTTTTCATCGGCGTGAACAGCGCCGAACGGGTGCCGATAATAATGTCGGCTTCGCCGTCCCGCGCCGCCAGCCATGACTCCAGGCGCTCGCGGTCATTGACCGCCGAGTGCACCAGGGCGATACGCGCGTTGAAGCGCTGTTCGAAGCGCGCCAGGGTTTGCGGCCCCAGGTTGATCTCGGGAATCAGCACCAGCGCCTGTTTGCCGGCCTGCAGGGTTTCGCGGATCAGTTGCAGATAGACTTCAGTCTTGCCGCTGCCGGTGACGCCGGCCAGCAGGAACGCATGGAAGCTGTCGAAACCTGCGCGAATCGCTTCATACGCCGCGCGCTGCTCGGGGTTCAGCGGCAGTTCGGGCTGGGCCAGCCAGTGTTCGTGGCGCGGGTCGGGGGCGTGCTTGCGGATTTCCACCTGCACCAAACCCTTGGCCAGCAACAGGTCGAGGCTGTCCTTGCTCAGCATCAGCTTGCTGAGGAGCTGATGGGCGACGCCATGGGGATGCTGTGCCAGGGTCGCCAGGGCTTCACGCTGGCGAGGGGCGCGGGCGATGCGCGGGTCGTCGAGGCGCGCGCCGGGCACCGTCGACCAGAAACGTTCCTGGCGCGCTTCGGCCAGTTCGCCCTGGCGCAACAGCACCGGCAGCGCCCAGCTCAGGGTGTCACCGAGGCTGTGCTGGTAATACTGGGCGGTCCACAGGCACAGCTTGAACAGCGCGGGCGGCAACGGCGGCGTGGCATCCAGCAGGGCGATGGCCGGTTTGAGTTTCTCGGCCGGTACTTCGCTGTGATCGGCGACTTCCACCAGGATGCCGATCATCTCCCGGCGGCCAAACGGCACGCGCACGCGCATGCCCGGCTGCAACTGTGCCCGCAGTACGCCGGCCGGGGCCCGGTAGTCGAACAGGCGGCGCAGGGGCGAGGGCAGGGCTAGGCGCAAAATGGCGTCGGGCACGCGAGGGGTCTCATCTATAAAGGCAGGCGGTGGCGCAGGGGCGCGAGCCTAGCAGACAGCGGGAGGCTTGGGGTAGCCGCTAGTTTTCTGATGAAAGGTGCTTTTATGTTTACACCCGAGCGGTACCGCCGCTTGCGCGTTTAAAAAGGTCTGGTAGAATCCGCGGCCTAATTACGTGCGGTATTCGACAATAGTGTCGAGTGGCGGCACGCTAGCCCGAGGAAGTCACCATGAAAGCCGATATCCATCCAGCGTACGAAACCATCGAAGTTACTTGCAGCTGCGGCAACAAGTTCGAAACTCGCTCGAACCTGTGCAAGCCACTGGGTACTGACGTATGCAACGAGTGCCACCCGTTCTACACCGGTAAGCAGAAAACTCTGGACACCGGCGGCCGTGTACAGCGCTTCGCAGATCGCTTTGGTGCTTTCGGCAAGAAGCCTGCTGCTACTCCAGCAGAGTAAGGCTCAAAAGCCTTATGGGCTTTTGCCAGCTGTTGAAAAAGGCGTCCCTTGCGGGCGCCTTTTTTGTGCCTGCGATTTGGTTGTCGGTGGCCCAGGCGCAGGTGTTTTGCCCGGCGCCAGCGGCCGTGGCCCGCGTGGAAGTGCAGCGGGTGGTGGATGGCGACACGGTGCGCCTCAAGGATGGCCGCAGTGTGCGGATGATCGGAATCAACACCCCGGAAACCGGCAGGAAGGGCCGCCCCGACGAGCCTTTCGCAGTCGCCGCACGCCAGCGTTTGCAGGCCTTGGTGGATGCCAGCGGTGGCCGGGTCGGCCTGGTGCCGGGGCGCGAGCGCAAGGATCATTACGGTCGCACCCTGGCCCACCTCTATGGCGCCAACGGCGAGAACCTGGAGGCGCAACTGTTGGCCGAGGGCCTGGGATTCCAGGTGGGCGTGGCGCCGAATGTCGATCTCGTCACCTGTCAGCAGGCGGCTGAGAACCGTGCCCGCAAAGCGCGCCTTGGCCTGTGGCGCCAATCGCCGGTCAAGACTGTGGCGCAGCTCAAGCGCTCCGGGTTTGCCGTGGTCAGCGGCCGGGTCAGCAAGGTAAAGCGCAACCGTGGTGGGGTCTGGATTGAACTGCAGGGCTCACTGGTATTACGTATCGCCCCTGCTCTGGCCAGCCAATTCGATGCGGCCACGCTCAATGGTCTGCAAGGCCGCACTATCGAGGCGCGTGGGTGGGTGCAGGATCGCTCGCGACGTGGGGGGCTTAAAAATGGCCAGGCCCGCTGGCTCCTGCCGCTGACCGATCCGGGCATGCTCAAATCGACGCGTTGAGAAAAAATTGTAGACATTTTTCAAGTCGATTGTGAACAGTTAAGCCCTTGTATCCCGTGGCTCTTGGCCGAAAGTCTTAGCGCAGGGCCCTTGACACCTGTGACTGCCCAGTCTTGTAGGGACTTTACGACACGAGTATCCTCGGCGGTCCGTCGACCAACAGTAAAAGCGGAATGCCGATATGTCTGATTTGAAAACTGCCGCTCTCGAATATCATGCCCATCCTCGTCCAGGAAAGCTGAGTGTAGAGCTCACCAAAGCCACTGCCACCGCCCGCGACCTGTCGCTGGCCTACAGCCCTGGCGTGGCCGAGCCCGTACGTGAAATCGCCCGCGACCCTGAACTGGCGTACAAGTACACCGGCAAAGGCAACCTGGTTGCAGTGATTTCCGATGGCACCGCGATTCTCGGCCTGGGTAACCTCGGCCCACTGGCCTCCAAGCCAGTCATGGAAGGTAAAGGCGTGCTGTTCAAGCGCTTCGCCGGCATCGACGTTTTTGACATCGAAGTCGATTCCGAGAGCCCGCAGGCTTTCATCGACACCGTCAAGCGCATCTCCATCACCTTCGGTGGCATCAACCTGGAAGACATCAAGGCACCTGAGTGCTTCGAGATCGAAAAGGCCCTGATCGAGCAGTGCGACATTCCGGTATTCCACGATGACCAGCACGGCACCGCGATCGTCACTGCGGCCGGCATGATCAACGCCCTGGAAATCGCTGGCAAAACCCTGGCTGACGCCAAGATCGTCTGCCTGGGTGCCGGCGCTGCGGCCATCTCCTGCATGAAGCTGATCGTCAGCATGGGCGCCAAGCTGGAAAACATCTACATGGTCGACAGCAAGGGCGTGATCCAGTCCGAGCGTACCGACCTGAACCAGTACAAGGCGATGTTTGCCCACCCGTCCTCCAAGCGTACCCTGGCTGACGCCCTGAACGGTGCCGACGTGTTCGTTGGCCTGTCCGGCCCGAACCTGCTGAGCGCTGAAGGCCTGAAGTCCATGGCGGCCAACCCGATCGTGTTCGCCTGCTCCAACCCTGATCCGGAAATCGCTCCGGAACTGGCCCATGCCACCCGCGACGACGTGATCATGGCGACCGGTCGTTCGGATTACCCGAACCAGGTCAACAACGTGCTGGGTTTCCCGTTCATCTTCCGTGGTGCCCTGGACGTTCGCGCCAAGCGCATCAACGAAGAGATGAAAGTGGCTGCCGCCAACGCCCTGCGTGAACTGGCCAAGCTGCCGGTGCCTCAGGACGTGTGTGACGCCTACGGTGGCGCCAAGCTGGAATTCGGTCGTGAGTACATCATTCCGAAACCAATGGATAAGCGCCTGATCACCCTGATCTCCGATGCCGTGGCCAAAGCCGCGATCGAGACCGGTGTGGCCACCCTGCCATATCCGAAAAACTACCCGCTGCAAAGCGTGGATGATGTGTTCAACGGTTAAGCCGTTGTAGCGCACCAACAAAAAGCCCCGGCTCTCACGAGTCGGGGCTTTTTGCTGGGGTGGCGATTAACGTGTGTCCTGTGGAGATCAAATGTGGGAGGGGGCAAGCCCCCTCCCACATTGGGTTCTGCGTAGGCTTAAGGTCCAGGTTAGAACAGATCGATCGGCGCCGCCTCATCTGCCGGCAACGGGCTGCCCGGTACGACGCCGTTGCCCAGCTCATTGACCGACGGCGGCGTGTCTTCGCTCTTGAACAGTTCAAAGTACGCATTCGGCGTGCTCGGCGAGGCCGCACGGCCACTGACCGGGTCGATCCGCAGGCTGAGGATACCTTCCGGCTCCGGCTGGGTATGCAACGGCTTGTCCTTCAGGGCGGCGCCCATGTAGCTCATCCAGATCGGCAGCGCGACGGTGCCACCGAACTCGCGGCGGCCAAGGCTTTCCGGCTGGTCATAGCCGGTCCACACGGTGGTCACGTAGTCGGCGTTATAGCCGGAGAACCAGGCGTCCTTGGATTCGTTGGTGGTACCAGTCTTGCCCGCGATATCTGCGCGGCCCAAGGCCAGCGCGCGACGGCCGGTACCCTTCTTGATCACGTCTTCCAGGATGCTGTTGAGGATATAGGTGGTACGGCCATCCACAATGCGTTCGGCCACGGCGGGTGCCTGGGGTTCGGCCGGGGCGGCATTTGTGGTCGGAGTAGCACCCGGCGTCGGCTCGATGGTAATACCGCCGTTGCTCGGCGCTGCCAGCCCATCCGTGGCCGCTACACCGTTGACCACGTCACCCGGTACCCGGGGTGGGTTGGCGGTGAACAGCGTGTCGCCATTGCGGCTTTCGATCTTGTCGATCAGGTACGGAGTGATCTTGTAGCCGCCATTGGCAAACGTGCTCCAGCCAGTGGCGATTTCCATCGGTGTGAGGGTCGCGGTGCCCAGGGCCAGGGACAGGTTCGGCGGCAGGTCCGACTTGTTGAAGCCAAAGCGCGTGATGTAGTCGATAGTCTTGCCGACACCCATCGCCTGCAGCAAGCGGATCGATACCAGGTTGCGCGACTTGTACAGCGCCTCACGGATACGGATAGGGCCTAGGAAGGTGTTGGTGTCGTTCTTCGGACGCCAGACCTTGTCCAGGTACTCGTCGACAAACACGATGGGCGCATCGTTGACCAGGCTGGCGGCGGTGTAGCCATTATCCAGGGCGGCGCTGTAGATGAACGGCTTGAAGCTTGAGCCCGGCTGGCGCTTGGCCTGGGTGGCACGGTTGTAGTTGCTCTGTTCGAAGGCGAAGCCACCCACCAGGGCGCGAATTGCGCCGTTCTGCGGGTCCAGCGATACCAGTGCACCCTGGGCCAGCGGCACCTGGCTGAATTTTAGGCTGTCGTCCTTCTGGCGTTGCACGCGGATCAGGTCACCGACTTGCGCGACATCCGAGGGTTGCTTCGGCATCGGCCCCATGCTGTTTGTGTTCAGGAACGGGCGCGCCCATTTCATGCTGTCCCAGGCCACATGCGCTTCGCCGGTGCGGGTCAGCACCTGCACGCCATCTTTCTTCACCTGGGTGACGATGGCCGGTTCCAGGCCGCTGATCGCACGCTGTTTGCCCAGCTCGACAGTCCAGGCGCTCAGGGTCTTGCCCGGCAGGCGCGACTCGGGGCCACGGTAGCCGTGGCGTTGGTCGTAGGTGATGAGGCCGGAGTGCACTGAGTCATTGGCGATGTCCTGCAAGTCGCTCGGAACCGTCGTGGTCACGCGAAAGCCTTCGGTGTAGGCCTCGCTGCCATAACGACCGACCATCTCGGCACGCGCCATTTCAGCGATATACGGTGCATTCACTTCCGGCGTCGGCACGTGATAGCTGGCGTTCAATGGTTCGGCCACCGCACTTTCATAGGCGGCCTGGTCGATCTTGCCCAGCTTGTACATGCGCCCCAGGATCCAGTCACGACGCTCTTTGCTGCGCGCCGGGTTGGCCAGGGGGTTGAAGCGTGAAGGGGCCTTGGGCAGGCCGGCAATCATGGCCATCTGCGCCAGGCTGGCGTCCCGAATGGACTTGCCGTAGTACACCTGTGACGCGGCTTCGATGCCGTAGGCGCGGTTACCCAGGTAGATCTTGTTGACGTACAGCTCGAGGATTTCGTCCTTGGTCAGCTGACGTTCGATCTGCAATGCCAGCAGGATTTCAGTGGCTTTCCGCGAAAAGCTGCGCTCGCTGGTGAGGAAGAAGTTCTTCGCCACCTGCATGGTGATGGTGCTGCCACCGGATTGAATGTGTCCGCTTTTTACCAGTTGCGTGGCGGCGCGCACCAGGCTGCTGGGGTCGACGCCATAGTGGTTGGCAAAGTTATCGTCTTCGGCCGACAGCAGGGCACTGATGAAATTGGGTGGAATATCGGCAAAACGGATCGGTGTGCGGCGCATTTCGCCGAACTCCGCGATCAGCTTTTCATCGCTGCTGTAGACCCGCAAAGGAATCTGCAACTGGATACTTCTCAGAGCCTCTACGGAGGGTAAACCCGGACTAAGGTAGAGGTAGGCCCCGCTGAGTACGAGCAGCAGCCCGCAGACGATCGCGACAATGGAGTACCCGAAAAACTTCAGCAGACGAATCAAGGCTTTTGGATTTCCAGAGAAAAGAATGAGTTAGGCGTCGGGGCATGCATGGCAAACGATGGATCGACCCGGGCAGCAGATAAAAAGCGGGAAAAAACGCTGGGCATTAAAGCATTTTTCGGCTTGGGACGTCATTCGCGCATGCTCAACATGTCGACCGAATGCAGGGTCCCGGCGGCAATCAGGCGTTAAGACAGGCAAAGTTTTGGGGAGTTTTATGAGAAAGGGATTTTGCAGGCGAAAAGTCGATACCGTCCTTGGCGTCGACATCAATGATGCAGGGATCAAGCTGGTCGAGCTGGGATGTTCAGCCAGCGGTTACAGCGTGCAGAGCTATGCCACACAGGCGCTGCCGGCCCATGCGGTAGTCGACGGCACCCTGCGCGACCTGGAGGGCATAGGCCATGCGTTGCACATGGCGCTGTCCCGGCTGCGGACGTCGGCCAGGCAGGCGGCAGTCGCGGTGGCGGGCCCTTCGGTCATTACACGGGTCATTGAAATGCCGGCGGGACTTTGCGACGACGAATTGGCCTTGAGAATCCAGATGGAAGCAGATCAATACATTCCCTACGCACTGGACGAGGTGGCGCTGGACTTTCAGGTCCAAGGGCCGTCGGCGCAGGATCCGGCGCGGGTCGAGGTATTGTTGGCGGCGTGCCTGAAGGAGCATGTCGAGGCCTGTGAAGCCGTTTTGGCCCTGGCCGGATTAGTGCCCCGGGTGGTAGATGTCGAAGGGTTTGCATTGGCGCGCGCTTGCAGTCAGGATTTCGCCAGCTTCACCCTGGGCCATCGAGTCGATGGTGCACAATGGATCATGGATGCCCCAAGGATGGGAGTCGCTTGCGGGTTGGCCCTGAGGAGTTTCGCTGGATGACACGAATCAATCTTTTGCCGTGGCGGCAGGCGTTGGCGCAACGGCGGCGTAAATATTTCCTGATGCTGTTGCTGGCGTTTGCCGGCGTGGCGCTTGCGGCTGTCTGGCTGGCGGACCAAGTGATCGACCAGGCAATCGACCGGCAGGTGACGCGAAACAATCATGCGGGCAAGGACATCGCCGTTCTGGACTCGCGGATCAAGACCATTGATGACCTTCAGGTGCAAAGCCAGCAACTGGCGGAGCGCATGAAGGTCGTGCAAGACCTGCACGAAAATCGCTCCGCCGGTGCGCAACTGTTGGATCAGTTGGCCCGTGCGATGCCTGACGGTGTGCATTTGCATGAGGTAGTGGCGAAGGGCGATACGGTGAGTATCAGCGGCAGTGCCGAATCCAGCCAGGATATCGCCCAACTGATGCGTCGCCTGCAAGCCTCTGAGGGCGCCCACGCCACGCGTCTGCAGCATGTGCGGACCGAAGGTACTCGCGGCAACAATGAATTCCAGTTGATGGTGCGCCAGGGAGAATCTTCCGAGGCCCAGCCATGAGCCTGTCCAGGCTCGAATTTTCCGCCCTGACTCACAATGCTGCTAAATGGCCCTTACCCGGTAAGGCCTTGCTGGGCTGTGCGCTGGCCGGCGTGGTGCTGCTGGTGGGCGATCTCGCGTACCTCAGCCCATCACGGGAGCGCTTGCGCGAGGTCGAGGTGCAGGAAGTGGCCCTGCAGCAGCAACTCGCGGAAAAAACCGCCTTGGCTGCCGACCTTGAAGAGCGGACTCGCCAGTTGCAACTGATGCAGGACAAGGCCAGCGTGCTTTTGCAGCAACTGCCAGGTGAGTCCGAAATGCCCGGCGTGCTCGAAGACATCGCCAGGTTGGCGCTGGCCAATGGTGTGGTGATTGAGAACGTCACGCCGTTGGATCAGCAGTTTCAGCCGTTCTACAACCAACAGCCCGTTCAAATCGGCGCCAGCGGCACCTATCACGACCTGGCGACGTTTATGAGTGCCCTGGGTGGCCTTTCGCGAATCGCGACGGTGCATGATGTTGCCCTGCGACGTGATGGCAAGCTGCTGCGCCTTGATCTGCTGGTCAAGACCTATTGGAGCGAGCAGCAAGGCGTCAAACGAGATGTGCCGGTGGTGCAAGGGCAGCCCTTTGTATATGACGCCTTCGGTATGCGCGACCCGTTCCAGCCCGTTGCCCTGCAAGTCGGCCGCGCCCCAGGGCGGGCGGCTGTTGCGCCGGACCTCACTCGACCGCGTGGGCTCCTGGAAGAGCACTCGGTGGATCAGTTCGAAATGGTCGGCACGTTGTCCCGTGGGGCGCAGACCTTCGCCCTGCTGCGCCAAGCCTCAACGGTGCATCGCCTGGCAGTCGGCGACTACATGGGGCCGGATCACGGTCGAGTCACCGCAATTCATGACGGCCATATCGAACTGGTCGAGTTGTTTCCCGATGAACAGGGTGCATGGCTGGAGCGCCCGCGAACCCTCGTGCTAAACGTCAACTCATAACGGAATCAAACAATGAAAAGGACTTTCTCGTCCTTCGGTGTGGCGCTATGGATAGCGTTCACGGCACCGATGGCTGCTGCTGTGCCCAATCGTGTGGATCTGATCCAGCTGCCGCCTCCCGGCAGCGCGGTATCGGGCGCCTATAGCGGTGACACATTGAACCTCAACTTCCAGGACATAGGGCTGCGCGCTGCATTGCAGCAAATTGCCGATGTGGCGGGCCTCAATCTGGTGGTTGGCGACGACGTACAGGGCTCCATCACCCTGCGCCTCAAAGGCGTGCCCTGGGATCAGGCGCTGGACCTGGTGCTGCAAACCAAAGGCTTGGATAAGCGGATAAAGTCCGGTGTGTTGCTGGTGGCGCCCGCGGAGGAGTTGGCCGCTCGCGAGTTGCTCACGCTGGAGTCACGCAAGCAGATGGCCGACCTGGCACCGCTGCGCCGTGAGCTGCTGCAGGTCAACTATGCCAAGGCGTCAGACCTGGCCAAGCTGTTTCAGTCGGCGAACGGTCTTGAAGGCGCGACCGATGAGCGCGGTTCTGTGGCGGTGGATGACCGTACCAATAACATCATTGCCTACCAGACCGGCGAGCGTTTGGAAGAGTTGCGGCGGATCGTGGCGCAGTTGGACATCCCGGTGCGCCAGGTGATGATCGAAGCGCGGATTGTCGAGGCCAATGTTGATTACGACAAAAGTCTGGGCGCGCGCTGGGGTGGTCGGCTCAATCGAGGCAATTGGGCTGCCGGTGGTATCCAGGGGCCCTTGCCTGACGGCGCTCAAGCGCCGGAAAACCTTGCCAGCTCGCCATTTGTCGACTTGGGCACACTCACGGGGACGTCGGGCCTGGGCATTGCCTTTATCACCGATAACCTCCTGCTGGACCTGGAGCTGACGGCCATGGAGAAAACCGGCAATGGCGAAATCGTCTCGCAGCCGAAGGTAGTCACTTCCGACAAGGAAACCGCGCGGATTCTTAAGGGCACCGAAATTCCCTACCAGGAATCCACTTCCCAAGGTGCTACGTCGGTGTCGTTCAAAGAGGCCTCTCTGTCGTTGGAGGTCACGCCGCAAATCACCCCCGATGACCATGTGATCATGGAAGTGAAAGTCACCAAGGATGAGCCTGACTACCTCAACAAACTCAACGACGTACCGCCGATCAAGAAAAACGAGGTGAATGCCAAGGTGCTGGTCAGGGACGGCGAGACCATCGTCATCGGTGGGGTTTTCTCCAATACCCAAAGCAAAGTGGTAGATAAAGTGCCATTTTTCGGCGATGTGCCGTATCTTGGCCGCCTTTTCCGGCGCGATGTGCTGGCGGAGAAAAAATCCGAGCTGCTGGTATTCCTGACTCCGCGTATTATGAATAACCAGGCGATTGCTGTGAGTCGTTGATTCTGTGCGAAATTTGATTCTTGTAGGACCGATGGGGGCTGGAAAAAGCACCATCGGCCGTTTGCTGGCCAAAGAGCTGCGCCTGCCATTCAAAGATTCCGACAAGGAAATTGAATTGCGCACGGGTGCCAATATCCCATGGATCTTCGATAAGGAAGGCGAGCTGGGCTTTCGCGACCGCGAGCAGGCGATGATTGCCGAGCTGTGCGGCTGCGATGGTGTGGTATTGGCCACCGGCGGTGGCGCAGTAATGCGCGATGAAAACCGCCGGGCGCTGCATGCCGGTGGTCGGGTGGTCTATCTGCATGCGTCGGTCGAGCAGCAGGTGGGTCGTACCGCCCGCGATCGCAATCGTCCGTTGCTGCGCACGGCCAACCCGGAAAAAACCTTGCGGGACTTGCTCACGCTGCGCGATCCGCTGTATCGGGAAATCGCCGATCTGGTGGTGGAAACCGATGAGCGGCCGCCTCGGATGGTGGTCCTCGACATTCTTGAGCGCCTGCAACGGCTGCCACCCCGTTAAAGCCAGGCTCGAAATGCGCTATTCTCGGCGGCGCGTCATCACCCTGTGGGGTGTGGCGTAGAGCCATCAGGCAGCGTCAGATCTCGACGTTACCGGTCGTCAATACATCTTCAACGCGGGGACACATGCAGACACTTAAGGTCGATCTAGGCGAGCGCAGCTACCCGATCCATATTGGCGAAGGTCTGTTGGACCAGCCCGAATTGCTGGCACCGCACATTGCCGGGCGGCAAGTGGCGATCATCTCCAACGAAACGGTCGCGCCACTCTATCTTGAGCGTTTGAGCCGCAGCCTGGCGGCATACTCAGTGATCTCGGTGATTCTGCCCGATGGCGAAGCCCACAAGAACTGGGAAACCCTGCAACTGATCTTTGATGGCCTGCTGACCGCACGCCATGACCGCCGAACCACCGTGATTGCCCTGGGCGGCGGTGTGATCGGCGACATGGCCGGCTTCGCAGCGGCCTGCTACCAGCGTGGCGTGGACTTTATCCAGGTGCCGACCACCCTGTTGTCCCAGGTCGATTCGTCGGTGGGCGGCAAGACCGGCATCAACCACCCGCTGGGCAAGAACATGGTCGGCGCGTTCTACCAGCCTCAGGCCGTGCTGATCGACACCGCAACCCTCAACACCTTGCCGCCGCGCGAACTGTCGGCCGGACTGGCGGAAGTCATCAAGTACGGGCTGATTTGCGATGAGCCCTTCCTGGCCTGGCTGGAAGAACATGTGGACGCCCTGCGCGCCCTCGACCAGGTGGCGCTCACCGAGGCGATTTCCCGCTCCTGCGCCGCCAAGGCGTTGGTCGTGAATGCCGACGAGCGGGAGTCCGGCGTACGGGCCACCTTGAACCTGGGCCACACCTTCGGCCATGCGATCGAAACGCACATGGGCTATGGTGTGTGGTTGCATGGGGAGGCCGTAGCGGCTGGCACAGTGATGGCATTGGAGATGTCGCAGCGCCTGGGCTGGATCAGCGCCCAAGAGCGTGATCGCGGTATCCGCCTGTTCCAGCGCGCTGGTTTGCCGGTTATCCCGCCGGAAGAGATGACCGAGGCGGATTTCCTCGAACATATGGCGATAGACAAGAAAGTGATCGACGGTCGACTGCGACTGGTGCTGTTACGCCACATGGGCGAAGCGGTCGTGACCGACGATTATCCGAAAGAGATTTTACAGGCCACGCTGGGAGCGGATTACCGCGCCCTGGCCCAGCTTAAAGGTTAATAAGATCCCGATGACTAGTTTGCATGCCGACGAGGCGTTCCTCGGCCATTACCAGTTAAGCCACGACCCCTTTGCTCCACGGGTACCTGGCTTCAAATTTTTCCCCGCCCAGCGCAAGCCGGTGCTCGGGCAACTGCACCATCTCGCGCGCTACAGCCAATTACTGCTGGTAGTCACCGGCCCGTTGGGCAGTGGCAAGACCCTGCTGCGCCAGGCCCTGGTGGCCAGCACCAACAAACAGTCGGTCCAGAGCGTGGTCGTCTCGGCCCGTGGTGCCGGTGATGCGGCGGGCGTGCTGCGCCAGGTTGCCCAGGCGCTGGATGTTTCCACTGCTGAGCCGAGCGCTATCCTCAAGCAGGTCGTGCAATTGGGCCTGACCGGCCAGGAAGTCTACCTGCTGGTGGATGACGCCGAGCAACTCGACGAATCCGCCCTGGAAGCGTTGCTGGCCTTGGCGGCGGGCACACCGGAAGGTCGCCCGCATGTGTTCCTGTTCGGTGAGTCGTCGTTGATCGCCGATCTGGAGCAGATCAGCGGTGATCAGGAGCTATTCCACGTCATCGAACTGCAGCCATACGAAGAGGAAGAAACCCGCGAATACCTGGCTCAACGCCTCGAAGGCGCAGGGCAGGGCATCGAACTTTTCTCCGCTGCGCAGATCTCTGATATTCACGAAAGCTCCGACGGCTGGCCTGGCACCATCAACCAGGTTGCCCGCGATGCCATGATCGAAGCCATGATTGCCAGCCGCTCTGCGGTCAAGCGTCCAAAGATGGGGTTCACTATGCCTAAGAAGCACGTATTGGCAATTTCCGCCGTTGTCGTGGTTGCCGTTGCCGCTGCCTGGTTGATTCCGGGTCGCAGCAAGGCACCGACCACTGCCGGCGCGCCAACCGAACAGGCGCAGTTGCCACTGGGCAAGCCCACACCCAACGTCGAATTTGCTAACTCCGGTCAACCGACCAATCTGCCGATGGTTGGCCAGCCGGTGATGCGCGGCCCGCTCGCCGAAGAAGCCGGTGGCATCTCCGAAGGCGATGACGGCGTACCGGTGGAAGGCTCCAGTGCCACACCGCCGACCGTGACCACTACCGCGCCACCTGCGGGCGTGCCAGCCGGCCAGCCTGCTGCCAAGCCAACACCTGCGCCTGTCCCTACCGTCGCTACCGCCAAGCCTGCGCCGGTGACCAAGCCGGTCACGCCTGCGCCAGCCGCCAAGCCAGCTCCGGCAGTGGTTGCCAAGCCTGCTGAAAAACCAGCCGCCACCGTTGCCAAAGCTGGCGCCGCCGGCAGCAGCTGGTACAGCAGCCAGCCCACCGGCAACTTTGTGGTGCAAATCCTCGGCACCAGCTCCGAAGCCAACGCCCAGGCGTTCGTGAAAGAGCAGGGCGGCGAGTACCGTTATTTCAAGAAAGTCCTCAACGGCAAGCCTCTCTACGTGATCACCTACGGCAGTTTTCCAAGCCGTGCCGCAGCTGATTCCGCCATCAAAGCCTTGCCAGCGAAGGTTCAGGCTGGTAAACCTTGGCCTCGCACTGTTGCCAGCGTTCAACAAGAACTGGCGACAACTCGCTGAAGATCCGGCGGCCTTACCCAGGCCGCCCTCCCGGCACCTCAAAATTAAAACCGCAAGTGCGTGCAGCCTTCCAGGCCGCGCGCCTTGTGGTGTCTGCGTCACAGTAGCTTTTGAGTCGTAGCGGTCAGAATTAAAAAAGTTTTGACTAGCACAGCATATCGTTTTAAACCTTTCATAAATGCGACATAGATTTGCGACATTTCGTCGCTAAATTTGTGAGCGTTCGTGTCGGTGTGTACAATGACCTCCCTTTTGCCCCCGCTAAGCCGGCGTACGTTCGGCGTGGAAGGTAACCGGTTGAATTGAAAAGAAATTTGCCTCGGTATAAGAGGCAGCCTGGTGAGAAAGTGTCTATGAAAGCAGGTCTGTACCAACCCGATGAATTCAAGGATAACTGCGGTTTCGGCCTGATAGCCCATATGCAGGGCGAGCCCAGTCATACCCTTTTGCAAACGGCCATCGAGGCCCTGACCTGCATGACCCACCGCGGTGGGATCAACGCCGACGGCAAGACCGGTGACGGTTGCGGCTTGCTGATTCAAAAGCCCGACCTGTTCCTGCGCGCGGTCGCCAAAGAGCATTTTGCTGTCGACCTGCCCAAGCAGTACGCCGTGGGCATGGTGTTTTTCAACCAGGATCCGGTCAAAGCCGAAGCCGCTCGCGAAAACATGAACCGCGAGATCGCCGCCGCCGGCCTGCAGCTGGTCGGCTGGCGCAAAGTGCCGATCGACACCAGCGTACTCGGCCGCCTGGCTCTCGAGCGCCTGCCGCAGATCGAACAAGTGTTCATCGCAGGCGACGGCCTGAGCGACCAGGACATGGCGATCAAGCTGTTCACGTCCCGCCGTCGCTCGTCCGTGTCCAACGCGGCGGATGCTGACCACTACATCTGCAGCTTTTCCCACAAGACCATCATTTATAAAGGCCTGATGATGCCGGCGGACTTGACCGCCTTCTATCCAGACCTGAGCGATGAGCGCCTGCAAACCGCTATTTGCGTGTTCCACCAGCGCTTCTCCACCAATACCCTGCCGAAATGGCCGCTGGCCCAGCCATTCCGCTTCCTCGCCCACAACGGCGAGATCAACACCATCACCGGCAACCGCAACTGGGCCGTGGCCCGTCGCACCAAGTTCGCCAACGATCTGATGGACCTCGAAGAGCTCGGCCCGCTGGTCAACCGCGTGGGTTCCGACTCCTCCAGCATGGACAACATGCTCGAACTGATGGTCACCGGCGGCATCGACCTGTTCCGTGGCGTGCGCATGATCATTCCGCCTGCGTGGCAGAACGTCGAGACCATGGACCCCGATCTGCGGGCGTTCTATGAGTACAACTCGATGCACATGGAGCCGTGGGACGGCCCGGCCGGCGTGGTCATGACCGATGGTCGCTACGCGGTGTGCCTGCTCGACCGTAACGGTCTGCGCCCGGCACGTTGGGTCACCACCACCAACGGTTTCATTACCCTGGCGTCGGAAATCGGCGTGTGGGACTACAAGCCTGAAGACGTGATCGCCAAGGGCCGCGTAGGCCCTGGCCAGATCCTCGCCGTGGACACCGAAACCGGGCAGATCCTCGACACCGACGCCATCGACAACCGCTTGAAGTCCCGTCATCCGTACAAGCAATGGCTGCGCAAGAACGCCCTGCGCATCCAGGCGACCATGGAAGACAACGACCACGGTTCGGCTTTCTACGACATCGACCAGCTCAAGCAGTACATGAAGATGTACCAGGTCACGTTCGAAGAGCGCGACCAAGTGCTGCGTCCACTCGGCGAGCAAGGCTACGAGGCGGTCGGCTCCATGGGCGACGACACGCCGATGGCTGTGCTGTCCCAGCGTGTGCGCACGCCGTACGACTATTTCCGCCAGCAGTTCGCCCAGGTGACCAACCCACCGATCGACCCGCTGCGCGAAGCCATCGTGATGTCCCTGGAAGTCTGCCTCGGTGCCGAGCGCAACATCTTCCAGGAGTCGCCTGAGCACGCCTCCCGCGTGATCCTCAGCTCGCCGGTCGTGTCTCCGGCCAAGTGGCGTTCGCTGATGACCCTGGAGCGTCCAGGTTTTGACCGCCAGATCATCGACCTGAACTACGACGAGAGCCTCGGCCTTGAAGCCGCTGTGCGCAACGTCGCCGACCAGGCCGAAGAAGCCGTGCGCGCCGGTCGTACCCAGATCGTGCTGACTGACCGCCATATCGCGCCAGGCAAGTTGCCGATCCACGCTTCGCTGGCCACCGGCGCGGTGCACCACCGCCTGACCGAAAAAGGCCTGCGCTGCGACTCCAACATCCTCGTGGAAACCGCCACCGCCCGTGACCCGCACCACTTTGCGGTGTTGATCGGCTTCGGCGCCTCGGCGGTCTACCCGTTCCTCGCCTATGAAGTGCTGGGTGACCTGATCCGTACCGGTGAAGTCCTGGGCGACCTCTACGAGGTGTTCAAGAACTACCGCAAGGGCATCACCAAGGGCCTGCTGAAGATCCTGTCGAAGATGGGCATCTCCACCGTCACGTCCTATCGTGGTGCGCAGTTGTTCGAAGCCATCGGCCTGTCGGAAGAAGTTTGCGAGCTGAGCTTCCGTGGCGTGCCGAGCCGTATCAAGGGTGCGCGTTTCGTCGACATCGAAGCCGAACAGAAAGCCCTGGCCGCCGAAGCCTGGAGCGCGCGCAAGCCGATCCAGCAAGGTGGCCTGCTCAAGTTTGTGCACGGTGGCGAATATCACGCCTACAACCCGGACGTGGTGAGCACCCTGCAAGCCGCCGTGCAGCAGGGCGACTACGCCAAGTTCAAGGAATACACCGCGTTGGTGGATAACCGCCCGGTGTCGATGATCCGTGACCTGTTCAAGGTGAAGACCTTGGACACGCCGCTGGCCATCAGCGAAATCGAACCGCTGGAATCGATCCTCAAGCGTTTCGACTCCGCGGGTATTTCCCTGGGCGCCTTGTCGCCTGAGGCCCACGAAGCCCTGGCCGAAGCCATGAACCGCCTGGGTGCGCGTTCCAACTCCGGCGAAGGCGGCGAAGACCCGGCGCGCTACGGCACCATCAAGAGCTCGAAAATCAAGCAGGTTGCCACTGGCCGTTTCGGCGTGACCCCGGAATACCTGGTCAACGCCGAAGTGCTGCAGATCAAGGTGGCCCAGGGCGCCAAGCCCGGTGAGGGCGGCCAACTGCCGGGCGGCAAGGTCAACGGCCTGATCGCCAAGCTGCGTTATGCGGTACCAGGCGTGACCCTGATTTCGCCACCGCCGCACCACGACATCTACTCGATTGAAGATTTGTCGCAGCTGATTTTCGACCTGAAACAAGTCAACCCGCAGGCGCTGGTCTCGGTGAAACTGGTCGCCGAAGCGGGCGTGGGCACCATCGCCGCCGGCGTGGCCAAGGCCTATGCCGACCTGATCACCATCTCCGGCTACGACGGCGGTACCGGCGCATCGCCGCTGACCTCGATCAAGTACGCCGGCGCGCCGTGGGAACTCGGCCTGGCCGAAACCCACCAGACCCTGCGCGGCAACGACCTGCGCGGCAAAGTGCGGGTGCAGACCGACGGTGGCCTGAAGACCGGCCTCGACGTGATCAAGGCCGCGATCCTCGGCGCCGAAAGCTTCGGCTTCGGCACCGCGCCGATGATCGCCTTGGGCTGCAAATACCTGCGCATCTGCCACCTGAACAACTGCGCCACCGGCGTCGCGACTCAGAACGAAAAACTGCGCAAGGATCACTACATCGGCACCGTCGACATGGTGGTGAACTTCTTCACCTACGTCGCCGAAGAAACCCGTGAGTGGCTGGCCAAGCTGGGCGTGCGTTCGCTGGAAGAGCTGATCGGTCGCACCGATCTGCTGGACATCCTCGAAGGCCAGACCGCCAAGCAACAGCACCTGGACCTGACGCCGTTGTTGGGCAGCGATCACATCCCTGCAGACAAGCCACAATTCTGCCAGGTGGATCGCAACCCGCCGTTCGACAAAGGCCTGCTGGCCGAGAAGATGGTCGAGATGGCTTCTTCTTCGATCAACGACGCCAGCGGTGGCGAATTCGCCCTGGATATCTGCAACTGCGACCGCTCCATCGGCGCACGCATCTCCGGCGAAATCGCACGCAAGCACGGCAACCAGGGCATGGCGAAAGCGCCAATCACCTTCCGCTTCAAAGGCACTGCGGGCCAGAGCTTTGGCGTCTGGAACGCCGGCGGCCTGCACATGTACCTGGAAGGCGATGCCAACGACTACGTAGGCAAGGGCATGACCGGCGGCAAGTTGGTCATCGTTCCGCCCAAAGGCAGCGTCTACAAGACCCAGGACAGTGCCATCATCGGCAACACCTGCTTGTACGGCGCCACCGGTGGCAAGCTGTTCGCCGCCGGTACGGCCGGTGAGCGTTTCGCCGTGCGTAACTCCGGTGCCCACACCGTGGTGGAAGGCACTGGCGATCACTGCTGTGAGTACATGACCGGGGGCTTTGTCGCGGTACTGGGCAAGACCGGTTACAACTTCGGCTCGGGCATGACCGGCGGTTTCGCCTACGTGCTCGACCAGGACAACACCTTCGTCGACAAGGTCAACCACGAGTTGGTCGAGATCCAGCGGATCAGCGGCGAAGCCATGGAATCCTACCGGAACCACTTGCAGCACGTGCTGGACGAGTACGTCGAGGAGACCGGCAGCGAATGGGGTCGTAACCTCGCCGAAAACCTCGATGATTACCTGCGTCGTTTCTGGCTGGTCAAGCCCAAGGCTGCCAACCTGAAATCGTTGCTTTCCAGCATCCGTGCCAACCCGCAGTGATATGCGCCTGAAGAGTTTGATGAGGTTTTAATATGGCTGAACGTCTGAATAACGACTTCCAGTTCATCGATGTCGGGCGCAAAGATCCGAAGAAGAAACTGTTGCGTCAACGCAAGAAAGAGTTCGTGGAAATCTACGAGCCCTTCAAACCCCAGCACTCGGCCGACCAGGCCCACCGCTGTTTGGGTTGCGGTAACCCGTATTGCGAATGGAAGTGCCCGGTGCACAACTTCATTCCCAACTGGCTCAAGCTGGTGGCCGAGGGCAACATCCTCGCCGCCGCCGAGCTGTCGCACCAGACCAACACCCTGCCGGAAGTCTGCGGCCGGGTGTGCCCGCAGGACCGTCTGTGCGAGGGTGCCTGCACCCTGAACGACGGCTTCGGCGCGGTAACCATCGGTTCGGTGGAGAAGTACATCACCGACACCGCGTTCGCCATGGGCTGGCGTCCGGACATGTCCAAGGTCAAGCCGACCGGCAAGCGTGTCGCGATCATCGGTGCGGGCCCGGCGGGCCTGGGCTGTGCCGACGTGCTGGTGCGTGGCGGCGTAACCCCGGTGGTGTTCGACAAGAACCCGGAAATCGGCGGCCTGCTGACCTTCGGCATCCCCGAGTTCAAGCTGGAGAAAACCGTACTGAGCAACCGTCGTGAAGTGTTCACCGGCATGGGCATCGAGTTCCGCCTGAACACCGAAATCGGCAAAGACGTGACCATGGAGCAACTGCTCGAAGAATACGATGCGGTGTTCATGGGCATGGGCACCTACACCTACATGAAGGGCGGTTTTGCCGGTGAGGATTTGCCGGGCGTGTATGACGCGCTCGACTTCCTGATCGCCAACGTCAACCGCAACCTGGGCTTTGAAAAGTCGCCGGAAGACTTCGTCGACATGAAAGGCAAGAAGGTCGTGGTACTCGGCGGTGGCGACACGGCGATGGACTGCAACCGTACGTCGATCCGCCAGGGCGCCAAGTCGGTGACCTGTGCGTATCGCCGTGACGAAGCCAACATGCCCGGCTCGCGCAAAGAGGTGAAGAACGCCAAGGAAGAAGGCGTGAAATTCCTCTACAACCGCCAGCCGATCGCCATCGTCGGTGAAGACCGTGTCGAAGGCGTGAAGGTGGTCGAGACCCGTCTCGGCGAACCGGACGCCCGTGGCCGTCGCAGCCCCGAGCCGATCCCGGGCTCCGAAGAGATCATTCCGGCCGATGCCGTGGTTATCGCCTTCGGTTTCCGTCCAAGCCCGGCGCCGTGGTTCGAGCAGTTCGAGATCCAGACCGACAGCCAGGGCCGTGTCGTGGCGCCGGAACAAGGCCAGTACAAACACCAGACCAGCAACCCGAAAATCTTCGCCGGTGGCGATATGGTGCGCGGGTCTGACCTGGTGGTAACGGCGATCTTCGAAGGCCGCAATGCCGCCGAAGGGATCCTGGACTACCTGCAAGTCTGACCCTGATCCCAGGTTGAAATGCGATCAAAATGTGGGAGGGGGCTTGCTCCCGATTGCGGTGGTTCAGTGACAGATACTGAAACTGACACACTGCAATCGGGGGCAAGCCCCCTCCCACATTTGATTTGCGCAGGTTCAAGATATTGTCGTAAATCAACCCGATAGACAAAAGGCACGGCTCATACCGTGCCTTTTGCGTCGCGCTCTGAGAAAATGCCCGCACTTTTTTTGCGGATGCCGACATGACTGCCCTCAAGAACGACCGTTTCCTTCGTGCCCTGCTCAAGCAACCCGTTGACGTCACTCCCGTGTGGATGATGCGTCAAGCCGGTCGCTACCTGCCGGAATACCGCGCCAGTCGCGCCCACGCCGGCGACTTCATGAGCCTGTGCATGAACCCGGAGTTCGCCTGCGAAGTCACGATGCAGCCACTGGACCGCTACCCGCAACTGGACGCGGCCATCCTCTTCTCCGATATCCTCACCATCCCTGACGCCATGGGCCAAGGCTTGTACTTCGAGACCGGCGAAGGCCCGCGCTTCAAGAAAGTCGTCAGCACCCTCGCCGATATCGAAGCCCTGCCGATCCCTGATCCACACAAAGACCTCGGCTACGTGATGGACGCCGTCAGCACCATCCGCCGCGAGCTGAACGGCCGTGTGCCGCTGATCGGCTTCTCCGGCAGCCCGTGGACCCTGGCCACCTACATGGTCGAAGGCGGCTCGTCGAAAGACTTCCGCAAGACCAAGGCCATGCTCTACGACAACCCGCAAGCCATGCACCTGCTGCTGGACAAGCTGGCCCAGTCGGTCACTTCCTACCTCAACGGCCAGATCATGGCCGGTGCCCAAGCGGTACAGATCTTCGATACCTGGGGCGGCAACCTGTCGGCGGCGGCGTACCAGGAATTCTCCCTGGCCTACATGCGCAAGATCGTCAGCGGCCTGATCCGTGAGCACGAGGGCCGTAAAGTGCCGGTCATCATGTTCACCAAGGGCGGCGGCCTGTGGCTGGAAAGCATCGCCGACGCCGGCGCAGATGCATTGGGCCTGGACTGGACCTGCGACATTGGCGACGCCCGCCGTCGTGTCGGTGACAAGGTCGCGCTGCAAGGCAACATGGACCCGACCGTGCTGTACGCCAAGCCAGAAGCGATCCGCACTGAAGTCGGTCGCATCCTGGCCAGCTATGGCAAAGGCAGCGGCCACGTGTTCAACCTCGGCCATGGCATCACCCCGGAAGTGAACCCCGAGCATGCCGGCGCGTTCCTGCAAGCCGTGCATGAGTTGTCCGCGCAATACCACGAGTAATATTTCCGAGATTGCCACGTCACCCTCTTCATGAAGAGGGTGATGGTGACAGTTGTTATTGAGGATTTATTGCTTGAATACCTAACTTGCAAATGTTGTTTCGGTGCTCGCTAGTTTGTTTAATTTAAATAAGACTTGTGGGAAAGGTCTTATTTTTATGTGGCTGAATTCGATATTTAAGATGTTTCACCCTATATAATTCAACTATTCCTACATACAGCCTCGTTGTAATTTATAAAACTTCGCCCCCGTCTGTTCTATAGCAGCCAAAAAAACGTCGTCCATATCACCGATATGGGTTTTTTCAGGTCGTCATGTTGGGTCGAAATTTTATGATTAAGAAAGAAATGTCCCGTTGGGGTGGTGTGTCTTCGCTCACCTTGTTAAGTGTTTTGTTACTGCCCTCCCAAGCGGTTCAGGCGCACGGTTATTTGAATGACCCACCGTCACGTGCGTTCCTGTGCCAGAAAGGCCTGAACAAAGATTGTGGCGGCGCGCAATACGAGCCGCAAAGCGTCGGTGAAACCTTCAAGGGTTTCCCTGCTGGTGTGGGTGGTGCTCCGCTGCAGGGACCGGTTGACGGCAAGATTGCCAGTGGCGGCATTGGTTTGTTTTCGGCCATGGATGCCCAGTCGGCCACGCGCTGGCACAAGACCGAAATCAAAGACCGCACCGTCAAGTTCGACTGGAAGTACACGGCGCCGCACCCGGTGACCAAGCACGAGTACTTCATCACCCGCAACGGTTGGAATCCCAACGAGCCGCTCAAGCGCACCTCGTTCGAGAGCACCCCGTTCTGTACGGTGGATGGCGGCAATGTGCTGCCAGTGCCGGGCACCCAGCATGAATGCGTGATCCCACAAGACAAAAATGGGTCTCACATTCTGCTCGGCATCTGGACGGTCGGTGATACCGATGCAGCGTTCTACAACGTAGTCGATGTGAACATCATCGCCGAAGCCGAGTTGCCAGGCGGCTGGAGCAACGTTGGCAGCATCGCGCCATCCACCGTGTTGATACCGGGAGACAAGGTCAAGGCCCGTGCCTTTACCAACGCCGGCGAAAGTGCGGCGCACACGGTTGAAATCAGTATCGATAACGCCGAAGAGGGTGCACCGCAGAACTGGGCATTCAAACTCGCGGAAAAAATCAACAAGACCCAGACCCTGATCAAAGCGGGCATCCGCGATGAGCAAGGCAACATTGCGCCGGTCAAGGGTCAGAACAACCTGTTTGCCCAGAAAGACAGCGCAGTGGTCCGTTACGAGCTGGCGCTGGACATGCAGGAAGATGAGAGCGCAAGCATGGCGTTGTCGGCATTCGCCCAGGAGTACGTTCTGGACAAAGGCCGTACGAAAATGCGTTTCGCCATGATCGCCAACCGCGACATGAACGTCGAAGCCACCTTGTTCAATGCCAGCAACAAGCCGGTCGGCAGCGTAAAGACCCTGGTACAGGGTTCCAGCAACTGGCTCGAAATGGATGTACGTTCCGAGCCGGGCACTCACCACATGACCTTGGTTGGCACGACCACCGACGGTCGTACCACCCGCCAGGACACCCAGCCGGTCAACGTGACGGGTGAAGGCGGCGCGAAGGACTACCACTTCGTGTTCCCTGAAGGCCTGGCAACCTACGAGGCCGGTACCCGCGTATTGCACCCGCAAACCGGCGAAGTTTATGAGTGCAAGCCGTTCCCGGACTCGGGCTACTGCAAACAGTACCTGCCAACCGCCAATGGCTTTGAACCGGGTGTTGGTCATCACTGGCAGACTGCCTGGAATCAACTCTGATCGTTAGTTGAAAGGCGCCAGGGCAAGCTCTTTTGAACTTGCCCTGGGCTTTTTAATGCGTTGGCTTAGTTGGTTTTGGGAGTTTGCCAAATGAAACGAATGAAGGGTTCAGTGCCCGCAATAATGCCGGGGGCGAACAGGTGGGGTAATTGCGCTTATTTCATGGCCTGGCCATGTCTTTTTTCTATTTTTAAACAGTGCTGCACTTTTTTTCAGCGTTTTTCATTTTTGGCTAAAGCACGCCTTGTTCGCACATGCGTGGCCTGTTAGTGCGTGCGGTATTAAACCTTAAATGGCTTAAGGTGTTCATCCTGACGCTGCCTTTGGGCTACGCACTGGTGCTCGCCGCGCAGGAGAAGACATTTCGCCAAGCGTTGCAGGCGCCGCAACCGTCGCAGGTGCAAACCGTGTCAGTCGCGCGGCCCGGCCCCTTGAACACCTTGGCGGTGGCCACGGTACTGGGCCTTTCGCCACAGGACCGCGCAGTGAGCAGTGCCGAGCCCTTGACGTTGCTGGCCACGGTGGTCGGCAGCGAGTCACGAGCCTTGTTGGCCGGGCCAGACGGCGAGCGTTTCTACCGAGCCGGCGAGCGGCTGTCGGGAAGCAGCGTGTTGCGGCGCATCGAACCTGCCCATGTGGTGTTGTGGCGTCAGGGGCGCGAGGAACTGCTGAGGCTACGTCCCGAAGGCGAGCGGTTTCTCCAGGCCGTCGACGCACGCCGCAACGAGGCAAGAAGCCTTCACCTGAAACCCGCCGCCGGACAATCCAGGAGTGAGTAACCCCATGCACAGCATCATCGGGCAACGTGTCCTACGCGGTGTCGTTGCCGCAATAACCCTGTTCGTGTGGCTGTTCACGACCTCGGTGTCGGCCACGGAACAACGGTGGCAGTTGAGCATGAACCAGGCCGAGCTGCGTGATGTGGTCGAGGAGATATCGAGCATCCTCGGCACTACGGTGATCCTCGATCCCAAGGTGCAGGGGCGTATCACGGTGATGTCCAGGCAGGCGCTGGACCGTGAAGGTGTACGCAGGCTGTTTTACAGCGTGCTCGATACCCACGGTTTCAGTGTGATCGACCAGGGCGACCAGATCCTTATCGTCCCCGTTGTCCAGGCCAGGTCGTTATCGGGCAACGCGGATCAGTCCACCGCTGCGCCCGAGCAGTTCGTTACCCAAGTCATTGCGTTGGGTGTCAGCAATGCTTCCGATCTGGCCGGCCTCGTCAGGCCCTTGATCTCGACCAACGGCTACGTCGGTCCTTCGGTGTCGACCAACGCGCTGGTGATTACCGATACCGCGCGCAATGTACGGCGTATCGGTGAAGTGGTGCGGCAGTTGGATTCCGGCGCCAGGAATAACCATGAACTGGTGGAGCTGCGCCACGGTGTGGCAGCGGATATCGCCGCGCTGATGGAGGCCACCCTTGGCAAACAGAATGCGGACGGTGCCATTTCGGTCATGGCCGATCCGCGTGCCAATCGCCTGGTGATCGTCGGTACGGCAGCGGTGCGCCAGCGCCTGGTGCAACTGGCTCGCAGCCTCGATACCGTTGCACCGGCACGCCTGGACAATGCGCGGGTCATCCGCCTGCGCTACAGCGACGCCAAGCAATTGGCCGAAGTGCTGGACACCATGGGGCAGGGCAGTAAATCGCCATTGACCGCCTCAGGACTGAAAGACACCACCGCCACTGCGCCGTTCATGGTGCGCGCCGATGAAAGCCAGAATGCCCTGGTAGTGGTGGCCGAAGCGGCCCAACTGGCGACGCTCGAAGGCATCGTGCGCGAACTGGATCGCCCGCGCGCCCAGGTGTTGATCCATGCCGCGATTGTTGAAATCTCCGGCGACATCACCCAGGCGCTTGGCGTGCAATGGGCGCTCAACGGCGGCGATGCCTCCGGGCTTATCAATTTTCCCGGTACCGGGCTACCGATACTGGGTGGCTTGAAGTTCGATGAGAAAAGCGTGGCCCCAGAAGGCGCGGTGCTCCAGTTGGGAGGGGACCGTTTCGGTGCACTGATCTCCGCATTGGCCAGCAATAGCCGCAGCAATTTGTTGTCGACGCCGAGCCTGCTGACCCTGGACAACCAGGAGGCGGAAATCATCGTTGGCCAGAACGTGCCCTTCAAGACGGGCTCCTATGCCACCAACAGCAACGGTGCGGATAACCCCTTCACCACGGTGGAGCGCAAGGACGTCGGGATCAGCCTCAAGATCAAGCCTTACATCAATGAAGGGTCGACCCTGCGCCTGGAGGTCGAGCAGGAGGTCTCGGATATCGCACCGGCAGTCTCCGGGGTGGACTCCTCTGATTTGATTACCAACAAGCGGGCGCTCAAAAGCACGATCCTGGCGGATGATGGCGAGATCATCGTGATCGGCGGGCTGATCAAGGACAGTGTGCGCACCCAACACAGCGGGGTGCCGCTGTTGCGTGACATTCCGTATCTGGGGGCGCTGTTTCGTTGGAGCCGCGATACCCAGACCAAGAGCAACCTGATGGTGTTCCTGCGCCCGACCATCGTGCGCAGTGGCCAGGACCTGTCCGGGATCAGCCAGCAGCGTTATCAGGACTTGCACCAGCAGAGCCTGCCCACGACCGGCCAGCATCGTTCCCTGCAATTGCCTGACGACGCTGCGCGGCTCTTCGACTTGCGCCAGCTTGAGCCCGTGGTGCAATGAAGCCATTGCCCTTCGGTTTTGCCCGGCGTTTCGGCGTGCTGCTCGACGACGGCTGCCTGATCCTGCGCAGTGATACGCCGATCAGTGCCGTGGGCGAAGCCCGCCGTCTCACTGATCGCGAACTGCCGCTGCGCATTCTTGGCGCCGACGCCTTCGCCGCCCGCCTGGCAGAAACCTACCGCGAGGGGCAAAGCGCAGCCGAACAAGTCGCACAGGGGCTTGATGATGAGTTGGACCTGCTCAGCCTTGTCGAGCAGGTGCCCCAGACCGCTGACTTGCTGGAGCAGCAAGGGGATGCACCGATCATTCGGCTGATCAATGCCTTGCTCAGCGAGGCCGTCCGGGAAAAAGCCTCCGACGTGCATCTGGAAACCTTCGAACACACGCTGTCAGTGCGCATGCGCGTCGACGGGCAGCTGCGCGAAGTCCTGCGACCCCGGCGCGAATTGGCGACCTTGCTGGTGTCTCGGATCAAGGTCATGGCACGCCTGGACATCGCCGAAAAACGCGTGCCCCAGGACGGTCGCATGGCCCTGCGCCTGGCAGGGCATGAGGTGGATGTGCGCGTCTCGACCCTACCCTCTGCCCACGGTGAGCGAGTGGTCCTGCGCCTGCTCGACAAACACGCCGGGCGCCTGGAGTTGGCGCGCCTGGGCATGTCAGCGCCCACCCTGGCCGAGCTGCATGGGCTGCTGGGTAAACCTCACGGCATCTTTCTGGTGACCGGCCCCACGGGGTCGGGCAAGACCACCAGCCTCTACGCCGCGCTGACGCACCTCAATGACCAGACCCGCAACATTCTCACCGTTGAAGACCCGATCGAATATCACCTGCCGGGGATCGGCCAGACGCCGGTCAACCCCAAGGTCGAGATGACCTTTGCACGGGGTCTGCGCGCGATCCTGCGCCAGGACCCGGATGTGGTGATGGTCGGCGAAATCCGTGACGGTGAAACGGCTGAAATTGCGGTCCAGGCGTCGCTGACCGGGCACCTGGTGTTATCGACCCTGCACACCAACAGTGCCATTGGCGCCGTCACCCGCCTGGTGGACATGGGCATTGATGCCTACCTGCTCGCGTCGTCCCTGGTCGGGGTGCTGGCCCAGCGCTTGCTGCGCACGCTGTGTCCTGCCTGCAAGGTCAGCGTTGAGGCGGACACGACCGTGTGCCGCCGCCTGGGGTTGGCTGCCGGGTCAGTCTCCGGGCTGTTCCGGGCGGTCGGCTGTGAGCACTGCCAGCAAGGTTATCGCGGGCGCGTAGGCATCTACGAATTGGTCCGCGTGACCCCGGTGCTGGCCGCAATGATTCATCAGGGGGCGGGTGAGCAGGCGTTGCTGGTCGAGGCGCGGCGTTCTTCCCCGAGCCTGTTCGAAGACGGTCGTCGCCTGGTGCTCGAAGGCATGACCAGCGTTGATGAACTGCTGCGGGGCACCCAGGAGGATTAGCGTGCCGACCTTTGACTACAAAGCCCTGGATCACCACGGCCGTTCGTGCCGGGGCCGGCAAGAAGCCGATAGCCAGCGTCACGCCCGTCAGTTGCTGCGCGAACGGGGTCTGTTGCCGAGCCAGGTGCAAGCGTCAAGTGTGCGGGGCGGCAAGGCCCGCATGCTCGGCCTGAGCGCCGCTGACTTGGCGTTGCTGACCTTGCAGCTGTCGACCCTGGTTCAAGCGGGTCTGCCGCTGGAGCAAGCCTTGGACGCGGTTGCCGAACAGAGCGAGAAACGTCGTGTCGCGCGCTTGCTTGCACAAGTGCGCGGGCGTGTCATGGAAGGTCATTCATTGGCGGCGGCATTGGCGGCGTTCCCTCGGGCATTTCCAGAATTGTTTTGCGCCACCATTGCGGCCGGTGAACGTTCCGGTCATCTGGGCCACGTACTGGCGCAATTGGCGGCGTACACCGAAGCACGCCAGGCGTCGCGCCAGAAAATCCAACTGGCTCTGGTCTATCCGGCATTGCTGATGCTGGCCTGCGTGGCAATCGTCGGTTTTCTGCTCGGCTACGTGGTTCCGGATGTGGTGAAGATCTTTGTCGACAGCGGCCAGCCGCTGCCCGGATTGACTCAGGCCATGATCCTCGTGAGTCACGGCTTGCGTGCTTATGGCCTGTTGTTACTGGTGCTGTTGGCGGCCGTCGCAATGGCGCTGCGCTGGAGCCTGCAACAGCCGGGTGGACGCTGGTATTGGCATCGCCTGGCCTTGCGTATCCCGCTGGTGGGAGGGGTGTTGCGTGCGATGGAAGCCGCCCGATTCGCCAGCACCCTGGCAATTCTTGGGAAGAGTGCGGTGCCGTTGGTGGATGCCCTGGAAATCGCCGCGGCAGTGGTCGGTAACGTCACCATCCGTGCCCGCATGGTCGATGTCGCGCGCGTTGTACGTGAAGGCGGCACTCTGACCCGCGGGCTTGAAGCCAGCGGCGATATCCCACCGTTGATGTTGCACATGATCGCCAGTGGCGAGCGCGCCGGTGAACTCGACGCGATGCTGGCGCGTGCCGCCGAGCAACAGGAAAAAAGCCTCGCTGCCCGCATTGCGCTGGTGGTGAGTTTGTTCGAGCCGGCAATGCTGGTGGTGATGGGTGGCGTGGTGCTGCTGATCGTCATGGCGATCCTGTTGCCGATTCTCAGCCTCAACCAACTGGTGAACTGAATGCACAAAATGCCCAAAGGCCAACGTGGCTTTACGCTGATTGAAATCATGGTCGTGGTGGTCATCATCGGTGTGCTTGGCGCCATCGTGGTGCCGCAATTCATGAGTCGACCCGATCAGGCCAAAGTCACGGCAGCCAGGACCGACATCCAGGCGATCGCCACCAGCCTGGAAATGTACCGTCTCGACAACGCTGACTACCCTTCGACCCAGCAAGGCCTGGAAGCCTTGGTCCAGCGCCCGACAGGCACACCGCCCGCCAGGAACTGGAACCCCCAGGGGTATCTCAAGGGTTTGCCGGTGGACCCTTGGGGCACGCCCTACCAATACCTCAAACCTGGCGCACGCGCCGCCAATGGCGGCTATGACCTCTACTCATTGGGTTCCGACGGTGTAGCGGGTGGCGAAGGCCACGCGGCGGATATCGGCAATTGGGGAGGTTGATCGAATGCCTAGAAAGAGCCGTGGATTTACCCTGCTGGAGTTGATGGTGGTGATCGCGTTGATCGGCGTTGTACTCGGCGTCGTCAGCCTGGCGACCGGTAACAGCCCAGGGCGCCAGGCGCGTCAGGAAGCCGACCAGTTGCTGCAACTGATCCTGCAGTTGCGTGAGCAAGCCGTGCTTGAAGGACGTGAATACGGTGTGCGAATACAGCCCGGCGAGTATCGGGTGATGCGCCTTGAACACGAGGGTTGGCAGCCCTTGGGTGCCGCGCGCCGGTTGCCGCAGGGCCTGCACTTGAATCTCCAGCAGGAAGGGTTGCAGCTGAACCTGGACGGTACCGTGCCGCAGCTGCTGATGCTCAGCAACGATGAAATCAGCGCGTTTGTGTTGTCCTTCGCATCGTCGGAACAGACGTGGCTGAGCCTGGTCAGTGATGGCGCGGGGGAGCCGTGGATTGAAGGGTAAGCAACGTCGCAAGCGTATCGCGACAGCAAAAGGGTTCACCCTGCTGGAAGTCATGATTGCCCTGACGATTTTTGCCACGTTGGCGGCCGCAGTGATCTCGGCCAACCACTATGCATTGCGACAAAGCGCGCGAGTGAAGGAGCAAATGCAAGGTGCATGGCTGGCGGATAACCAACTGAGCGAGCTGCGCTTGCAGGCGGTTTCACCCGGTCGGCAACAAGTGCTCCGGCAGTTTGGCCAGCGTGATTGGCTGGTCGAGCAGACCATTACGGCTGGCGATGACCCGCGCATGCTCAAGGTCGATATCAGCGTCAAGCGCCCCGACAGTGATCAACCGATCTACCGCACCAGCAGTTGGATGCCCGCCGCAAATGAATAAACAGCGCGGCTTTACCCTGCTGGAACTGGTTATCGCGTTGGCCATCTTTGCCCTGTTGGGGTTGGCCAGTTGGCGCATGTTCGATACCACCGTCCGCTCGCAGCAGGGCTTGGCCAGCCACGAGCAAGCGCTGCGCCGTCTGCAACGGGCGCTCGGCGTAATCGAGCGGGATGCGCTGCAGGTGGCGTCATCGGTCATGGTGCTCAGTCCCGCCAGCTTGCAGTGGGTGCGCAGCAACTGGCGCAACCCTCATGACGTGCCGCGCAGTGAGCGTCAGCAAGTGCTCTATCGCCTCGACAACCGCGTGCTCTGGCGTGAAAGCCGAGGGTTGGAGTCGCACACGGTCGAGCGGCAGAAACTGCTTACGGATGTGGAGGCGTTGAGCTGGCGCTTGTTTGACCCTGAGACCGGTTGGAGTGCGCTGTGGCCGCTAGGTCGTGGCGCGGCGGCGACGCCACCACAGGCGCTGGAAATGGTACTGACTACCGGCCAATTCGAGCGGATACGGCGTGTATGGCTGTTCCCCCAGGCGCATCCATGAGGCGCCGTCAGCGCGGTGTCGCGTTGCTGAGCGTGTTGCTGGTGATGAGCCTGGCGCTGTTATTGACGGCGGGCATGCTGCGCAGCCATCACCTGATGCTGCAAAGCAGCGCGCGCCAGCTGCACCAGTTGCAGCTTCGGCAATGGGCACTGGCGGCGGAGGCCTGGGCCAAGGTGACCCTGGCGGCCAACGTCGACCTGCCGCGGAAGGTGCATCCAGGCCAGGACTGGGCCCATCTGCGTTGGCCTTTCGAGACCGACGGCGCGCAGGTCCGCGTGCATATCGAAGACCTCTGCGGCCGATTCAACATCAATGCGTTGCTGGGTGAAGGGCAAGTGGATGAGGTGGTCCGGCAGCGCTGGTCACGCTTGCTCGAGTCCCTGGCACTGCCCACGTTGGAGCTGTCGGCCAACGCTACCGTGCAGGAGCTGAGCCAGTTACGTGTGTTGCCGGGCATCAGTCACGAATTCCTGCGCAGGCTGGAGCCCTGGGTGGCGGTGTTGCCCAGGGATGCTGCGTTGAATATCAACACCGCACCGGCACCGGTGCTGGCGGCGCTTGAGGGCATGTCCATGGCGACCGCCGAAGCGTTGATCAAACAACGTCCCGACGACGGTTATGCCAGCGCCCAGGCATTTACCCATGAGCCGTTGGTCGCCGGCCTGGGGCTTAGCAGTCAGGGGCTGGGCATCGGCTGTCGCTGGTTTCGCGTGAGTGTCGATGTGCGCCAGGGCACCAGCCAACTGCGTATGGCCAGCGAAGTTGAACATGAGCGCAAGACCGGGCGTTGGCGTGTGGTGCAGCGACGTTTCCTACCTCCGACTTCAAGTGAGATCGCTTTATGAAAACCTGGCTTCATTTGAGCCCCGAAGGTCTCGTCGCGCCCTCTGCCCAGTGGCCCTGCTGCCTGTGGCGGGCTCCGGGTGACAATCAACGGATGGCGTTGATCGAGGCGGCGCAGAGCCTGGCAGGGCAACCTGTCCATCTGTTGCTGCCGATGGAGATGTGCAGTGCGTTGCGTACTGAACCCTGGCCGTCAAAACGACGACCGAGTGCCCAGGCGATTGCCTTCGCGATTGAGGCGCAACTGGGTGAAGACCTGGATGGGGTGCATGTGTGTGTCGGCCGTCGTGACCGCAAGGGGGGTTATCCGGCGCTCGTCACCGATAAAGCGCGTTTCACCGCACTGCTGCAATTAATGGTGGCGTTGGGTATTCAAGTGGTCAGCGTGCAGGTGGATGCCGATCTATTGCCCGACGACAGCGCGGCCGCCATCCGCTGGTACGACCGGCGCGTGGTGGGCGGCAATGTGCGCCTGGCACTTGGCGAGCAGGCGCTCAAGGCGCTTGAACCCATGCTCGGCGAGCCGGTGGACTGGCTGGATGAGCCCGCCAGCCTGCTACTGATCGAAGCGGCATTGTGGGGCGGGCGCGGCGACTCCATCGACATGTTGCAAGGTGAGTTCGGGCGAGCCCGGCGAGCCTGGCCGTGGTCAACCGTTATCCTCGCGGCGAGCCTGATTTTTATCCTGGATGTGAGCTTCAAGCAGGTGCGTATCCATACACTCAACGAGCAGGCGCGACAGCTGCATGAGCAAAGTCTGCAGCGTTTTCAAGCGCTGTACCCACAGCAGACCCGTATCGTCGACCTCCGGGCCCAGCTCGATGCCATGCAGGCGCAAGGGGCGAATGCTCCAACCACAGCGCTTGCACGTTTGGTCCGCCTGACCGAGCAGGTGATCGGCGGTGGGGATATCGATGTACAACGCATTGATTTTCGTGCCGGCGATGGCTGGAAGGTGCAATTGACGGCGGCCAGCTTCAACGCCTTGGAACAACTGCGTGAGCGTGGGCAGCAGAGCGGCATGCCAGTGCGCATCGGCAGTGCTAGCAAGGACGGGAACCGGGTTCAGGCGGTGTTGATGCTGGAGGAGTCATGATGAACGCGCGGATTAAGTCAGTGCTCCAGGCCTGGAAAGGCCTCAGCGCGCGGGAACGTTACCTGCTCACCGGCATGGCGTTGCTGGTGCTTGGCGGACTGTCCTATGCATGGCTGTGGCAGCCCACCCAACAACGCTTGGTCGTTGCCGAGCGCCATTATCAGCAGCAACTGGCCCTCGCACGGCGCGTGCAGAGCGCCCAACCGCAACCCTCGGCGACGGTTTCTACCCAGCCATTGGCTGCACGTATCAGCGCGCGAGCGGCGGCGGCAGGCCTGGACATTCAACAGATGGACGTCGACAGCGACCAGGTGCGCATTACCCTCCTCGCCGACGCGCACAGACTGCTGGACTGGCTCGCCGACCTGGAGCGTGAAGGTATTGCCCTGCACGTGTTGAGTCTGGAAAAGCGCGACCAGCAGCTCGAAGCACGCGTATTGCTCTAGGGCTCGCGTGCCGACGCACGGTCTATCGATGAGATGGCTTTACGCGCTTACGTCGCCATCTCGGTAGTTTTTGGGATTTTTCCTACGGTGTTAGGGATGTATTTCGTCAAGAATCCGCCGCGAATTTACTCGCCGGATAAGTGTTAATTGACAGGTGTTAGCGAAATGAAAACTTCTGATTATTCGATCAGCCAGAAACTCCTGCATTGGGTTTCGGCTGTGATCATCCTTTGGTCACTGTTGTCTGGTTTTTATGTGGCCGTATTTACCGTCCCCGCTTCGGTCAAGGCGTGGGTGGGGTTCTTTAATGTGTCGTTGACCACGTTGTACATCCCGGTATTTGTCCTACGGGTGTATTGCTCCTTCTCTCACGGCCTGGATTTTTCCATCCGGCGCTCGCTGCAGGAGTACATGGCGCTATTGGTTCACAAGGCCATGTATCTGGTGTTGGCAGTGGTATTGGTGACCGGTGTGCTGATGATGGATCGGCCGATCAATGTCTTTAACCTGTTCTCCATTGCGCCGTTCGAAAGCGATCCGGCGGCCATCGCCTGGTACACCCAGGTGCACGTAGGGTCGTGCGCGCTGTTGTTGCTGATGCTGGTCTTGCATATCGGCGCGGTGGTATTGCATGAACGGCGTGGCAAGCGGGTGATGGCGCGGATGTCGTTCAAGGTACAGAGCCTTGAGACGACACGTCCTCAGGTGCGCGCGAGGGGCGGCAACTTGGCCAGCTTCAACGCCACCAGCAACGCGCCCAGCAACAACGCCACGATAAAGGCGCCAATTCCGTTCCACCCGGCAAAGTGCCAGAAGAACCCGCCCGCCGTGCCGGCAATACTCGACCCGGCGTAGTAGCAGAACAGATAGAGCGATGACGCCTGCCCCTTGGCCTTGACCGCGCGGCGACCGATCCAGCTGCTGGCCACCGAGTGGGCGCCGAAGAAGCCGAAGGTGAAGATCAACATGCCCGGCACCACCAGCCACAGTGGGGTAAGCAGGGTCAGGGCCATGCCGGCGAGCATCAGCACGATGGTGGCCCACAGTACGCGGCGGCGGCCGAGGCGGTCAGCGAGGGAGCCGATTTTCGCCGAGCTGTAGATGCCCGAGAGGTACACCAGCGACAGCAGGCCGACCACGGCCTGGCTCAGGTCATACGGATCGGCCAGCAAGCGATAGCCGATGTAGTTGAACAGCGTCACAAACGCGCCCATCAGCAGGAAGGCTTCAAGGAACAGCCACGGCAGGCCCGCGTCCTTGAAATGCATGACGAAGCCATCCACCAGGCTGCGGGGCTTTAGGCTGCTGGCGCGGAAGTTGCGCGATTCGGGGAGGATCTTCCAGAACACCGTGGCGGCGATCAGCGCCAGGGCGCCGATGATCAGCATTGCGGTGTGCCAACTGACGAAGTCGATCAGTACGCCAATGATCAGGCGCCCGCTCATGCCACCGATGGCGTTGCCGCCGATATACAGGCCCATCGCCAGGCCGATGTGCTGGGGGTGGATCTCTTCGCTCAGGTACGTCATCGCCACGGCAGCCAGGCCGCTCAGGGACAGGCCCACCAGCGCACGCATCAGCAGGATCCCTTCCCAGGACGGCATCAAGCCGCTGGCGATGGTTGCCAGCGCGGCGCAGAACAACGCGGCGACCATCACCGGCTTGCGCCCCAGGGTGTCGGAAATCGGCCCGGTAATCAGTAAACCCAGCGCCAGCATCGCCGTGGACACGGACAGGATCAGACTGCTCTGCGCTGCATTGATCGAAAACTCGTGGGACAGCGCCGGCATCATCGGCTGCACGCAATACAGCAGGGCAAACGTGGCAAAGCCGCCGGAGAACAGCGCCAGCACCGTACGCATGAACATCGGTGTGCCTTTTTCGATGTACGCGTCATTGAGCTGCGCTACCACCTCATCCAGGGCGGTAGGTGGTACTTCTTGGGCGAGTGGAGCGACAGCAGATTTCACGGGGACCTCGGGGAGGGAAAGCCTGCCAGGACCGGCAATGGAAAAAGAATATAGCTGCCTAATGATTCTTTCCAATATATTGTTCGACCCGTTTGATAGCTTTTACGACCTAATGAGGCTGGCATGGAACTACGTCACCTGCGGTACTTCATTGCCGTTGCCGAAGAACTGCACTTTGGCCGCGCCGCGCAGGTGCTGGGCATCTCGCAACCGCCGTTGAGCCAGCAGATCCAGGCGCTGGAGCAGGAGGTGGGCGCGCGCTTGTTTGAGCGTACCAATCGTCGGGTCGAGCTGAGCGAGGCCGGGCGCCTGTTCCTGCACGAGGCGCGGCTGGTGCTGGCCCAGGTCGACAAGGCGGCAGACGTGGCGCGTCGTGCGCAGTTGGGGGAACTGGGCGAATTAAAGATTGGCTTCACCTCGTCGGCGCCGTTCAACTCCACGATTCCGCAGGCGATCTTCGCGTTTCGCCAAGCCTTCCCGGCGGTGCACCTGAACCTGCAGGAAATGAGCAGCACCGAAGTGGCCGAATCGCTGGTGGATGAGTCGATCCAGGTTGGGCTGATGCGTCCGCTGCCGCTGCCGGACTCATTGAATGTGATTGAGCTGATGCGCGAACCGCTGGTTGCCGTATTAAACGCTGACCACCCCTTAGTGGAGGGCAGTGAACGTGGCCTGCACCTGGCGCAACTGGCGCAGGAACCGTTTGTATTTTTCCCTCGCACCTACGGCAGTGGCCTGTACGCCCAACTGCTCAATCTGGCCCGTGATGCCGGCTTCAGCCCGCACTTCGCCCAGGAAGCGGGGGAGGCGATGACGATTATCGGGTTGGTGGCGGCGGGCTTGGGCGTGTCGGTGCTGCCGGCGTCGTACCAACGGATACGGATCGATGGCGTGGTCTATCGCACCTTGTTGGATCAGGAGGCGGTGACGGCGGTATGGCTGGTGCAACGCAAAGGCGCACAAACGCCGATGGCGCAGGCGTTTGTGGAGTTGTTGACGCGCAAGGCAGTGCAATAACTCACCGCCAACGGGCTCTCTGTGGCAAGCCCGCTCGCCACAGAGGATGTGCCCGGCCTTGGTTTTACTTCGACGTTCCCGTCTGCTCAAACAACTGCGCTGCCGACCCTGCCTCACCACTCACGCCATTGCTGCGCAATCCCGCCATGATGTCGCTGTCCAGATTGTTCACCCAGCGGTTGTAGTTGCGATGGATCTTGCCGTCCTTGTAGCCCAACTCGCGGCTGTCGCGGTAGGTGATGGCGTAGCTGTTGCGGGTGTAGCGGATGTCGATGGCCGCGTAGTACTGGTTGCGCACGGTGATTTCGGCCTGTACCAGTTGCGGGCTCAGGCGTTGCACTGTCCAATCGCGTTTTTGCAGGGCGTTGACGATCACCTTTTTCATTTTTTCTTCGCTGACCTGAGCGTCGGCCGGCAGGTCGTGCTGGGTGTTGAGGACCGGCTTGGTGGTGCAGCCGGCGGTGACCAGCAGGGCCAGGGTAATCAGGGTGACGCGTAGCAAGGAAGACATTCCGTATTCTCCAATCGATTAAAAAGTCAGGACCAGCGGCGGAAGATCAACGAAGTGTTGACGCCGCCAAAGGCAAAGTTGTTGTTCATCACGTAGTCGTGGTGCATCTCGCGAAATTCACCCTGCAGGTAATCCAGCTCGCCGCATTGCGGGTCGACTGAGTCCAGGTTGAAGGTGTGCACGTACTGGTCGCGGTTCATCATCTCGATGCTGAACCACGATTCCAGCGCCCCGCACGCACCCAAGGTATGGCCGAGGAAGCTTTTCTGCGAGCTGATGGGCATGCGGCTGCCGAACAGGCTGCTGGTGGCCTGGGTTTCGGCGATGTCGCCCTGGTCGGTGGCGGTGCCGTGACCGTTTACGTAGCCAATGGCGGCAGGCTCCAGGCCCGCATCTTCCAGGGCCAGTTCCATGGCGCGGCGCATGGTTTTCTGTTCCGGGCGGGTGGTGTGCTGGCCGTCGGCATTGCTGCCGAAACCGACGATCTCGGCATGGATATGCGCACCCCGCGCCAGTGCGTGCTCCAGCTCTTCGAGCACCAGCATGCCGCCGCCTTCGCCGATCACCAGGCCATCGCGGCCGCTGTCGTAGGGGCGTGGGCTGGTTTGCGGTGCATCGTTCTTCAGGCTGGTGGCGTAGAGCGCGTCAAACACCATGGCTTCGGTGGGGCACAGTTCTTCGGCGCCGCCGGCAAGCATCAACGGCAGGCGGCCGAACTTGATCGCCTCGTAGGCATAGCCGATGCCCTGGCTGCCGCTGGTGCACGCACTGGACGTGGGGATCAGCCGCCCGGTCAGGCCAAAGAAGATGCTGATATTCGCCGCCGTGGTGTGGGGCATCATGCGCACGTAGGAGTTGGCATTGAGCCCCTCGGCCACCGAGTTCAGCAGCATATTGCCGAAGGCCTTGATCTCGTCGGTGCTGCCGGTGGATGAGCCGCAAGCGACGCCCATGCGCCCGTCCTTGATCGACTCGTCACCGAGTAAACCCGCGTCCTGCAACGCCTGCTCCGCCGCCCACACCGCCAGGCGCGAGACGCGGCCCATGCTGCGCAGCTGCTTGCGGGTCCAGTGGGCGGGCACGACGAAGTCGTCGATCGGCCCGGCCAGGCGCGTGTTCAGTTCGGTAAAACGCTCCCACTCGTCCATGCGCCGGATGCCGCTGCGGTTGGCGCGAAAGTTGGCCGAGATCGTCTCCCAGTCACTGCCCAGGGAGGTCATGCCGGCCATGCCGGTAACGACGACGCGCTTCATCAGCACAGGCCTCCGTTCACGGCCAAAACCTGGCGCGTGATATAGCCGGCTTCGGCCGACATCAGGAAATTTACCGCGCCGGCAACTTCTTCCGGGGTGCCCATGCGTTGCGCCGGGATCATCTTCATCAGTTCTTCCACCGGTACGTTTTCATCCAGCATGGCGGTGTCGATCAAACCGGGGGCGACGCAGTTGACGGTGATCTTGCGCTTGCCCAACTCGATGGCCAGGGCCTTGGCCGCGCCGATCAGGCCGGCCTTGGAGGCGCTGTAATTGACCTGGCCACGGTTGCCGATCAACCCCGACACCGAGGTGATGCAGACGATACGCCCGGCCGCGCGACGACGAATCATCGGCATCATCACCGGGTGCAGCACGTTGTAGAAACCATCGAGGTTGGTGCGCATCACCACGTCCCAATCGTCCTCCGACAAGGCCGGGAAGGCGCCGTCGCGGGTCAGGCCGGCGTTGAGTACCACGCCGTAATAAGCCCCGTGTTGCTCCACGTCGGCTTCAAGGATTTGCTTGCACGCGGCGCGGTCCGCCACGTCGAATTGCAGCACCCGCGCCTGGCGGCCCAAGGCCTCGATCTCGACCTGTACCGCGCAGGCTTCGGCGTGACCGCTACGGCAATGCAGCACGATGTCATGCCCGGCCTGGGCCAGGCGCAGGGCAATGGCGCGGCCGATGCCACGGCTGGAGCCGGTGACCAGTACGGATTCAGTCATGGCGTTTCGTCCTTCGATTCATCTAAATAGTTGGCCGCCTGGGGCGGTCGAAATACATTCAGGCGTGCGCTGGCCTGGATACCGTCACCGGTCAGGTGGCATTCGAACACACCCATGCCGTTGTCGTCTTCCAGGGAGCGCAGGCCGTGGATGCGCAACTCGGCGCCCGCCGGGAAGTGCTCCACATTGCACTCGAACTTACGTGTGCCGAGCAGGAAGCCCAGTTCCACCGCTTCACCCTTTTGACGCGCGCGGCAGCCGGCATAGGCAGCGACGCTCTGCGCCATCAGCTCGATCCCGACCCACGCCGGCAGGCTGCCGTCAGGGCGGTTGAACAGGCCGCCAGGCTTGACGGTGATAAGGGTGTGGATCTGCTCTTCATCGAACGACAGCACCTGGTCGATCAGGATCATGTCGCCCGCATGGGGCAGCAGTTCGGCGAGTGGCCAATCGGTCATGGGGCCTCTCCGATAATCAGGCTGACGTTGTTGCCGCCGAAGGCAAACGAGTTGCTCATCAGGCAGGGTTTTTCCAGGGTTTCGCCGCTGTGTGCCCATCGTAAGGCGGGCAGCGTGGGGTCGGCCTGGCCGTCCCACACATGGGGCGGCACCCGGCCGTGGGCCAGGCTCAGCCAGCAGAACGCGGCTTCCAGCGCGCCGGCCGCGCCCAGGGTGTGGCCGCTCATGGGTTTGGTCGACGAGCAGGCCACGCCTTCGGGGAACAGGCTGGCGACGGCCAGGCTTTCCATGGCGTCATTGTGTTGGGTGGCGGTGCCGTGCAGGTTCAGGTAGCCGATCTGCTCGGGCGCAAGCTTCGCGCTGGCCAAGGCCTTGCGCATCGCCTGCAAGGCGCCTTTGCCGGTGGGTTCCGGCGCGGAGATATGGTGTGCGTCGCAACTCGCACCGCTGCCCAACAGGGCGATCGCTGCAGGCGTTTTAGTCATCAGGAACAGCACCGCTGCTTCACCGATATTGATGCCGTTGCGGTTCACCGAAAACGGATTGCAGCGCTCGTTGGACACCGCTTCCAGCGCGCTGAACCCATTGAGGGTCAGCTTGCACAGGCTGTCCACGCCACCGCAGATCACCGCATCGCAGACGCCCAGGTCGAGCAGGCGCTGGGCACTCATCAGCGCACGGGCGCTGGACGTACAGGCGGTGGAGATCACATAGGCCGGGCCGCTCAGTTGCAGCCAGTCGGCGAGGAAATTTGCCGGTGCGCTGAGTTCCTGTTGCTGGTAGTCGTAGTCGCCGGGGAAGTGCTTGTCGCGCAGGTACTGGGCGATGCCGCGGCTGGCTTCGTCGATGCCCGAGGTGCTGGTGCCCAGCACAATGCCGACCCGCGCCGCGCCGTAGTGTTGGATCGCCAGGCGAATCTCGCCCTCGATCTGCAACGCCGCTTCCAGCAGCAACTGATTATTGCGGCTGCTTTGCTGGCCCAGTTCGGGCGGGATCGTCGCCAATTCGCCGTGCACACCGGCCACCGGCAACACACGTTCCGGCACCCAGCCGCTTTCGGCGCGCATGCCGGAACAGTCACCGGCAAACAGGTTGCGGCTGACGTGCGCCTGGCCACGGCCGAGGGCGCAGATCACCCCGAGGGCATTGAGATAGGCGGTCATGGCGCAGCCCCGAGCGGCGTGATGCGGTAGCTCAACGGCTGCCCGCTGATGTTCACGCTGAACACCTGCGAAGACTGATAGACGATCTGCCAACGCCCCGGCAACGTGCGCGTGAGGTCCATCGCCTGGGCACTGGGGTACAGCGCGCGCAGGTCATCCGCCGAGGCCAGGGCAAACAGCAAGGCCGCGAACAGTTCACGCGCCTGAGGGTTGGGCGGCAGCAAGCCATCGGCCTGCCACTGGCCATTGATCAGCTTTTGCCGGGCCAGGGGAATGCCCAGCGGGTCCATCATCGACCAGCGAATGCCCGCGCCTTCGCGCTGGATCACCAGCAGCCAGTCCTGGCTCTGGGCACCTTCCAGGCGCTGCACATGCAATTGCATGGGCAGCGCCAGGGCCGGGGTTTTTTCCGGCAGCGGTGGCTGGCTGGCGCAGGCACTGAGCAGCAACAGGCAACCCATCAACAGCAGGCGCATCATGCTGCGGTACTCGCCAGGGGTTTGCGCGCCACGCAATTGACCAGGGTTTCTTCGCGTTGGCCCACCGGCGGCGCCTTGCGCAAACCCCAGCGCTCCAGCAGGCCGAAATCGCTGGAGCGGCTCCACCACAGGTACGGGTACGAAACGTTTTGCGGGCCGAACTCAAAGCCCTGTTCGCGGAGCATCTGCAGGTACGCTTCGGCGCTTTTCTGCACATGCATGGGGTGGCGGAACAGCCAGCGAATGACCCAGGTGTCGATATAGGCTTCAGTGGACTCGGCAAACAGCAAGTAACCACCCGGCTTGAGCACCCGGTAGAACTCGGTCAGCGCGCGTTGCTGTTCAACCAGGTGATGGAAGGTCTGGTGGCAGAAGAGAATATCGACACTGGCATCCGGCACGTCGAGGGTGGCGCAGTCACTGCCGATCAGCTCCACATCCAGGCCTTGGCGAGCGGCTTCCTGGCGGCTCAGTTCCAGGCTGTGCGGGTCGGCATCCAGGCCGATCAGGCGGGAAGGCGCAAACACCTGTTGCAGCAACTTGAAGGATTTGCCCTGGCCGCACCCCGCGTCCAGCAGCACCGGGGCGACGGGCAGCGGCTCGCTGAAGCGGCTGCGCAAGTCATTGATCGCCACGCGCAACACGTGGTGCTGCCAGGTGTGGCTGCGTAGGAACCAGAAGCCGAACTTGGTTTCTTCAACGTAGTTCTTGCTTAAGTAGCGACTGCTCACGCGGCATCCCCTGCACAAATTTCTGACAACATCCGCAACCGCCGCTTGGGCTCGCTGACGAACGGGTTGCGCTCGTCCCACGCATAGCCGGCGAGGATCGAACTGATCATCCGGCGGATCTCCGGCGCGCTGCCGGGGTGGAAAATCACATCCTGGAATGTACCGGCGTACCAGCCTTCGACGTAGCAACGGAAGGTGTCGACACCGCGCTTGAGCGGCTCGGCAAACTCGGTTTGCCAGTCTACGGTCTCGCCTTTGAGCTGACGATGCAGCACGCCGGCGGCCATGCTCGCCGAACGCATGGCGATGGTCACGCCGGAGGAGAACACCGGGTCGAGGAATTCCGCCGCATTGCCCAGCAGCGCAAAGCCGGGGCCGTGCAGGGTTTTGACGTTGGCCGAGTAGCCGCCGATGGTGCGCGCGGGGGTATCCCACACAGCGTGGCGCAGCACACCGGACAGGCTTGGGGTCTCATAGATAAAACCCCGCAGGCAAGCGTCGAGGTCGCTGTCGCGGCCGTCGAAATGCTCCTTGGCCGCAACCACACCCACCGAGCAGCGACCGTTGCTGAACGGGATGGTCCAGAACCAGATGTCGCGCTTCGTAGGGTGCGTGGTCACCAGGATCTTGGTGCGGTCAAAGCCTGGGTGTTCGATGCGGTCTTCAACGTGGGTGAACACCGCCTGGCGCAGCGGGAAATTCGACGGCGCCTCCAGGTCGAGCAGGCGCGGCAGCACACGGCCGTAGCCGCTGGCATCGAGCACGAACTTGGCCTTGATGTGGTACTCGCTGCCGTTCTCGCGGCGCACATGCAGGTAGCGGCACTCACCGGAGAAATCCACGCCGACGATGGTTTCGCCGTAGCGGATGTCGACGCCTTGCTGGGCTGCCTGATCGGCCAGCAACTTGTCGAACTCGCCGCGCTGCACCTGGAAGGTGGTCGGCTTGCCGTTGCTGAAGGTGTCACCGAAATCAAACGCGCTATACCGCTCGCCCCAGGCGAACGCGGCACCGGTTTTTACCTGGAAACCCGCCGCGTTCACGGCATCGAGCATGCCGGCTTCCTCGATGAAATCGATGCAGTGCGACAGCAGGCTTTCGCCGATCGAGAAGCGCGGGAAATGCTGGCGCTCGATGATCAATACATCATGCCCTTTGCGTTTGAGCAGTGCGGCGGCAATCGCGCCGGATGGCCCGGCACCAATTACCACGACCTGGCGACGTTCCATTTCAACTATGGGCACGAGGGCTCCTTGCCGCTTTGGCGATAATTACATTCATGAGGCGTGTTTCCGTTGGCCGGCCCAAGGCGCCAGCATAAAGCTGAATGCCAGGCCCAGGCTGACCGACAGGCCGAAATTACTCACTGCCGGGGTGCTGGACACCGCCAGCAGGCCGAACGACAACCAGGTCGTCAACGCTGCCAGCAATGTCCCTAAAAGGCTGACAGCAGGGCCGCCGATCTGTTCGCGCATCAAAATCGCATAGTCGACACTGATGGCCGTGACCAGCAGCAACCCGAACAGGCTGAACAGGGTCAACGGCTGGCCCAGCCAACCCAGGCTGGCCAGGCTGCACAGCGCCGCCAGCAGTGGCAGGGCGACGATGCGCAAGGCCCCGCCAAAGCCGAACGGCAGGATCAGCAACAGCACGATCAGTACGCACGACATCAACTTCAATTCGGCGGCGCTGATCTGCGTGTCGGCGAACACACGGTTCAAATCACCGAGGCGATCGACCAACTGCACGCCGGGTAGGTCCACGGCTTGCACCCGCAGCAGCGCCGGGTTGTTCAAGCCTTGCAGGCTGACCATGGCCGCCACACCGCCGTCCACCGGGCAGAGCCACAGCGTGCGCCAGGGTTCGGCCAAGGGGCCTATCAGCGCAGCGTCGATGTCTTCGGTGGGCAGCGCTTGCAGTTGCGCGACTTCGGCTTGCAGGGCGCTGGCGGGCACGCCAAGGTCCAACAGCGGCTGCCAATGCTGTGGGAGTGTGCTCAGGGCATCGCGCAGTTGCTGCTGTTCGGCGGGCAGGCTGACCAGTTGGTTGAGCGCCAGGTAACCCTGGAGCTTGTCCATATTCACCAACTGATCCAGGCGCTGACCGAGGGCGGCCTGACGCTCCAGCAACTGCTGTTGATTGTCGGCGCGCACCAGGAAGAACTGGCTGGTGGGCTGGAAGCCGGTGATGCGCGCCACGGACTGTGCCTCTTGCAGCAGTTGCGGCGGCGCCCCGATCCACTGGCGGATATCGTTTTTGCTGTTCAGTTGCCACAGGCCGCCGGCGCAAAACAGCAGCACCCAGACCAGCAGCACCGAACTCGGCACACGCTTGAGCAAAGAGGCACGCACCAGCCACAGGCATTCGGCAATGCGCAGCGGCCACTGCGCCGGGCGCAGCTCGACGCCCTTGAGCAGCGCCGGCAGCAGGCACACCGCTGACAGGTAGGCGCCGACCAGGCCCGCAGCGGAGAACACCGCGATCTGCGTCAAGGCCGGAAACGGCGTCCAGGCCAGCGCCAGGTAGCCGATGCAACTGGTGGCCAGGCTCAGGCTCAGTCCTGGCAGCGTCAGACGCAATGCCGGCCAACTGCGCCAGGGGTTCATGCTCCAGCTTTTCGATAGGTAGTGCAGCGGGTAATCCACCGCGACGCCGATCAGGCTGGAGCCGAGCACCAGGGTCATCACATGCATATGGCCGAACAGCGCCACGCACGCGACGGCACCAAACAGCATGCCCACCAGCACCGGTACAAACGCCAACAGCACTCGCCAGCGTCGGAACGCCAGCAACAGCAACAGCAGGATACCGACGGTGGCGCCACCGCCGACCCAGGTAATTTCCCGCGTGGCCTGCTGCTGGCCGTTCGCGGCGTAAAGCAAACCGCTGGCGGCGAGCAATTGCGCGCCGTGTTCGCTGGCCTGCGCGCGGCTGGCCTGGAGCAAATCCGCCACTTGCATCGGCAGTTTCATGTCGAAGGCGTTGCCGGTGGTGCGCGCGCGCAGCAGCACCCAGCTCTTGCCGTCGGCATCGGCGATCAAGGCGCCGCTGCCGATGTCCAGTTGCACCGAACCGTGTTGCGGCTGGCTGTTCTGGATGCGCCCGGTCAGGCCCAGCCAATCGTCCTGGCTCGGCACCAGGCTGAAGCCGGTGAAGGGGTCGAACAGCGACTGCACCCGTTGCTGAATGAACGCGTCGGGGTGGTCGATCAGCTGTTCGCGGTCCTTGGCCGAGAGCATCGCCAGGCGTCCGCGCAGCAACTGCTCACGCAGCGCCGGCAGGTCAGCTTGCAGGTTCCACTGCACCTTCTCGAACAAGCCGCTGGCCTGCCAGCGTTCGCCCAATTGCTGCGCCACGGCCACCGCTTGCTGGCGATCGGCGTGCCCCACCAACACCAGCATTTCGCGGTTGAGCGGTTCCTGCATGCGCTGTTCGGCTTGCAACTCCAAGGCGTCCGGCGTACTGCCTGGCACCAGCTCCATCAGGTTGGCCGACAGCGGTGCGCCGTGGCGCCACTGCCAGCCGGCCAGGGCCAGCACGGCCACCAGCAGGATCAGGAACAGGCGCGGTAACAGGCGCTCACTGGGCAAAATCGTGTTGCTCCGCGTCGCTCAACGGCTGGCTGGCGGTGCTGTCCTGCATGCGCAGTACGGTGCTGTCGCCCTGGGTTTCCAGCAGTTCGATGGTGTGTACCAGCTCACCGCCGTCGATATTGATCTGGGTGAATACCTGCTTGAGCAGCAGTGAACGCGGGATCAGCGTGAGTTTCCATTGCTGGGCTTCGCCTTGCAGTTGCAGCTCGAAGTCACGCTGCAAGCCGCTGCTGTCGCCCTGGAGCACGGCGAGGAACAGACGGTTCTGTTCGGCACCGGCGCTCTTGTTCGGCAGCAGCTGCCAGCCGTTGGCGTCACGGCGGGCGATGCCTTGGGCGCTGATGCGGTAGTCCTGTTGCAGCGGGGTTTTCAGCAGCCACAGCAGGCCGTGGTCCTTGGCCAGGACGAAGGTGCCCTTGCTGACCAATGGCTGCGGCAGCGCACGCAGGTGTTTTTCCTGGATGAAGCTGCCGTGAATGACCGTTGGCTTTGCCAGTTGGTCGCTGAGTTGTTGCAGGTCGAAGGCGTGTGCCGCCCCCGAAAAACCAAACAACACCAACACTGTAGGAGCGAGCTTGCTCGCGAAAAACCCGAGAGCGCCGCGGGGGATCAGGAAACCCGCGTTATCGTTGACGATCTTCGCGAGCAAGCTCGCTCCTACAGAGAACGGGGTCAGCATTTCAGGGCCCTTTCGACGGCGTCGGTGAATATTTTGGGCGAGGCCAACTGCATCTCGCGGCTGGCCATCTCTACCGCCACTTGCACGGTGCTGGCGCGGGTCAAGCGCTCGCCGCTGGCCAGGTCGGTGATCAGGTAGTTGACCTTCAAACGGTTCTCCCATTCCACCAGGCTGGCGCGCACGTTGATCGTCTGGCCGAACACCGCACCGCGCACATAGCGCAGTTGCATGTCGATCACCGGCCAGGCGTAGCCGGCTTCGAGCATCGCCGTGTAGTTATGGCCGATCTTGTCCAGCAGCGCGCAGCGTGCGACTTCCAGGTACTTCACGTAATGCCCGTGCCAGACGACGTTCATGGTGTCGACGTCAAAAAACGGCACGAGGATTTCGGTATCGCTGTGCAGTACGCCAGGGCTACGCATGCAGCCTCCAGTGTTGCTCGGCGATGCGTTGCAGGCACAGGCGCAGTTCGCCTTCGAGGGCACGGTCTTCGATGACCGGCGGGAAGTCCTGGGCCAGTTCCGCATGCATGGCCGCCAGAGCCGGCGGCAACGGGCGGGCGTCGTCGGCCTGGGCGCGCAGCCACACGCCTTGGTTGGCGGCGAGCAGGGTCGCGGCGGCGACCTGTTCGGTCAGCTCCAGCACGCGGATCGCATCGCGGGCGGCGATGGTGCCCATGCTCACCTTGTCCTGGTTGTGGCACTCGGTGGAGCGCGAGAACACGCTGGCCGGCATGGTGTTTTTCAGCGCTTCGGCGGTCCAGGCGCTGGTGCCGATCTGCACGGCCTTGAAGCCATGATTGATCATCGCGCGGTCAGCCGGTGCGCCGGACAGGTTGCTCGGCAGGCCGTGGTTGTAGCGCACGTCCACCAGCAGGGCGAGCTGGCGGTCGAGCAGGTCGGCGACGTTGGCCACCAGGGTCTTGAGGCTGTCCATGGCAAAGGCGATATGCCCACCGTAGAAATGCCCGCCATGCAGCACGCGCTCTTCTTCGGCGTCGATGATCGGGTTGTCGTTGGCGCTGTTCAGTTCGATCTCGATAAACGAGCGCAGCCAGTTCAGGCTGTCGGCCAGCACGCCGAGGACGTGGGGCGCGCAGCGCAGCGAGTAGCGGTCCTGCAGGCGATGCAGCGGCGCGGTCGGCGCGTCGATCGCCAGGTCCTTGCGCAGCCAGGCGGCGACTTGCATCTGCCCTGGATGTGGCTTGGCGGCGAACAGGCGCTCATCGAAGTGTTCCGGGTTGCCTTGCAGCGCCACCACGTTCAGCGCGGTGATGCGTGTGGCCAGTTGCAGCAGGTAATCGGCACGGGCAAAGGCCAGGCAAGCGATGCCGGTCATCACCGCGGTGCCGTTCATCAGTGCCAGGGCTTCCTTGGGCCGCAGTACCAGCGGCTCCCAACCGAGTTCGCGGTGCACGTCGGCCGCCTGGCGACGCTCGCCACGGAACAGCACTTCGCGCTCGCCGGACAGCGTCGCGGCCACGTAGGACAGCGGCGTCAGGTCACCACTGGCGCCCACCGAGCCCTCTTCCGGGATCAGCGGCAGCACGTCGTGTTCGAGGAACCCATGCAGGCGCTCCAGCAGCTCCACGCGCACCCCGGAGACACCGTGGCACAGCGACTGCAAGCGCGCCGCCAGCACCGCACGGGTGGCTTGGGCGTCGAGCAACTTGCCCAGGCCGCAACCATGGAAGGTGTACAGGTGACGGGGCAGGGCCTCGACATGTTGCAACGGTACCGCGACCACGCAGGAGTCGCCGTAGCCGGTGGTCACGCCGTAGATCACGCCTTCCTTGTCCAGCAGCGAGTCGAGGAACTGCGCGCCCTTGGCAATGCGCTGGCGATACGCGGCATCGCTTTGCAGCTGGGTAGGCACCTGACGGTTGGCCAGGGCCAGCACGTCTTCGATGCGCAGGGGGCGTTCGCCAAAGGTTACCGGCTCAAGATGCGTCGTCATCGGTCTTCCAGAAAGGGTAAAAGTTGAACCATTGTTGGGGCGCTTCCAGGCAGAACTGGCCCAGGCGTGCGGCGTAGCGCGCGGTCCACAGGGCGATGACCTGCTCGCGGGTGCTGCGTTTCCATTCGATCAATTGCGCGAAGGGCTCGATGGTCAGGCGATAGCGGCCCTGGTGTTTCAGGCACATCAGCAGGTTGACCGGGCACTTCAGCAGGCCCGCCAGCAGCCACGGGCCTTGGGGGAAGGCGGCGTCATGGCCGAGGAAATCCACGCGCACCGTGCGCCCGCCATGCAAGGGCACACGGTCGCCGGCAATCGCCAGCCACTCGCCGTCGTCCAGGCGCTGGCTGAGCAGCAGCATGGTGGCCGGGTCCAGCTCGCTGACCTGGATCAGGCGCAAGTGGGTGGCACCGGCTTCGCCCAGTAGGCGGTTGAAGCGTTCGGCGTGCTTGGTGTGCACCAGCACGTTCATGGTGACCCTTTCGCCGATTTCCGCCAGCGCGCGGCACACTTCAAGGTTGCCCAAATGTGCGCCGACCAGCATCTGGCCGCGCTCGCCGCGCAGTTGTCCGCGCAGTTTCGCCGGGTCGTTGATCTCGATCTGTTCCAGGCGCAGCTTGCCGTTCCACACGTCGAGTTTGTCGAGCAGGGCGTCGGCGAAGGCCATGAACTGGGCGAAGACTCTGCGGTGGCTGGGGCGCAGTTCATCGCGCCCGCTCCAGTCGGCCAGGCGCTGCTGGTATTGCCAGGCGCTCTGGCGCGCGGTGCGGCCGAACAGGAAGAAGTACAACACAATGCCATACAGCACCGGGCTCAGCAGGCGGCGGCCGAGGACCTTGGCGGCGAGGGCGGTGAATTTCATCAGCCAGTAGCTGCCGCGCTCTTCGCGGTCGGCCCAATGCTTGGTGCTGTCGTTCATGCCTGCCACCGTCGCCACAGGATCAGCGGTGCACGCACCAACATGCCGAAGAACAATCGGGTGTGCATGGCGCTGATGCGTACGTTGTCGCGGAACAGGCGGAAGTGCGACAGGCCGTCGGCCGGGTAATGCACCCGGGTCGGCAGCCAGCGCATCGGCTGGTTACGCCAGGCCAGGCGCACCAGGATGTCGGAGTCGAAGTCCATGTGCGTGCCGATGTAGGCCGAGTCCATCAGGGCCAGCACCGGTGCCAGTGGGTACACGCGAAAGCCGCACATCGAGTCGCGGATCTGCAGCGACAGAGTGTTGATCCACACCCACACGTGGGTCAGGTAACGCGCGTACAAGCGGCCCTTGGGCACGCTTTCGTCGTATTCGGGGTAGCCGCAGATGATTGCGTTGGGCTGCCTGCGGGATGCGTCGATAAAGGTCTCGACTTCGCGCAGGTCGTGCTGGCCGTCGGCGTCGACCTGCAAAGCGTGGCTGAAGCCCAGGCGCGCCGCTTCACGAAAGCCTGCCATCACCGCGCCGCCCTTGCCTTGATTGTTCGGCAGGGTCAGCAGGGTGACGTTATCCAGGTCCGCCAATTGCGCCAGTACCGCTGCGCAGGCCGGGCTGCTGCCGTCGTCGACCAACAGGCACGGCAGGCCGCTGTTCAACAGGCTGTGGACCACGGCGGGCACGGCGCCTTCGTGGTTGTAGACCGGGATCAGGGCGCAGGGGTTATGCATGGTGTCCCTCACCGTCTGGTAAATAACCTGTGGCGAGCGGGCTTGTTGTGGCGAGCGGGCTTGCCCCGCGTTGGGCTGCGGAGCGGCCCTGAAACCTGCGCCAGAGTTCCGTCTGACACAGCTCGGTTACCTTACAGGGGCCGCTACGCGGCCCAACGCGGGGCAAGCCCGCTCGCCACAGGATGCCCGCTAGGCATACCAAGCCCGCTCCCCACAGATGGTTATGCATGGGCGGCTTCCA